>JAJKJU010000263.1 GCA_021153565.1 Rhizobacter sp.
CTCGTGTTGGAAGGCTTCGATAACACCCCGCAAAAGGTCTCTGGCTCGGAACAGCGGCCAGCTGCGGATTGGCACATGATCACACGGGATGGGACAACTATAATACCGCAACGCCTGCAGCATTCATTTGCCGCGCCCATACTTCATAAGCATAGGGGCTAACGCCGCTGCTTCCGTGGCTCAATACCAAGGCAGGTACTTTGCCAGTGGTGTTCTTTGGCATCAGCAAGTCACCATATACGACCACCTGCTTAGTGCCCGTCATGTTGCGCCTGGCATATGACCACATGCTCAATGGCGTGATCGAGATGAACTCAATCCGTCCAGTCTGTCCACCGCTCAGGTCGGTCAGCGGTGCAGCACTTGCTGCCGAAGTGAAGGAGGCCGCGAGGGCTATTGCTAGAACGATGTGTTTCATGTCAAAGGACCTTTCACGAAGTCGATGACTTCTTTGACGGCTTGGTCTTTGGCCGCCACCATTTGCAGCGACCGTGAACCCATGACTATTGCAATCCGCAAACGCTTTGTTCCATTCGGCAAAGCCATTGATAGCCACACCAGATTTGTAGTCTCGCGCCTCACCAAGACCGCCACCCTTTACGTCGGTCAGGAACACAGAACAATATTTCGCGGTCAACGCCCTGCGCCCAAACAGGTCTGCTGGGTACTGCCATGCAAGTTGTGAAACGCGCCGGGCAAGACTCTCCATTTGATGTTTGCGCCAGCCGTGCCGCCTCGCGCTTGCTGACCGCTGGCATCAGCCCGCTTGCTTTCGCGCTTCGACCTTGGCCAGGGCTTCCTTTCGGATGGCGCTCCAGTCGGCCGGCGTCAGCGCACTTTCGGCGCCATTCAGGCCTTCCAGGAGCTTGGCTTCGAGCTGTTCTTCGGCCTTGCGCTTCTCGTCGGCGCGGATGAGCTCGCGCACGTACTCACTGGCGCTGCTGTAGCGCCCGGTCGAAATCTGGCCATCGACGTACTGCTTGAGTAGGGTCAGGCAGCGAAATGTTCATGCTCTGCATAGGGCACCTTCGTTACTCGCCACCATGCCACGAATGGCAGTAAATGGCACAAACTGTCATTCTGATCCTTCGAGGTGGCGCCGTTGAGCGGCGCCGACCTATGAGTGTCTGAAAAGGCTGTTTTTCAGACACTCGCGCGTAAGCTGTTGATTTCGCTTGAGAAATCAAGCGGTCCAAAACCGCGCAGTTTCGAGAAGTGTCTTAATATCCGCGCATGAGCTTGGTTTTAAGACATTGAGGGTGCGACTTGCTTCTGGTTCGTCAGGTACCACGCCGCCGCCAACAACACCGAGAGAGGTTGTCCACCTTCACGGTGGACAACCTTGTGAACAACGGTAGCGGTAGCGCCCCTAAGCCGTGCCAGCTCTCGCTTTGCGTCTGGTGCCCCATCAGCGGGCAGCTGTGCGATGGCCCCTTCGTTCCGACCTGAAGGGCCGCGCAGTCCAAAGCCCCCCCCCCAAGTTGCGCCTGTCGGACATCGAACAAATCGGATACCGCCGCGTCATCCGCGTTCGATGTCCGGACCGCGTCGATCAGGCCTTGGCGGAACACGATCAGGCACGCGTCCATCACCGAAATGCTTGTCGACATAGCGAACGACGTCCGCGGCAAGATTCCGATCGCTTGGGTCGGATGACTTCGCCAAGGCCAACGCCACGTTCTTCCAACTCTCCAGCGCTTCGGCGCGATGCCTTGCCACGGACTCAGGACTGCGTTCGCTCGGCCTGGGCACGCGCACCTTGCCTGCGGCCTTGACCCGCCACAAACGCTCGGGCGCCTTCCTTTGTCCGCGCGAGGCGGCACGCGTGGAGATGGCGTTGACACCGCGGTCTTGCAGTCGCGCTGCAAATCGCTCGCGCCACCGCTGCAGCTCTGCCGGCCCAGGATGCAATCGAATCCCGTCCCAGCGTTCGGCCTTCACTGCCAAGTGAACGTGAGGAGAGTCAGTGTCTTCGTGGAGTACGAAAACATACTTGTGGCCGCTGAATGTCTCGCGTGCGAAGTCACGAGCGGCGTCGCGCACGGCCTCGGGAGTGAGCGAATCCAATAACGACGGAATGCTGCGCGAATGGGGAACACGGCTTTTCTACGGGATGCCGAAGAAAGCCAAGAAACAAGGTGGTAAATCACTCGGCATGGCGGGAGGGGCCCTTCTCAGCGCGAGCGAGGTCCGTAACCGGGTTCGCCATGCCGTGAGCCCAGGTGCAAAGCAAAGTGGTGGTCAAGATCACCGGAGGCGGCACCGGCATGAAGGCCATCGCCGCCCACATGCGCTACATCAGTCGGCAGGGCAAACCGGAGGTCGGCGGTCGTGGACAAACCCTCGAACTCGAAGACGAGAACGGCAACAAGATCTCAGGGGCGCAAGAGATCAAGGATCTTCAAAACGATGAACCTGCCGGCATCGACAGCATGACGTTGAACGCCTCACGTCGGCGTGACTCGTCCTCGATGTAGCTTCCGCTGACGCTTTGGATAACTCCGATGAATTGGAGACGCCGCTCTTTCGCTTGAGCATCGGACGCAGCTTTCCGAGTAATTTTGAGGCGACTTCTACATGCTCTGAAATTTCGCTGACGCTGCGCTCAAGCATCAGTTTCTCCACTACCTTCGCGCCGCCGGATGAGGCGCGAATCGATTTGGCGATTTGCTCGACGTTGCGGCCGATTGCCACGAGTTTCTGGTTCGAATCTCCAAGGGCAAGCACAGCATCCTGAAGTGATGGGCCTTCGCCTGGGCTTGTGCCGTCTTGGCCCGTGCTGACATCGCGCTCAGCCGTGTCGCCCGTCACGCCCACGCCTTCGATCACCGCCCGCAACAAGGCGGCTCGCGAACGAAAGCCGTCTCGCCGGCGCCGCTCGTCGAGCTTGGCCACCAGATCCCGGTCCAGCCAGGCGCGATAGAACGGCAGCGCCTGCGTCCTTGGAGGCCGGCTCAGACGCTGCACCGTTGGCGAGCTCGCGTCGCGCCAGATCGCGCAGCCACGTGGACGGGCCGACGCCGGCAGACGCCGCGGCAGCGTCGATCAGCGGCTTCAGATCGCCCAGGTAGTCTGCAGGCCTGGATCGCCTCGTTCGACAGTGACGGCATCGGCCTGCTGCGGGCGCTGAAATTCGACCAGATCGGCTTCCACCCGTTGCGAGCTGCACGGCATCGCCGATGTGCGCCAGGTCCAGCCGGTGCATGTGGCGGCCTACATCGAGGGCCTGCAGATTGCGGCGCCCTCGGTGAAGCAGCGCCTGGCCGCGCTTCGCATGCTCTTTGACCGCCATCGGCCTGCGTGACCGCGCGCTCATCGGCCTGATGGTCTACACGTTCGCGCGCGTCGGCGCGGCGATCAAGATGCGCGTCGAGGATGTCTACATCCAGGGGCGGCGGACCTGGGTGCGGCTGCATGAAAAGTGCGGCAAGCAGCACGAGATGCCATGCCATCACAACCTGGAGGCCTGACTGCACGAGTACATTGATGGTGCCCAGCTCGCCGGCGCGAAGGGCTACCTGTTCCAGTCTGCCGCCGGTCGCACCGGCCGGCTGTCAGAAACGCCCATGGCCCAGGCCGACGTTTTTAGGATGGTAGGCCGGCGAGCAGAGGCCGCCAACATCCACACGAGCATTGGCTGCGACAGCTTCCGCGCCACCGGCATCACCGAGTACCTGCGCAACGGCGGTAAGCTCGAGATCGCACAACAGATGGCCAACCACGAGTCGGCGCGCACCACGGGGCTCTACGACCGCCGAACCGACCAAGTCAACTTGGACGAAGTGGAACGCATCGTGATTTAGCGTTCAGCTGGCCTACACAAAGCGCGTGCCTAGAATGGGAAAAGCCCACCGAAGTGGGCTTTTCTTTTCTATCGTATGTCCCTAGGGGGAGGCTTGCGCCCGCGAGTCCTAGTGGCTAGTACATCAAGTATAAGGCTCGTGGAAAATGGGGTCAATCTTCTCACCAGATCAAGCGATCAAAGCGACGCTTTCGGCAGCGCGCCTCGGCACCTTCGAGGCGGAGATCATTGCCCCGACGCCCAGTCCTACCAGGGGCACTGGCGCTCTACGCCTGGAACGCGCAAGTTTCGGCGGCTATGCTTGCTCCGCTGCACATGTGCGAGGTGGTGATTCCGCAACGCGGTCTCTGAAGCCCTCACCACGGTATACGGCGCGCAATGGCCCTGGTCGTCTGTCTTCGAGAACAGCCTTCCAAATCCGGGTGTCGGATTCAACCCGCGTCGTGAGCTGTGGCGCGCACGGGCGCGTCAACCAAGTACCGGCAAGGTCATCGCCGAACTCAAGATGGTCTTCTGGCAGAAGATGTTCACAGGCCGTTTCGATACCCGGATCTGGAATCCGCACCTGCGCAATGTGATGCCGAATCTTGACCCGGCAAAGACGGTGCAGGACCTGCGGCGGCTCATCCACACAGACTTGGCTATTTCTGCCCATCCCCCGAAACTGCACAATTAGCCCCGGGAGGCGGCATTGTTCGCGCTGGGCGGGGATGTGCTGCTTCACTTGCGAGCGACCGTGGCCCGACGAGGCGGTCCCTCCAGCCGCTTCCCCAACTGAGCACGCAGTGCGTCGCCAGCGCCGCGCGCCTCGGACAGGGCGGCCTCCGCCGCGCTCAGTCGTTGCCGCAGTTGCCCGAGCTCGAGCTGCAACGCGGCGACCTGCGTGCGATGCTGGTCTGCCTGCTCGGCGCTCGAGCGCCGAGCTTGGTCAACCTCCTTCTGCACCTTGGTCGCGGCCGAGCGTTCGCGGTCGACATCCAGCAGCGCCCGCCGCAGGTCGGCCTGATGCCGCTCCTCAGCGGTACGTCCGGCAGTGCGTTGCTCTTCCATCTGCCGCTCGAAGGCTTGCCGCGACTCGTCCAGCGCGCGCTGCAGTTCCTGGCGCTGGAGAGCGCCATCGCCGAGTTGACGTTCCAGCGCGGACCTGAGTCCTTGCTCGCGAGCGAGGTCCTGTTCGAGTTGCTGTCGGGCCACGTCCGTGGCGGCCAGGTTCTGTCGGATACGTTCAAGCAATTCGGTAGCGCTCTGCGCTTTCGCCAACGCAGCCTCGGCCTCGGTCTTTGCCGTCAGCACCGCGGCTTGGGCTTCGTCGCGCAGGGCCGCGAGGCTGTCCTGGGCGAGCGCCTGTGCGCGTTGCCACAGGGCGCCGATCGCCTCGCCGGCGGCGTCGCGCAGTTCTTCGGGCAGGTCGGGATGCTCGATGCGTACACGGCTCTTCTCGCGCAGCGTCGACCAGAAGCGCGTCAGCGCTTCGGCCGGCGCGCTCATGCTGCCTTTGCGCACGAGCTGGTACAGCTTGTTGGCCGTGGGCGTGATGCCGTGTCGGAAAAACAGCAGCACGCACACTTGGGGTCTGGGGAGCAACGGAACAGAAAGTGCAGTTAAGCGATGAGGGCATAAGCAGGATGGAAATGGTCGGTTAAACGGCATAAGCGCCATGTTGACCTTCACCGTTCACTTGCGTGCGACAGCCTTGCGCGTCGGCCTGGCCTCCAGCCGCTTCTCAAGCTGAGCGCGCAGAGCTTCGCCAGCGCCTCGCGCCTCGGCCGAAGTGGCCTCCGCTGCGCTCAGCTTTTGCCGCAGTTGCCCAAGCTCATGCTGCAACTCGCCGACCTGCGCCCGATGCTGGTCTGCTTGCTCGCCGGTCGAGCGGCGAGCCTGCTCTACCTCCTTCTGCAATTTGGCCGCGGCCGAGCGTTCGCGGTCGACGTCCAGCAGAGCTCGCCGCAGATCGGCCTGATGCCGCTCTTCGGCGGTGCGTGCAGTGGCGCGTTGCTCTTCCATCTGTCGCTCGAAGGCTTGCCGTGACTCTTCCAGCGCGCGCTGCAGTTCTTGGCGTTGGAGAGCGCCGTCGCCGAGTTGCCGTTCCAGTGCTGACCGCAGGCCTTGCTCGCGAGCGAGGTCCTGCTCGAGTTGCTGTCGGGTCGCGTCGGTGTCGACCAGATCCTGACGAACGCACTCGAGCGATTCGTCCGCGCTTTGCGCTTTCGCCAATGCGGCCTCGACTTCGGCCTTGGCCGTCAGCACGGCGGCCTGGGCTTCACCGCGCAGGGCCGTCAAGCTGTCCTGGGCAAGCGCCTGCGCACGCTGCCACAGGGCGCTGATCGCTTCGCCGGCGGCGTCGCGCAGTTCCTCTGGCAGATCGGGGTGCTCGATGCGCACGCGGCTCTTGTCGCGCAGCGTCGCCCAGAACTTGGCCAGCGCCTCGGCCGGTGCGCTCATGCTGCCCTTGCGCACGAGCTGGTACAGCTTGTTGGCCGTGGGCGTGATGCCGTGCCGGAAGAACAGCAGCACGCACACCTCGCGGTACAGCTCCTGTGTGTCGGCGCTGCGCCCGCGCAGGGCATCGATTTCAGCCTGCAGGCGGTGGTCTTCGGCGGCTACGGTGTCGGACATGCGCGCTCCCGGATGGCTATGAGGATTGATATTACGACGTAATACGTTGCATTTATTGATTTTGAAGATAGTCAATGGACATAAGTCTTCTAATGTCCATAGAATAGATGCAATCCCGATTTTTCACCACGCTCACCGTGTCAGCCCTCCTGCCGCTCGACCAGATGCCCGTATCCGCCGACTTGAGCGGCGCGGCCGGGCGCAATCGCTCGTCCGGCAAGGCGCAGA
>JAJKJU010000264.1 GCA_021153565.1 Rhizobacter sp.
AGCCGGCCTTGCCGACCTGATCAGCGCCTCATCGAAGCACGGTCAGGGTGGGGGATTTTGAGGTGGACATGGGTGGGGGAGTTTGGGTGGCCATCAGGGGGGTCGTCGCTGGGCTCGGCGTGGCGTCGTTCGTCGTCACGCTGGGCGGACTGGCGGACTGATGTCGCTGCGCGCTGCATTTCTCGTGGCCTCGGGCAAGACGCAGCCCATCACCGACTCGTTCTTCCTGATGCTCGGCGGCGGGCTCGATGAAGCAATCGGGCCGGTTGCGAGCATGCTGCTTGCGCTGGCAGTGTCGGCGTGGCTGTTGTGGCGCACGTGGCAGCGCAGGCGCCGGCAGCAAGCCCACGGGCTGGCACCACGGCCGCTTTGGTTCGACGTGACCGCGACCGGGTTGTTCTGTGTCGCGGCGATCGGCTTCGCGGCGGCGATGAGCACATACCGCATCGGGGACCGCCCGCAGGGCCAGGGCATCCCTGTGCCGGTGCTGATCTGGGCCGCGGTGGTCGTGGTCGTGGTCGTGTCGTTCATCGTCAAGCGCACACGCTTCGGACGCTACGTTTTATGCGATCGGCGGCAACCCCGAGGCAGCGCTGCTCATCGGCATCCCCGTTCGCCGAGTAAATGCTGCAGCTCTTCCTGCTGCTGTCCGTGGTTGTCACCGTGGCAGCCATCGTCGCGGTCGCGCGGCTGAATGCCGGCAGCAATTCGCTCGGCACAAACCAGGAGCTCTACCTGATCGCCGCGGCGGTAATCGGCGGCGTGGCGCTCTCCGGTGGCAGCCGCAGCGTGCTGGGCACAGTCCTCGGCGCACTGGTGATCCAGTTTCTCGAAGGAGGCCTCCTGCTGCTCGACGTGGCGATCGGCTGGCGCATGGTCATCGTCGGCCAGGTATTGATCGTCGCCGTGGTGTTCGACGTGCTGTTCCGGCGCGCCACTGGGGAACGAGTGGCATGAGCGACGCCCGGTCGCCCGAAGGCTCGCACCTCGCCCGCAGCGCGGAGGTTACCCAATGAGCACGGCACTTGTCTCGATGCACGGGATCAGCAAGGCCTTCGGTGGCATCTGCGGTCGAGGCTGTGAGCCTTTCGGTACACGCGGGCGAGGTGCTCGCGCTGCTGGGCCACCACGGCGCCGGCAAGTCCACGCTGATGAAAATCTTGGCCGGCGCCTACGCGCAAGACGCGGGCGAGATCCGTGCCGACTGCCGCGCCGTGGACATTCGCAGCCCGGCGCAGGCACAGGCCCTGGGCATCGAAACCATTTACCAGACGCGCGCACTCGCGGACAACCTGGACGCCGTTACCAATCTCTTCCTGGGCCGCGAGCTGCTCACGTGCTTCGGCACGCTGGACGACGATGCGATGGAGGCGGTGGCGCGCGCTGTCTTCAAGCGGCTCAAACCGAACTTGCACAACTTGCACGTCCCGGTGCGCTCGCTGTCGGGTGGTCAGCGGCAGGTGGTGGCGATCTCCGCGCGCGCTGTACTTCAATGCCCGCGTGCTGATCATGGACGAGCCCTGCGCCGCCTTGATGAACAACGCGTCCATCGTCAGCTTCTTCTCGCAAGATGCCACGGCTGCACGCTTACCGTCTTCCTGTGCATGCTCGCCTACTACGTGGAGTGGCAGATGCGCAGGACGCTTGAAGCCGATGCTCTTCGACGACGAGCATCTCGCTGAGGCGAGCGACACTCGGGCCTGGCCGGTGGTCAAGGCGGTGCGCTCCGAGCACGCCAAGGCCAAGGACGCGAGCAAACACGCCGATGACGGACTGCCTCTGCGCAGCTTCAGAACCCTGCTCAAAGACCTCGGCACGCTGGCCTACAACATCACCTACACCCAGCTGAACCCCGACGCCAAGATCGTCCTCACCACGCGGCCTACGCAGCTTCAGACCAAGGCATTCGAACTACTCGGCTTAAACCCGGCTTGTACCCAGTAGCCCCACACCCTTCGAACGAAAAGTTCAAGCAGGGCGGACACTTAGGTCGCGGTGGCCGTAAACGCTCGGGCTAGCACAGCTTCATCACCGAGCTTGCTGCACCCCGCCGCCTGACCCCTCACAACTTCACCTCGCCCTGCGTCCGGCCAGCAGGTGCCGATACTCCCGCGGTGGGTTGTTTCCACGTTGACTCTATGCCGCATCGAAACAGGATCGCGAGGGCTGTTTGGAGCGCTTACTCGGCCTTGTCACCTTCTTCCGACGCAGCTATCTCAGGGCGATCGACCAGTTCAACGAATGCCATCGGGGCGTTGTCGCCGATGCGAAAACCCATCTTCAGGATCCGCGTATAGCCCCCCGGACGCGCCGCATAGCGCGAGCCCAATTCGCCGAAGAGCTTTTTCACAACATCGCGATCGCGGGTGCGGTCGAATGCCAGACGATGGTTAGCAAGCGTCGGTTCTTTGGCGAGCGTGATGAGTGGCTCGACAACGCGGCGCAGTTCCTTGGCCTTGGGGAGCGTAGTCTTGATTGCCTCGTGCGTGATCAGCGAATTGCACATGTTGCGCAGCATCGCTTGGCGGTGCTCGCTCGTGCGGTTCAGTTTACGAAGTCCGTGACGGTGACGCATGGTGCTGTCCTTTCTCTGTATAGAACCGGCAGCCGTATCAGGTACTGTCGGGTGCACCGGGCCAGATTTCAGCCCTCTTCAAACTACCGTTCGCTTCGAGATTTTCGCAGGCGAACGGCATATCTCAATCAACGCTTGTCCAGGCCTTGCGGGGGCCAGTTTTCCAGGCGAGCGCCAAGCGTGAGTCCGCGCGAAGCCAGTACTTCCTTGATTTCGTTGAGCGACTTACGACCCAGATTCGGAGTCTTCAAAAGCTCAGTCTCGGTGCGCTGGATCAGGTCGCCGATGTAATAGATGTTTTCTGCCTTCAAGCAGTTGGCAGAACGCACCGTCAGCTCTAGCTCGTCAACCGGACGCAGCAGGATCGGATCGAACTGCGTGCTGCGCTGTGCAGCCGGCGCGTCGAAAATGTCACCAACTTGACCCTCGAGCTGTGCGAACACGGCAAGCTGCTCGACGAGAATCTTGGCCGAAGCACGGATGGCCTCTTCGGGCGAAATCGCGCCGTTGGTAACGATCTCCATGACCAACTTGTCGAGATCGGTGCGCTGCTCCACACGGGCGCTTTCGACGATATAGCTCACACGAGCCACCGGTGAGAACGATGCGTCAAGCACGATGCGTCCAATCGACTTCGTCGGCTCGTCGCCGAAGCGACGCAGGTTGCCCGGCACATAGCCGCGCCCCTTTTCGACCTTGATCTGCATGTCGAGCTTGCCACCTTGTGACAGATGGGCAATGACATGGTCAGGGTTGATGATTTCAACATCATGCGGCGTCTGAATATCGCCGGCAGTGACGGGGCCTTCGCCTTCCTTGCGCAGAACCAACGTCACTTCGTCGCGGTTATGTAGGCGAAACACCACGCCTTTGAGATTCAACATGATGTGAACGACGTCTTCTTGCACACCGTCAACGGTTGAGTACTCGTGCAGCACGCCCGCGATCGTTACTTCGGTCGGCGCGTAACCCACCATCGACGACAGCAGCACGCGGCGCAGGGCATTGCCCAGCGTGTGACCATAGCCACGCTCGAATGGCTCGAGGGTGACCTTGGCGCGGTTCTGACCGAGCGGCTCGACGTGAATGGCTTTGGGTTTCAGCAGATTGGTTTGCATTGAGTCCAGTTCCTCTCAATACCCTCGGCTCGTTACACCGATAAGGCTGACGGACAGTGCCGGGCGTTGTGTCTCTCGCTGTATGCCCGGCACGGCACAACGAGAGGGGGTGAGCGCCGTCCATTGCGCTCACAGCAGAAGGATTAGCGCGAGTACAGCTCGACGATCAGCGCCTCCTTGATGTCGGCTCCGAATTCGTCACGGTCCGGGGTCTTTTTGAAGACGCCTTCGAGTTTAGCTACGTCAACCTGCACCCAACCCGCCATGCCGATCGACTCGGCCAGCTTGACGGCGTCGGTGATGCGCAGTTGCTTCTTCGCCTTTTCGCGAACGGCGACTGTGTCGCCGACCTTCACGAGGTAGGACGCGATGTTAACAACTTCACCATTGACGGTGATCGACTTGTGCGAAACGAGCTGACGCGCTTCCGCACGGGTCGAGCCGAAGCCCATGCGGTAGACAACGTTGTCCAGGCGCGACTCGAGCAGCATCAGCAGGTTCGCCCCAGTGTTGCCCTTGCGGCGCTAGGCTTCGGCGAAATAGCGGCGAAACTGGCGTTCCAGCACGCCGTACATGCGTTTAACCTTCTGCTTTTCGCGCAGTTGCAGTCCGAAGTCGCTGGTGCGCGAACCGGAGGTGCGGCAATGCTGGCCGGGCTTGCTGTCGAACTTGGCCTTCTCACTGATGGCCCGGCGAGCGCTCTTCAGGAACAGATCGGTGCCTTCACGGCGGGAAAGTTTGGCCTTAGGCCCAAGATAACGTGCCACGTTGCTTCCTTATGTCATCTGACGCTGGCTCATCCGCCTGCGTGAGTCTGGCGAGTGTTGTTTTTAGGCGCTCAGACAGTGGTCTTCAACAAGGCCGGATCATCAACAGAATCTTCCGGCCTCAGTACTAAGTCGGGGGGTGGCCGCTAGGCAACGTCGCCGACGGTGGGACACGCACGCTTAGATGCGACGGCGTTTTTGCGGGCGGCAACCGTTGTGCGGAACCGGCGTCACATCCGAGATCGAGTTGATTCGAATACCCAGCGAGGCCAGCGCACGAACCGACGATTCACGGCCCGGCCCAGGGCCCTTGATTCGCACATCTAGGTTCTTGATGCCCTGCTCTTGAGCCGCGCGCCCCGCCACTTCGGCAGCCACCTGGGCAGCGAACGGCGTGCTCTTACGCGAGCCCTTAAAACCTTGACCACCGCTCGAAGCCCAGGACAGCGCGCCGCCCTGACGATCAGTGATCGTGATGATGGTGTTGTTGAACGACGCGTGAACGTGCGCGATACCATCTGCAACGTTCTTGCGGACCTTCTTACGCACGCGCTGTGCGGCGGTGTTCGGTGCTTTAGCCATGTTGACCTTCTCTCAATCTTTTGCCGGTGCGGATCGCTCGATCACTTCTTGAAGAATTGACGACCGGTCACTTCTTGACCATGGCACCCGACTTGCGCGGACCTTTGCGAGTGCGGGCGTTCGTACGAGTGCGCTGACCGCGAACCGGCAGGCCGCGGCGATGACGGAAGCCGCGATAACAGCCTAGGTCCATCAGACGTTTGATGTTGATCGACATTTCACGACGCAGGTCGCCTTCGATCGTCAGGCGTCCAATTTCCTCGCGGATCTTTTCCAGATCTGCGTCGGTCAGATCCTTGATCTTACGTTCGAAGGGAACCCCGCTCGCTTCACAGATCTTCTGCGCGGTCGTTCGACCGATGCCATAGATGGCAGTCAAGCCGATCTCGGCGTGCTTATGGGGCGGAATGTTGATACCAGCAATGCGTGCCATGTGCGTTCCTAATTCTCTGTCGACAGACCGTAGATCAGCCCTGGCGCTGCTTGTGACGCGGATCGGTGCAGATCACGCGCACGACACCCTTGCGACGGATGATCTTGCAATTCCGGCACATCTTCTTGACCGATGCTGCAACTTTCATGCTCTTCTCCTAAGCCTTTGTCAGGCCGCTTCCTGTTCAAAATGTACGTCGTGTTCCGAGAGTCTTACTTGGCCCGGAACACGATGCGGGCCCGACTTAAATCATAGGGCGTCAGCTCGACCGTCACCTTGTCGCCTGGCAGGATGCGGATGTAGTGCATGCGCATCTTTCCGGAGATGTGACCGAGAACAATGTGCCCGTTCTCCAACTTCACACGAAACGTGGCATTCGGCAGATTCTCCAGAATCTCGCCTTGCATCTGAATGACGTCGTCTTTGGCCATGCCCTGTGTCTGTCGTCAGTCCGTTCGTTCGTGTCCTGGTCGATCTCTCAACCGGCCTTGAAATTTGCCTTCTTGAGCAGCGATTCGTATTGCTGGCTCATCACATAACTTTGCACCTGCGCCCAAAAATCCATCGTCACGACGACGATAATTAAGAGCGACGTGCCTCCGAAGTAAAACGGAACGTTGTACTTCAGAACCAAAAATTCCGGCAACAAGCACACCATTGTGATGTAGATAGCACCTGCCAGCGTCAAACGCGACAGGATGCGATCAATGTGCTTTGCAGTCTGTTCACCCGGACGAATGCCCGGAATGAACGCACCGCTCTTCTTCAGGTTGTCTGCGGTCTCGCGGCTGTTGAACACCAGCGCCGTGTAGAAGAAGCAGAAGAACACGATCGCCGCGGCGTAGAGCATCACGTAGATCGGCTGCCCCGGCGAGAGCAGACTCGCAATGTCCTTCAGCCAACGCAGGCCGTCGCCGGTCGCGAACCAGCCCACCACGGTCGCGGGCAGCAAAATGATCGACGACGCGAAGATCGGCGGAATCACACCCGACATATTCAGCTTGAGAGGCAGGTGCGACGATTGCCCGCCGTAAACCTTGTTGCCCACTTGGCGCTTGGCGTAGTTGACCAGTATCTTTCGCTGCCCGCGCTCGACGAACACCACGAAGAAAGTCACTAGGCCAACCAGCGCCAAGATGAATAGGGCGATCGGCACGCTCATAGAGCCGGTGCGGATCAACTCGAACAAATTGCCAATCGCGTTGGGCAGGCCAGAGGCAATGCCCGCAAAAATCAGAATTGAAATGCCATTGCCCAAACCACGCTCGGTGATCTGTTCACCCAGCCACATTAGGAACATCGTGCCGGCCACCAAGCTCACCACCGCAGTCAGACGGAAGCCGAAGCCCGGGGATAGAACCAGACCCGCGGAGCCCTCGAGTGCCAGCGCGATACCGAGCGATTGGAAAATCGCTAGACCCAACGTACCGTAGCGCGTGTATTGCGTGATCTTGCGCCGCCCGGACTCGCCTTCCTTTTTGAGCGACTCGAGGCTCGGAACGACATAGGTCATCAATTGCATGATGATCGACGCGGAGATATACGGCATGATTCCCAGCGCAAATACCGTGAATCTTGACAAGGCCCCACCCGAGAACATATTGAACAGGTTCAGGATGCCGCCCGGCTTGCTATTGAAGAGCTGCTCAAGGGCGTGCGGATCAATGCCCGGCACGGGGATGTGCGCCCCGATGCGATAAACCACGAGCGCGAGCGACAAGAAGACAAGGCGGCGACGGAGGTCACCGAACTTGCCGCTCTTGGCCAGCTGATTCGCGTTGGTTGCCACTGGGTGTACGTTCCGAGGTGTGAACTGTGGTGGGTAAAGTAACTGGAGCGCTTAGGCCACAGAACCGCCAGCGGCTTCGATCGCAGCCTTGGCGCCTGCCGTGGCGCCGACGCCCTTCAGGGCGACCTTCTTGGTCACCTCACCCGATTTGATGACTTTCACCACTTTTGCAAGTTCGCCCACTAAGCCAGCTTGCTTGAGCATGAGGAGGTCGACTTCATCTGCGGCCAGGCGCTGCAGGTCGGTCAAACTCACTTCGGCGTTGTACTTAAGCGATTGCGACTTGAATCCACGCTTCGGAAGACGGCGCTGCAAAGGCATCTGACCGCCTTCAAAGCCAACCTTATGGTAGCCGCCCGAACGGGATTTCTGGCCCTTGTGGCCTCGACCGGCCGTCTTACCCAGGCCCGAACCGATGCCGCGACCGACGCGACGCTTGACGTGCTTGGAGCCTACGCCCGGCTTAATGCTGTTGAGTTCCATGATATTTTCCTCGGCGCGACGCTTAGAGCACCTTCACCAGGTACGAGACCTTGTTGATCATGCCGCGCACTGCGGGCGTGTCTTCCAGCGTTGATTCGCTGTTCAATTTGCGCAAACCCAGACCTCGCACCGTTGCTCGATGCGATTCCTTGGTGCCGGCTACGCTCTTGACCAGCTTGATCTTTACCGTGTTCTTGTCCGTCATTTCAGTTCTCCAGCCCCACCGGCTCAGCCGAGGATCTCTTCGACCGTCAGACCGCGCTTGGCAGCGATCTCCGCAGGCGTACTAGTCACCTTCAGCGCGTTCAGCGTGGCGCGGACCAAGTTGTACGGGTTGGTCGAACCGAGGCTCTTGGCCACGATGTCGGTCACACCCATCACTTCGAATACGGCACGCATCGGGCCGCCGGCAATAATGCCGTCACCCGGCTTGGCCGGTGCCATCAGGACGCGCGAGGCACCGTGCTCGCCGACAACCTTGTGGTGGATCGAGCCGTTCTTCAGCGAAACCTTGACCATGTTGCGGCGAGCGGATTCCATCGCCTTTTGCACGGCAACGGGTACCTCCTTCGCCTTGCCCTTTCCCATGCCGATGCGGCCATCGCCATCACCAACGACAGTCAGTGCGGCGAAGCTCAGCGTACGGCCGCCCTTCACCACCTTGGTCACGCGGTTCACCGCGATCATCTTTTCTTTCAGACCGTCGTCGTTGCCTTCGGTCTGCGCGCGGGGTTGAAACTTTGCCATTGTCGGATTCCTCTAGTCGCGCTTAGAACTGCAAGCCGGCTTCACGCGCGGCCTCGGCCAGCGCCTTGACGCGGCCGTGGTACGCGAATCCAGCGCGGTCGAAGGCAACCTTCTCGATGCCGGCAGCCATCGCCAATTCGGCGATGCGCTTGCCGATCACGCTGGCGGCAGCAACGTTGCCGCCTTTGCCCGCGGCGCCTAGTTCCTTTCGGACGTCGGCTTCGGCCGTTGAGGCTGTGGCTAGGACCTTCTGGCCGTCGTCGGAAATGACGCTGGCATAGATGTGCAGGTTGGTTCGGAAGACCGTCAGGCGAGCCACGCGCTGCACCGAGATGCGGGCACGGGTCTGGCGGGAGCGGCGGATACGCTGGTCTTTCTTGTTCAACATGGTCGTCGCTCCTTACTTCTTCTTCGTCTCTTTGAGGGTGACCTTTTCACCCGAATAACGGATGCCCTTGCCCTTGTAAGGCTCGGGAGGGCGAATCGCGCGAACTTCAGCGGCGATCTGGCCGACCACTTGGCAGTCGGCACCCTTGATGAGAATTTCGGTCTGGGTCGGGGTCTGCACCGTGATGCCGACGGGCATGTCTTTAGCGACTGGGTGCGAAAAACCGATCTGCAGGTTGAGCTTTTGGCCCGCGGCTTGGGCACGGAAGCCCACACCCACCAGATTCAGCTTTTTCTCGAAGCCCCTGCTCACGCCATTTACCATGTTGGCGACCAACGCGCGCGTCGTGCCGGACATCGCGTCCGCAGCAACCGATTCGGCGGCTGGCACGAAGGTCAGCTTGCCGCCCTCGCACTTAACGGTCACCAAGGAATTAACTGGCCTCGACAGCGATCCCATCGAGCCCTTCACGATGATCTTCTCAGCAGTGATCGACACTTCCACGCCTTGCGGGAGGGTGATCGGCATTTTTCCTACGCGGGACATTTCTTTCCTCCCCTTAGGCGACGTAGCAGAGCACTTCGCCGCCGATACCCGCCTGGCGTGCCTTGCGGTCGGTCATCACGCCCTTGGGCGTGGTGACGATGGCCACACCCAGCCCGTTCATCACGTTCGGAATGTCGTGGCGGCCCTTGTAGATGCGAAGACCCGGTCGGCTCACGCGCTCGATGTGCTCGATCACGGGCTTGCCGGCGTAGTACTTCAGCGTCACTTCGAGTTGCGGCTTAGCCGACTCCCCGACGACAGCGAAGTTCTCAACGTAGCCTTCGTCCTTCAGGACCTTGGCAATCGCCACCTTCAGCTTGGACGACGGCATCACGACGCTGGACTTATGGACCATCTGTGCGTTGCGAATGCGGGTCAGCATATCGGCGATAGGATCACTCATGCTCATTCGAATATCTCCTGATCGGGCCGATTACCAACTGGCCTTGACGACACCGGGGATGTCGCCCTTGAAGGCCAGTTCGCGGATCTTGTTGCGACCAAGGCCAAACTTGCGGAACGTGCCACGCGGGCGCCCGGTCAGTTCGCAACGATTGCGTTGACGCGTCGGGTAGGCGTTTCGCGGGAGCTTTTGGAGTTCGAGACGAGCGGCATAGCGCTCTTCAACGGACTTCTTCGCATCGTTCGCGGCGGCCTTCAGCTCGGCGTACTTCTTGGCGAACTTGGCGACCAGTTGCTCGCGCTTCAGTTCGCGCTGGATGATGGAAAGTTTAGCCACGGGCCACCTCAGTTCTTGAACGGGAATTTGAAGGCGGCGAGGAGCGCCTTGCACTCATCGTCCGACTTCGCCGAAGTCGTGATGCTGATGTTCAGACCACGCAGGGCATCGACCTTGTCGTACTCGATCTCTGGGAAGATGATCTGTTCTTTGACGCCGATGTTGTAGTTACCACGACCGTCGAAGGAACGACCCGAGATGCCGCGAAAGTCACGAACGCGAGGCAGCGCTATGGTAACGAAGCGATCGAGAAATTCGTACATGCGAACGCCGCGCAGGGTCACCATGGTGCCGATGGGAACGCCGTCGCGGATCTTAAAACCGGCGATGGCCTTCTTGGACTTAGTGACCACGGGCTTCTGGCCGGCGATTTTTGTCAGATCGCCGACGGCATGGTCCATGACCTTCTTGTCCGACACCGCTTCACTCACACCCATGTTGAGGGTGATTTTGGTCAGGCGCGGCACTTCCATCACCGACTTGTAGCCGAACTTCTTGACAAGTTCGGGGACAATCTTTTCGCGGTAGATCGCTTGCAGGCGGGGGCTTTGTTGTTCAGCCATGATGTCCTCTTAGGCCTTGATCTCTTCGCCGCTGGACTTGAAGACACGGACCTTGGTCTTGTCTGCCAGCAACTTGACGCCCACGCGATCGGCCTTGCCGGTGCCGGGATTGAAGATGGCGATGTTCGACTGATGGATCGGAAGCGTCTTGTCAACGATGCCGCCGGCTGCCCCCCTCATCGGGTTTGGCTTGACGTGCTTCTTGACCACGTTGACACCCTCGACGACTACGCGATCTTCGTCGACGCGCTGCGTCACGGTGCCGCGCTTTCCCTTGTCGCGCCCGGTCAATACTATGACCTGGTCGCCTTTTCGAATCTTGTTCATGGCCTGTCCTTAACCGCGGCTTTAGAGAACTTCAGGAGCCAGCGAAACGATCTTCATGAAGCGCTCGGTCCGCAACTCACGCGTAACCGGCCCGAAGATGCGGGTACCAATGGGCTCGAGCTTGGCGTTAAGGAGGACAGCAGCATTGCCGTCGAACTTGACCAGCGAGCCGTCCTGGCGGCGAACCCCCTTGGCGGTCCGAACGACGACAGCACTGTAGACCTCACCCTTCTTTACGCGACCCCGGGGCGCAGCCTCTTTGATGCTGACCTTGATCACGTCACCGATACGGGCATAGCGGCGCTTGGAGCCGCCCAGCACCTTGATGCACATGACGCGTTTTGCGCCCGTGTTGTCCGCAACATCAAGTTGCGACTGCATTTGAATCATGTTCTATGTCCCCAACTTGTATCGCTTGCCACCCCATGACCACCATGGAGCCAACCCGCAATCAGTCTTGGGCCCGTCACTCTTTGGAGCTTGCACTCCTGAAGCGGTTTGGGCGGAGCCTAACCCGGTGTCGCAATGAACATTGCGGCCAGATTTCGGCGAAGTCTTATATTATCACCCGGATGAAGCCCCGCGTCAAGCCGGAATGGCAAATGTCTTAGGGGTTCGGCAGCTGAAGACCGGCCCGAACGACCGAAGCCCGAAACTTAGTCAGCGGCTTGCGCGAGCACCGTCTCTGGGTGGCTCAACTGGAACTTGCCTGGGCCAGTGAGGGCCGGCTGCCAGATTCCAGCGAACCAATCTTGTTGTGCGAAGCCTCGAAAAGCCCGGAACGTTTCGCCCTCAAACCTCGGCGGCCTTCTGCACCAGGCGGGTCACGACCCATGCCTTAGTCTTCGAAATGGGCCGGCTTTCTGCGATCTCGACGACGTCGCCCAGCCTGTACTCGCCCTTTTCGTCATGGGCGTGGTATTTGCTCGACTTCGCGACGATCTTGCCATACAGCTCGTGCTTCGTGCGACGCTCGATCAGGACCGTGACGGTCTTGGCGCGCTTGTCGCTGACGACCTTGCCCACCAGCGTGCGGGTGTTTTTGGCCTTGGGTTCGACTTGAGCAGCAGTCATTTGCTGGCCTCTTTCTTCTGGGCCAAAACAGTCTTGGCACGGGCAATGTCACGGCGGGTCTTCCCGAGCTGCGAGTGATTCGTCAGCTGTTGGGTAGCCTTCTGCATGCGTAGACCAAAATGGGCCTTCAGCAGGTCGGCGACTTCCTTTTGCAGGCCCGCGACGTCCTTGCTGCGAAGTTCAGATGCTTTCATGTTGATTCTCCGTGCGCGCTTACGCGCCTACCTGGCGTGCCACAAAGGTCGTCTTCAGCGGCAGCTTGGCCGCAGCCAGCAGAAATGCTTCACGAGCGAGTTCTTCGGGGACACCATTGATTTCGTACAGCACCTTGCCCGGCTGGATTTCGGCCACGTAGTACTCCGGGTTGCCCTTGCCATTGCCCATGCGGACTTCGGCAGGCTTTTGCGAGATGGGCTTATCCGGGAAGATGCGGATCCAGATACGGCCACCGCGCTTCACATGACGCGAAATCGCGCGCCGTGCAGCCTCGATTTGACGCGCCGTCAAACGACCGCGCTCGGTCGCCTTGAGGCCGAAGTCGCCGAAAGACACATTTGCACCGCGCGTCGCGATGCCAGTGTTGCGGCCCTTCTGTTCCTTGCGATATTTTCTGCGTGCGGGTTGCAGCATTGTTTATTCTCCTTTGCCCGTGCCAGGCGCGGCGGCCTTGCGCACACGCTTGACGGCCGGACCCTTCGGCGCGTCGCCACCAGCTTCTACCGGCTTGTCCGTACCTTCGACCGGCGCAGCAGCTGGACGGGGTGCGCCGCGATCGCGGTCACCACCACGGCTCGGGCCCGAAGGACCACGACGCTCGCCAGGTGCACCCGGACGTGCCGGACGGCGCGGACGACGCTCCTCTTCTTGCGTCGGTGCCTGCGCGCCAGGAGCTTCGCCATGCGCCAGACGGTCGCCACGATAGACCCAGCACTTGACGCCGATAACGCCGTACGTAGTCTTGGCTTCGGAGAAGCCATAGTCGATATCGGCCTTCAACGTGTGTAGGGGCACGCGACCTTCGCGATACCACTCGCAGCGCGCGATTTCGATGCCGTTAAGACGACCCGACGACATGATCTTGATGCCCTGGGCGCCCAGGCGCATCGCGTTTTGCATTGCACGCTTCATCGCGCGGCGGAACATGATGCGCTTCTCGAGCTGCTGGGTGATGCTGTCAGCGATCAGCTGTGCATCGATTTCGGGCTTGCGCACTTCTTCGATGTTGACAGCGACCGGCACGCCGAGACGGCGCGTCAGCTCAGCCTTGAGGTTCTCGATGTCCTCGCCCTTCTTGCCAATCACAACGCCAGGACGCGCCGAGAAAATCGTGATGCGTGCGTTCTTGGCGGGGCGCTCGATGAGGATGCGCGACACCGCAGCGCTCTTGAGGCGCGCCTTGAGGTATTCACGAACCTTCAGGTCTTCGGCGAGCATCGTCGCGAAATTCTGGTTCGACGCGTACCAACGCGACGCCCAGTTGCGCGTGACGGGAAGGCGGAAGCCAACCGGATGAATCTTTTGTCCCATGGTCTTCCTCAGTTCCCGACAGTCACGAAGATGTGGCAAGTCGGCTTGCTGATGCGGTTGCCGCGGCCCTTGGCCCGTGCGGAGAACCGCTTCAGCGTAGCGCCTTGCTCAACGAAGATCGTCTTGACCTTAAGCTCGTCGATGTCGGCACCGTCGTTGTGCTCGGCGTTCGCGATCGCGGACTCCAGAGCCTTCTTGATGATGCCGGCCGCCTTCTTGGGGGTGAACGTCAGGATGTTGAGCGCCTGGTCCACCTTCTTGCCGCGGACCATGTCAGCCACCAGCCGACCCTTGTCGGCAGAGAGGCGAACGCCGCGAACGATTGAACGGGTTTCCATCGTCGTCATCCTTACTTCTTGTTGGCCTTCTTGTCAGCCGGGTGCCCCTTGAACGTGCGCGTGAGCGCGAATTCGCCGAGTTTGTGGCCGACCATCTGGTCCGTCACATAGACGGGAACGTGCTGCTTGCCGTTGTGCACGGCGATCGTCAGACCGATGAAATCGGGCAGGATCGTCGAGCGGCGCGACCAGGTCTTGATGGGCTTCTTGTCCTTGATGGCGGCGGCCTTGTCGACCTTGGCCATCAAGTGGTGGTCCACGAAGGGACCTTTTTTCAGTGAACGGGTCATGGTGGCAGCCCCTTCTTACTTCTTGCGACGCGAGACGATCATCGTCTGCGTGCGCTTGTTATTGCGAGTGCGGTAGCCTTTGGTCATCGTGTTCCACGGGGACACGGGGACCTGACCCTCGCCGGTACGGCCTTCACCACCACCGTGCGGGTGATCCACCGGATTCATGGCAACGCCGCGAACCGTCGGGCGAATGCCCTTCCAACGGATGGCACCGGCCTTGCCGTACTGGCGCAGGTTGTGCTCTTCGTTGGAAACCTCACCGATGGTGGCGCGGCAGTCGATGTGGATCTTGCGCACTTCGCCCGAGCGCAGGCGCAGCTGAGCGTAGATGCCTTCGCGAGCCAGCAGCGTCACCGAAGTACCGGCCGAGCGAGCCATCTGAGCACCCTTGCCCGGCAGCATCTCGATGCAATGGATCGTCGAGCCCACGGGGATGTTGCGAATCGGCAGCGTGTTGCCCGCCTTGATCGGCGCTTCGGCTCCGCTCAGGATGGTTGCACCGACTTCAAGACCGCGCGCAGCGATTATATAGCGGCGCTCGCCATCGGCGTAGCAGACCAACGCGATGTGCGCCGTGCGGTTCGGGTCGTATTCGATGCGTTCGACCTTTGCCGGGATGCCATCCTTGTTGCGGACGAAATCGACGACACGGTAGTGGTGCTTATGACCACCACCCTTGTGGCGCATTGTGATGTGCCCGTTGTTGTTGCGGCCGGCGTGCTGGAACTGCGGCTCGAGCAGCGACGCTTCCGGCTTGCCCTTGTGCAAGTGCGCATGCACCACCTTCACCACGGCACGGCGGCCAGGCGAGGTCGGTTTGACTTTGATGACGGCCATTTACGCGGCCTCCCCAGAGAAATTGAGCTCTTGGCCCGCCTTCAACGACACATACGCCTTCTTGACGTGGTCGCGGCGGCCGATCGAACGCCCGAAGCGCTTGACCTTGCCCTTTTGCGTGACGGTCTGCACCGACGCGACTTCGACCTTGAACATCAGTTCAACGGCGGCCTTGATTTCAGGCTTGGTCGCGTCGCGCAGGACCTTGAACAGCACCTGGTTCTGCGTCTCGGCAATCATCGTGGCCTTTTCGGACACGATGGGCGCCACGAGCACCTGGGCCAAGCGGCCCTCATTGAATTTCGGGGTGCTCATCCCAGCATCTCCTTGAGTTGCTCGATCGCCGCCTTCGTCAGGAGCACCTTCTTATAGTGCACGAGCGAGAGGGGATCAGCGTAGCGCGGCTCGACAACGAGAACGTTGGCGAGGTTGCGCGAAGCCAACAGCAGGTTGTCGTCGACCTGATCGGCAATCACGAGCACCGAGGTCAGGCCCATGGCCTTGAACTTGGCGGCGAGTTGCTTGGTCTTCGGTGAGTCAACCGTCAGCGAGTCTACAACGGCCAGTCGGCCTTCGCGGGCAAGCTGCGAGAAGATGGCGGCCATGCCGGCGCGGTACATCTTCTTGTTGACCTTCTGCGTGAAGTTCTCGTCGGGGCTGTTCGGGAAAATCCGACCGCCTCCGCGCCA
>JAJKJU010000265.1 GCA_021153565.1 Rhizobacter sp.
GCCACCGCCGTGCCCTGCTTCGGGTCGCCAGCATCGTCTTCGGCCAACAGTTCGAACTTGGCCTTCTTGCCGCCGATGGTCACGCCCTTGGCGTTCAACTCATCAATGGCCATGCGAGCGCCCATCTCGTTGTCCTTGCCGAGGTGTGCAATGCCACCGCTGGTGGGACCGACGTGGCCGATCTTGACGACCATGTCTTGGGCGAATGCCGCAGCGCCCAGCGTAATCAACGCTGCGCCAACGATCACGTTCAATTTCACTTGCATGAAGAAACCTCCGAATAGGAATGTGGAGTGATAGCGTTGATAACTCAACGGGCGCCACCATACCCCAAATGAAACTCTTACCAATACGGGGAATCCTCAGGTCGCCAAGACGTTCGAAACCGTAGGTATGAGAGAGTGGTCTAGGGGTTTCAATGGAGGTGGTGGATCGAAGAGTCGTTTGACGGCTCCGAGTCTCGGGACCGTCTGCCGCTCACAACGAAAGAACTAGCGAATGCGATGACGGGATAACTCCTGAGCCACAGCTCGCGCGACCACATCTCGCAAGGTCGATGCCAGCTCGGCGCGAGTTTCGCGCACCAAAGCGTCGGTCAGGCGCGTCAACGCCGGGGCCGACGCTTCACGCAGCGCTGGAGGCATGCTCATGAAGGAGTTCCAGCGACATCAAACCGTTGCAATGCGTACCCACGTCCGGCGTAATGCTTCCAGCGACGCCGGGCGGTTTCGCGCTCTGCCTCATCTGTCGAAACGATCTCGATCAAGCGGTTGAAGCTCTCAAAGGCTACTGCCGGCTCCTCGCCCAGATGCACCAGCACGGGATGATGCGCACCCTGTTCTGCCCGCTCGACAAGCCAGATCGGTGTGCGCTTGAGCCGTGCCGGCACCAAGGCGCCCTGGCGCACGAGAACATGAGGAATGAACTCCTGCGCATCGAAGGTCCACAAGGCCCTGTCGAGTCGCGTGAGCGTCGCCACCGGCGCGCTCACTGCCACCCCGCTCGCTCCGCTGCGCAAGGCCTTGCGCAACAGTCGACAGGCGTACAACAGCCTGTCGGGAACGTTGAAGTGGAACTGGACTTCCGTCATTGTCCTGCCGCGCGAACACGGCCCGTTCCCACTGCTTGGTTCATCCGAACCTCAAGCCGCCTGCGACAAAACGAAGTGAGTGAGCAAGCCCACCGGACGCCCGGTAGAGCCCTTGGCGGCACCCGACTTCCAGGCCGTCCCCGCCACGTCCACGTGCGCCCACCGGTACTTGCCTGTGAACCGCTGCAGAAACTTCGCTGCGGTGATCGCCCCGCCCGCACGCGACCCCACGTTTGCCATATCGGCGAAATTGCTCTTGAGCGCGTCGTCGTATTCCTCGTCCAGCGGCAAGCGCCACACCGGATCGAGCGCAGCCCGGCTGGCGGCAAGCAGTTGATTGGCCAATGCATCGTCGGGACTGAACAGTCCCGAGTGGTGGTTGCCCAGCGCAATCACGCAGGCGCCGGTGAGCGTCGCCACATCGATCACGCAGGCCGGGTTGAAGCGCTCCGCATAGGTCAGCGCATCGCAAAGAATAAGACGACCTTCGGCGTCGGTGTTCAGGATCTCGATGGTCTGGCCCGACAGGCTCGTGACCACATCGCCCGGCTTCACCGCCGTGCTGCTGGGCATGTTCTCGCAAGTCGGGACGAGCACCACGAGGTTCAGCTTTGGCTTGAGTTCGGCAATCGCGCGCAGGGTGCCGAGCACGCTCGCGGCCCCGCCCATGTCGTATTTCATCTCGTCCATGTCGGCCGAGGGCTTGATGGAGATGCCGCCGGTATCGAAGGTGATGCCCTTGCCCACCAGTACCACTGGCGCTTGGCTCTTTGCAGCACCGTCATAGCGCGCGACGATGAATCGCGGGGGCTGGGCGGAGCCTTGCGCCACTGACAGGAACGACCCCATGCCGATCTTTTCGATCTGCTTGCGGTCCATGACTTCAATCTTGAGCCCGTAGTCCTTGCCCATTGCCTTGGCCTGCACGCCAAGGTACGTCGGCGTGCAGCGGTTGGCCGGCAGGTTGGCAAGCGTTTTCGCGAGCGTCACGCCAGCAGCGATGGCCGCGCCTCGCACGAGGCCGCGCTGAACGTCCTTGGCTTCGGGCTTGCCGCAAATCAGCGTCACCTTGGCGAGCGACGGTGCGGGCTGCGCACTGGGCTTGGTTTCGCGATAGAGATAGGCCGCGTCCGACGCAGCGGAGGTGACCGCTTCAGCATGCTGCTCGGTCACCGCACTGCTGTTGCCATTCACCACGGCCACGTGCTTCACTCCCAGGCCCTTGAGCTGCGCCAGGCCACTGGCGACCGCGCTCTTGAACGCCTTGACCGAGGAATTGCCCGCAGCCGATACCACGAGGCGGGCGGCCTTCAGGCCGGCAGGCCTTTGCACGTACAAAGTGCGCCCTGCCTTGAATTGAAAGTCGCCCAAAGCGACAGCTTCTTTGAGGGGAGACGCCACGGCCGCATCGAGAGAAGCATCGACGCCGTCGCCATGGACAACGACGAGCAGTACATCGGCCACCACGCTGGACAGTGCGCCGGAGGAAGCGATTTGGTGTCGGAAGTCCATAATGCGGCCCGAATTAGACAAGGCGAAGATGTTATTCGATTCCACTCTGCGCAGAGACCTTGCTCGCACCTTCGGAGCAACGCTGGTCATCATCCTGACGATCGTGCTCACGATGATGCTGATCCGAACTCTCGGACAAGCTGCTCTTGGCCGCATTTCGCCGCAGGACGTGGTCCTGCTGCTGGGCTATCTGGCGCTGGGCCAGTTGCCTACCATGCTCGCGCTGTCGATGTTCATCGCCGTCGTGGCAACGCTTGGGCGCATGTACCGCGAGAGCGAGATGGCGATCTGGTTCGCCAGCGGCGTTGGCCTCACGCGCTTCGTGCGTCCCGTACTGCGCACGAGCTGGCCGGTGTTGCTCGTCGTGCTGCTCCTCGCCCTCTTCGTATGGCCGTGGGTCAACCAGCGCAGCGTCGAGCTGCGTGACCGCTTTGAGCGGCGATCCGATCTGTCGCGTGTCGCGCCGGGGCAGTTCCAGTCGTCGAGCGACGGCCAGCGCGTCTTCTTCATCGAGCGCGATGCGGCTGATGAACGCGCCGGGCGAAACGTGTTCATCCTCGCCAAGCTCGGCGATGTCGAGTCGGTGACGACAGCCAAGACTGGTCGCATCTTGCTGGAGGACGACGTCCGCTATCTGGTGCTCGATCGCGGACAGCGCAACGAGCAGAACGCGAAGACGCAGGAGAAGACACTGTCGCGCTTCGAGGGCTACAAGATCCAGGCGGGCGAACGCGTCATGACAAGCACTGACGAATTGCCGCCCAAGGCTCGTCCCACCGTGGAGCTGATGCAGACACCGAAGGCCCCGTTCCAGGGCGAACTTGTGTGGCGGCTCGGCCTGGTGCTGGGCGGCGCGAATCTGCTGCTGCTTGCGATCGGTTTGTCAGAAACCAACCCTCGCCGCGCAAGCAACTGGAACCTGCTGTTCGCCCTGCTCACCTTCGTCGTCTACTACAACATCATCAATCTCACCCAGGCCTGGGTGGCCGCCGGCAAGGTCACCATGGGGGGCGCACTCTTCACCGCGCACGGCGGCGCCTTCCTGCTCGCCTTGGGCATCATCTGGTGGCGAGAGCACGGCAACAGCCGCGGCTTTCGCCGTTCGCGCAAGGTGGTAGCCGCATGAAGACCGTTCGCCGGCTCTTCTATGTCGACGTGGTGTCGTCGGTCGCCTTCGTGGCAGTGGCCTTTCTTTCGCTCTTCTTCTTCATCGATTTCGTCGATGAGCTCTCAGACGCCGGCAAGCGCGGCTACACCGCGTTCTATGCCGGTCTCGTCAGCGCGCTCGAACTGCCCGGACACGTCTACGAGTTGATGCCCATTGCGGTGCTGATCGGCACCATCTATGCCTTGTCGCGGCTTGCGCAGTCGTCGGAGTTCACAATTCTGCGCACTGGTGGCCTGGGCCCCGGGCGCGCGCTGAGCTTGCTCACGACGCTTGGTTTCGCCTTCGCAGTGCTCACCTTCATCGTCGGCGACTACCTCGCACCCTTCGCTGAAGAGCAAGCCGCACATCTGCAGGCCAGCTTCAAGGGCGGCCTCAAGCTAGGCCGCGGCGGCGCGTGGCTCAAGGACCGACAGCTCACACCGAAAGGCGAACGAAGCTATTCCATCAACGTCGGCAGCGCGACCGCTGGCGGCAAGCTGCAGGACATCCGCATCTTCGAGTTCGACAGCAACGGCCGCATGGTCGAACGGATCGCGGCAGCCACCGGTGAAGTCGACAAGCATGCGCAATGGAGGCTGTCAAACGTGACCATCACCCAGTGGGCCGATCCGACGGCAGACCAGCTTCCAATGGCATCGGAGCAGAAGTTGCCAAGCCTCTTGTGGCACAGCACCCTGTCGGCCAACGTGGTCGCCGCCGCCGTGCTGCCGCTGTCGACCATGTCGACAATCGAACTTTCGCGATACATCACCAATCTGGCCGACAACGAGCAGGCGGCGCAGCAGTACGAAATTCAGTTCTGGAAGCGCGCGCTGTATCCCTTCGCCTGCCTGGTAATGGTGGGCCTGGCCCTGCCCTTCGCATACCTGCACGCACGCGGCGGTGGCGTGAGTTTGAAGGTATTTGGTGGGATCATGCTGGGCATCAGCTTCGTGCTGCTCAACAATGTGGCGGGGCATCTGGGCATGTTGCGCAACTGGACACCGTGGATCGTGGCGGCGACGCCGAGTGCGATTTACCTGATGCTGTCCATGGCGGCCTTCACGTGGCTCGTGAGGTATCGTTAGGACATGGCCCGGAGCAATTTTTCCGTTTTGGTGGCGCAGGGCGGGATGCGATGCAAGGCGCTCCGAGCGCCGTGTGGCGAGCCACACACCGCCCTGCGCCCCCAAAAGGGGAAATTGTTTTAGGCCATGTCCTTAGCAGTCAATGCGGTGGTCGACATGAAGCAAGGCGTTCTGCTTTTCGCCCATGGCGCCCGTGACTCGCGTTGGGCCTTGCCGTTCGAGGACATCGCGATGCGCATTCGTGAACGTGCACCGGAAGCACCGGTGGAGTTGTGCTTCCTCGAGTTCATGACGCCGGGTTTGGTTGAGGGTGGGAATCGCTTGGCGGCGGCGGGATGCGTGCACGTCGACGTGGTGCCGCTGTTTCTCGGGACAGGTGGGCATGTGCGAAGGGACATTCCTGAACTGCTCGCGCAGCTCGAGGCGGCGCATCCGGGGGTGCATTGGGAACTGCGGCCCGCCATCGGCGAGGTCGAAATCGTGATCGAGGCGATGGCGCAAGCGTCGCTGGCTTGGCTCCATCGGGCCAGTTGATCAGATGGGAAGCCGCATCACGCCGCCGAATGGTGGCATGCGAAGTCCGTCGCGGCGGCCCGCGAAGACCATGGCGTTGAGCTGGCGATGGTTGATCACTTCCGCCATCGGAAAAAACAAGCGTTTCCGCAAGCGATGGAATAATCAACCCGATCCAAAGATCGACCAGGAATATGAACCTTCATCAGTTCCGCTTTGTCCAGGAGGCCGTTCGACAGAACCTCAATCTCACCGAGACTGCCAAGGCGCTCTTCACATCCCAGCCCGGCATCTCCAAGGCCATCCTCGAACTCGAAGGCGAACTGGGCGTTGACATCTTCGCCAGGCACGGCAAGCGGCTTCGCCGCGTGACCGAACCCGGTCAGCAGGTTCTCCGATCCATCGAGATCATCATGCGCGAGGTCAACAACCTCAAGCGCATCGGCGACGAGTTCTCGAAGCAGGATGCAGGCACCCTATCTATCGCGACAACCCACTCCCAGGCCAGGTATTTCCTGCCCGAACCCATCGCCCTACTTCGCAAGCGCTTCCCCAAGGTCAACATCAGCCTTCACCAAGGCTCGCCGAAGCAGGTGGCGCAGATGTTGATCGACGAGGTGGCCGAGATCGGCATCGCCACCGAAGCGCTCACTGAACTCGACGAACTCGTCACCCTGCCCTGCTACGAATGGCAGCATGCGGTCGTGATGACACCCAACCATCCGCTCGCGAAGATCGACCGCATCTCGCTCGAAGACTTGGCCATCGAGCCGCTTGTGTCCTATCACCCGTCGTACAGCGGCCGCTCCCGCGTCGACCAGGCGTTCGCGGCGCGCAAGCTCAAGCCCAACATCGTGCTCGAGGCCATCGATGCCGACGTGATCAAAACCTATGTACGGCTGGGCCTTGGAATCGGCATCCTGGCCGAGATTTCCGTACGAGATGACCCGCTCGGCGGCGACCTCGTATCGCGACCCGTGGGCCACCTCTTCGGCCAGAACGTCACCCGCGTCGCGTTCAAGCGCGGCGCCTATCTTCGCAACTTCGTCTACGCCTTTGCAGAGATGCTGTCCGACCGCTTGAGTCGTGCATTGATCGCGCGCGCCATGGGGAACGACGGCCACGACTACCAGCTATGAACCTTCACACACCCACTCTCAAAAGCCGCCTGCCGGCCGTCGGCACCACCATCTTCACCGTCATGTCGCAGCTCGCACAGGAGCATGGCGCGGTCAACCTCGGGCAGGGCTTTCCGGATTTTGATTGCGACCCTGCCTTGGTTGCTGCCGTCGACGATGCGATGAAACGCGGCCTCAACCAGTACCCGCCGATGACCGGCGTACCTGCACTGCGTGAGGCGGTCGCCGCAAAGATGCAAGCGCTGTACGGCCACCATTACGACGTGGGCTCGGAGATCACGATCACAGCCGGCGCGACGCAGGCGATCCTCACGTCCATCCTCGCCATCGTTCACCCAGGCGACGAGGTCATCGTGCTCGACCCGTGCTACGACAGCTACGAGCCCAACATCATTCTTGCGGGTGGACGCGCCGTGCACGTTCCGCTCACGCCGCGCACTTTCCGGCCAGACTTCGAGCGCATCTCTGCGGCCTTGTCGCCGCGCACCCGAGCCATCGTCATCAACACGCCGCACAACCCGAGCGCGACCGTTTGGTCGTCGCAGGACATGCAGCGCCTCGAAGAATTGCTGCGCCCCACCGACGTCATCGTCATCGCCGACGAGGTGTACGAGCACATGGTCTACGACGAGCAGCAGCATCAAAGCATCGCGAGATTTCCAGAGTTGGCGGCACGCAGCTTCATCGTGTCGAGCTTCGGAAAAACCTATCACGTGACCGGATGGAAGGTGGGCTACGTGGCAGCACCGGCGTCACTCATGGCGGAGTTCCGCAAGGTCCACCAGTTCAATGTGTTCACGGTCAATACGCCCGTGCAACACGGCATCGCAGCCTACATGGCCGACCCCAAGCCCTATGTCGAGCTGCCTGCGTTCTACCAGCGCAAGCGAGACCTCTTTCGCTCCGGTCTCGCCAAAACCCGTTTCGGCATTCTTCCGAGCGAAGGCAGCTACTTCCAGTGTGTTGATTACTCGGCAATCAGCGACGAAGGCGAAGCGGCGTTCTGCAGTCGGCTGACCTCGGAAGTCGGCGTGGCGGCCATCCCCTTGTCGGCCTTTTACCCGGGCGGTTTCGAGCAGCGGATCGTGCGCTTTTGCTTCGCGAAGAAAGACGCCACACTGGAATTGGCGCTGGAGCGGCTCGCGCACCTGTAGCGGCAGAGGCTGAGAGTATTTCGATCATGCCCGCTCATCACGCCAAAAGACCCCTGCTCGTCGTTGCAAATGCTCGCCATAGCCCGCTATGGCTGCGCTTTGCGC
>JAJKJU010000266.1 GCA_021153565.1 Rhizobacter sp.
AATGCTCGCCATAGCCCGGGCTATGGCTGCGCTTTGCGCCTAGATCAGGTGCCTTTTGACGCGCTGCTCGGGCACGCTCGAAAAACTCTCAGCCTCTGAGAACCAACACCCTGACTTTAGAGAATCTCATGGCCAAGAAAGAAAGTGTTCAAAAGCGTCTGGAGCGTGTTCGCCCCCCACGGGTTCAACTGTCGTACGACGTCGAGATCGGTGATGCGATCGAGAATAAGGAGCTGCCGTTCGTGATGGGAGTCATGGGCGACTTCACCGGCCAACAGGATCCAAACAATCCGCTGCCCAAGTTGAAAGAGCGCAAGTTCGTCAGTGTCGACTTGGACAACTTCGACGACGTCTTGAAGGGCATGGCGCCAAAGGCGAGTTATCGCGTTCAGAACGCTCTCAGCTCGGACGGTGGCGAGTTTGGTGTCAATCTCGAATTCAAGTCAATGGATGACTTTTCGCCTGAGGCCGTGGTTCAGGGTGTCGAGCCGCTGCGCAAGTTGCTGGAGGTTCGCACGAAGCTTTCTGACTTGCGCAACAAGTTGGCTGGCAACGACAAGCTGGAGGACGTCTTGAGTGAAGTGCTCAGCAACACTGAAAAACTCAAGCAGCTGGGCCAAGAGACCGGCGCGGACAAGGAGTAAGGCATGACAGCTGTATTGCATTCACAAGCGGCCGGGACATCTACTGCGGACGTGAGCCTGCTTGACAGCATCGTCGCTCAAAGCAAGGTCGCGAAGTCTGGCACTGAACATGTCCGGGCGAAGGACATCATCGGTGAGTTAGCCCGGGAGGTGCTGCAAGGCACGGTCATCGTCTCTGACAACCTTTCAGCCACGCTCGATGCTCGTGTCGCCGAAATTGACGAACTGATCTCAGCTCAGCTCAGTTTGGTGATGCACGCGCCCGAGTTTCAGAAACTCGAGTCGTCCTGGCGTGGGTTGCACTATCTGTGCAAGCACACGAGTACCGGTGAACAGATCAAGATCAAAGTGCTTAACACGACCAAGAAGGAGTTGGTCAAGGACTTCAAAACGGCCATCGATTTCGACCAAAGTACCTTGTTCAAGAAGGTTTACGAAGAGGAATTCGGATCCTTCGGCGGCGCTCCTTTCGGCGCTTTGATTGGCGATTTCGACATTGGTCGCCAGGCAGAAGACATGTACTTCTCCGAGCAGATCTCTCATGTGGCCGCCGCCGCCCACGCGCCGTTCATTGCGTCCGCTTCTCCCGAGCTGTTTGGCCTGGAAACCTACACGGACATGGGCAAGCCGCGGGACCTTTCAAAGGTGTTCGACACGGTTGAGTATGCAAAGTGGAAGTCGTTCCGCGAGTCGGAAGATTCTCGTTACATGGGGCTGACACTTCCGCGCTTCCTGGGACGCCTCCCCTATAACCCAAAGGACGGTACGAGTACCGAAGGATTCAATTACGTCGAGGACGTGGACGGGTCCGATCACTCGAAATACCTGTGGGTGAACGCATCCTATGCCTTCGCTGCGCGGCTTACCGCTGCGTTCGAAACCTATGGCTGGTGCGCGGCGATTCGCGGTGTTGAAGGTGGCGGACTGGTCGAAGACTTGCCCACGCATACGTTCAGGACCGACGATGGTGAGGTGGCGCTCAAGTGTCCAACTGAGATCGCGATCACCGACCGTCGTGAAAAGGAACTGAGTGACCTCGGGTTCATTCCGCTGGTCCATTGCAAGAACACCGACTATGCCGCGTTTTTTGGCGCGCAATCGGCGCAGAAGCCAAAGAAGTACGACTTGGATTCCGCAAACGCAAATGCATCGCTCTCTTGCCAACTGCAATACATGTTCGCCGTGTCGCGAATCTCGCACTACATGAAGGCCATGATGCGCGACAAGATCGGCAGCTTCGCCAGCGTCGAGAACGTGGGGACCTATCTCAATCAATGGTTGAGTCAGTACATCCTGAGTTCCGACGATGCCTCTCACGAACAGAAGTCCAAGTTCCCGTTGCGCGAAGGCACTGTTCAAGTTTCGGAAGTACCCGGCAAGCCTGGTACTTATCGTGCTGTTGCGTTCTTGCGACCGCATTTTCAACTCGACGAGCTCTCAGTCTCGTTGCGGTTGGTGGCTGAACTGCCCACAGGGGCGGGAGGCTAAGTTCCTGGCTTCTCAGTGCGAAGCCTTTTCTTGTAGTTTTCTTATGAAGGGGAAGAGAATTTAAATGAAAGATATTTACGTCAAGTTCACGCCTAAGACGAACTCCAAAGCACTGCTAGGCGAGTCGCTCGATTCCGCCCATACCGGCGGATGGCTCGAAGTAACGTCGTTCGCCCACGGCATCGTTCAACCACGCTCGGCAACGGCGTCGAACTCGGGTGGACACACCGCCGAGCGATGCGAACACCTTCCAATGGTCTTTACCAAAGACATCGACAAAGCCAGCGTGTACCTGTGGGAAGCTTGCTCGGCTGCCTATTCCTACGACGTGGAAATTCAGTTCTTCCGTGCGACCGGTACCGTTCGTACGCAGTACCTGACGATCAAGCTGTCGAACGCGATCGTCGAGAAGGTCGAAATGAGCGTGCCAGCTACTGGCCTGCCCGTCGAATCCTTTGCTCTCAAGTATGCCAAGGTCGTCTGGAACCACAAGGGCTCCAAGACCGACGGCACTGCCAACGTCGGCAACGACGTGGGTGGTTGGGATCTGGCGCTCAACAAGGCCGCTGCTTAAGTTTTTGTCAGTTAGTCAAGGGGCCGCGGTTGCCGCGGCCCTTTTTATTTACTTGTAGTAGATCCACGCATGCGCTACGCGCCCAGCCTGCTTGATAAGTTGATCCACATATCGCTCATTGAGCGTCCGGGGGAAGTCTTGCCCGGTCTGACGCTGGAAGAAGTGAAAGACTCGGTGGCCGCCGATCTCGAAGCTTTGCTGAATACACGGTGCGCGTTGGACGATGACGATCGAATCGAATTTCCACTCAGTGTTCAGTCGGTGGTCAACTATGGCGTTGACGATTTCTCGTCCAGAAGTCTGTCCAGCGGCCTTGATCGCGACTTCATTTGTTCCTCTATTCAGCGCTCGATCGAGCAGCAGGACAGGCGCCTGCGGTCGGTGAGTGTGTCGCTTGATAGCGAGATACGTGGAATCAATCGGTTGGACTTCACCATTCGGGCCACTTTGCGCGTCTCCGATATCGGCGAGCAGGTCAGCTTCGATGCCCGCTTCGAGCCCACCGTCCAGCGCTATACCGTAGCGCGCCAAAGCTCCGGTGGCCGCTGAGAGGCTGAGAGTATTTCGATCATGCCCGCTCATCACGCCAAAAGACCCCTGCTCGTCATTGCGAATGCTCGCCATAGCACGAGCTATGGCTGCGCTTTGCGCCTAGATCAGGTGCCTTTTGACGTGCCGCTCGGACACGCTCGAAATACTCTCAGCCTCTGAGCCATTCAAAGGCGCTTGCCATGAGAGATCTGCTTCCCCACTACGAATCGGAGTTGTCCAGACTTCGAGGGTCCGCGAAGGAATTTGCCGAGCTTTACCCGAAGATTGCAGGGCGATTGATGCTGGGTGCCGATGTCGCTGAAGACCCCCACGTCGAGCGATTGATTCAGTCGTTTGCCCTCCTTGCGGCGCGAGTGCACAAGCGCCTGGACGACGACTTTCCTCTGGTCACGGAGTCCTTGCTCGATGTGCTCTATCCGCACTATTTGCGTCCCTTTCCCTCGTGTTCTATTGCCCAACTCGACATCAGCGGCGTAGCAGGGAAGATGAGCGCCGCCACGACGATTGAACGTGGCACGGTACTGACGACTCGGGCGGTGCGAGGTGTGGCTTGCAAGTTCCGTACGGCCTATGCCGTCCCCCTCGTGCCGCTGGTCGTGCGTTCGGCAACCTATCGCCACACGGTAGCGGCTCCCGAAGGCACTCGTCTGCCCCAGACGGCCACGTCAGTGATTTCTCTGCGACTTGAGCTCGTTTCCGCGCAAGTCAAATGGTCCGGCATAGGCGACACCATCCGTGTGTACCTCGACGGTGAACCATCGCAGGTGAGCCTGCTTCGAGAAGCGCTGTGCGACAAAGTGGCTGCGCTCATGGTGCAGACCACGCCGCACGGCCCATGGTCCGGACCGTATGCACAGCGGCCGCAGATTGTCGGATTCGATGACGACGAAGCGTTGATCGACTATGACGAACGTTCGCATCCGGCCTATCGCCTCCTTACCGAGTACTTCGCGTTTCCCGACAAGTTCAACTTTGTCGATATCCCCGTTCCGCATGACGCGCTCGGCGGCGGGGTAAACGCAGAGTCAGATAGCAAGGCGACCATTACCTTGCACTTCGTTTTGTCGGGTATGCGCTCGGATTCCGATCAGGCACGGCTGCTCGAAACCATTTCCCCTGCGAACTTTGCGCTGGGATGCACCCCGGTCGTGAATCTGTTCAAGCAGAATGCCAATCCGATCAGAGTGACCCACACCACGACCCAGTATCCCGTCGTGGTCAACGCGCAGCGAGCCTTCGGCTACGAGGTCTATTCCATCGACAAGGTGTTTTGCGTCAGGCAGACTCCAAACGGTGAGTCGATCGAGGAATATCAGCCATTTTTCTCGTTGCATCATGAGGATCTGCTAGGCGAGGACGGGACACCCGGGGGCCAGCCCCCGGGCCGCTACTGGCACGCGCAGCGCGACGAAACTGTAGCTGCACTCAGTCCCGGATACGAGCTCGAAATGTCGATCGTCGACATCGAATTCGAACCTTCCTCACCGCGGGCCGAAACCCTTTCGCTGCAGGTGACCGCGACCAATCGAGACCTGCCCAGCCTCCTCACCTTTGGTAATGCCGGTGGCGATTTGTTCAAGGAAGGCGGGAGCATTGCAAGCAAGATCCGACTCCTGCGCAAACCCACGCAGGCACACAGGTTTGAGCGTGGTCCGGGTAGCCTCTGGCGGCTTGTTTCCCACTTGTCGCTCAATCACCTCTCATTGAGTGGGCGCGGTGTAGATTCGCTCAAGGAGATGTTGCGCCTATATGACATTCCTCGCGACGCTACGAACCGTCAGCAGATTGATGGTATCTCGTCGATCGCGTTCTTGCCGTCAACGGCCTGGCTCGCGGCCGAGCCCTTCGCTACTTTTGTGCGCGGCACCGAGGTGCGCCTCTTTGTGAATGATCAAAGCTTTGTAGGTACAGGCTTGAGCCTATTCGCCGCAGTGCTCGATCGCTTCTTCGGGTTGTACGTGCACATCAACAGCTTCACGCAGCTCGTCGTGCTATCTGATCGCACTCAACAAGTGCTTTTTAAATGTCCGCCCCGAAACGGCGCAACAGCACTGGTCTGATCGACCAGCTTTTCGAGAACCCGCATCGCTTCGAATTTTTTCAGGCGGTGCGGTTGCTCGATGCATGGCTGAAAGACACCGAGGATGCTGGCGTTGACCTGCTGCCGCGGCAACTGCGCTTCAGGAACTCGACGGCCCTCTCGTTTCCGCCAAGCGAAATTGAGGCGCTCAAGATTCTGACGCGGGAAGCGGAGCACGACGAGGGGCTGGACGGCAGGGCATCGATCGACAGCATTGAAGTCACGCCTGCGTTCATGGGTCTGCTCGGCCTCAGCGGTGCGCTTCCACTTGTCTACACCGAGCAGATCGTGCAGCGCGAACTGCGCCACAAGGACTTTGCGGCCCGCAATTTTCTCGACATCTTCAGTAACCGCGCCATTGCCTTGTTCTACGCGGCATGGAAGAAGAACCGGCTGCACTTGCAGTACGAGACAAATCGAGAGAGTCGATTTGCGCCTATGGCGTTGGCGCTGGCAGGGGTTGGGCAGAACGGGCTACGGGGGCGTTTGAAACCGGACGCCGGTGGCGTGCGAGACGATAGCCTCGCCTTTTTTGCGGGAGCGCTGCAGCAGCGAACACTGTCGGCCAAACAGATGGAGCAACTGCTGCGTCGCTACCTCGGTGTGCCGGTGAAGCTGGAACAGTTTGTCGGGCGGTGGTACACGCTGCCCACCGAAGCCCATTGGTCGCTTGGTGGTGGCAACGGAATGCTCGGCCGCAACACAATCGCTGGCGGACGGGTCTGGCAACGCGACCTTTGCGTGAGAGTCGTGCTGGGTCCACTGGATCGAACTCGCTTCCAGCGCTTTTTGCCGGGTGCGCCGGGCGCCGTCGCATTGCGCGAAGTGCTCACGCTGCTCAGCGGTGTCAGCTTCGAGTACGAAATCAATCTCGTACTCAAGGCCGCCTCGGTGGAGGGCATTTCTCTGGGCTCCACACGTTCATCGTTCGCGGGCCGCCTGGGGTGGGACACCTACCTGCAAACGCGCCCGCATCCGCAAGACCGTTGCGACGTTCACTATGACGTCCAGCCCGACGCAACTGCATAAGGACATGGCCCGGAATAAGTTCCCGTTTTGGGGGTGCTGGGCGTGCGCGCTGCGGCGTTGCTCCTCACTTGTGTGGCTCGCCACACGGCGCTCGGAGCGCCTTGCATCGCATCCCGCCCAGCACCCCCAAAACGGGAACTTATTCCGGGCCATGTCCTTAGCCTTCAAATTCACTCGCTGATTCTTAACTGTCCCATGTCCAACAATCTCAAGACACTCATCTCCAAGCTCAACGACACCACTCGCCGTGCAGCGGAGCGGGCAGCGAGTTTGTGCATGTCGCGCGGGAACTATGAAGTCGATCTGGAGCACTTCTTTCTGGCACTGCTCGAGACGCCTCAAAGCGACTTCGTGATGCTGTGCAGGAACTTCGGGATTTCGACAACCGAGTTGCAACGCGATCTCGAAAGCGAGATCGGCCGATTCAAGAACGGCAACACACGCACTCCCGTGTTGTCCCAGCATCTCCCAGTACTGTTCGAGCACGGCTGGTTAATTGCTTCGCTCGAGTCACACGTGGCGCGTATTCGCAGCGGCCATCTTTTGCTCGCCCTGTTGACCGAGCCGAGCCTGAGTCAATTGGCCTACCGAGGCTCGAAGCTCTTCGTGAAGTTCAAGCTCGATGAACTCAAGCACAAGTTGCCTGAATTGACCCATGGATCGACAGAGGCCACCGAGTCGGTTCGCAACGCTGATGCTCCTGTGCCAGGCTCTGATGAAGGTTCGGCAGAAGAGGCTGCGGGACCAGGAAAGACTCCTGCCCTCGATCAGTTCACTACCAATTTGACCCAGCGAGCACGCGACGGAAAGGTGGATCCAGTGATCGGGCGCGATCCTGAAATTCGTCAGTGCATCGACATCCTGATGCGCCGCCGGCAGAACAACCCCATCCTCACCGGAGAAGCCGGTGTGGGCAAAACGGCCGTGGTGGAAGGGCTCGCATTGCGCATTGCCACTGGCGACGTGCCCACGCCCCTGCAGGGCGTCGAATTGCATACGCTCGACATGGGCTTGCTGCAGGCCGGCGCTTCGGTGAAGGGCGAGTTCGAGAACCGCCTCAAGAACGTGATCGACGAGGTGAAGAAGAGCTCGCACCCCATCATCCTGTTCATCGATGAAGCTCACACCATGATTGGTGCCGGTGGGCAAGCGGGTCAGAACGATGCGGCCAATTTGCTCAAACCCGCGCTAGCCCGCGGCGAACTGCGAACGGTGGCCGCCACGACCTGGAGCGAGTACAAAAAGTACTTCGAAAAAGATGCGGCCCTTGCGCGTCGCTTTCAGGTCGTGAAGGTGGAAGAGCCCAGCGAGACTTTGGCCGCCGCCATGTTGCGCGGCATGTCACCGCTGATGGAAAAACACTTCAACGTGCGTTTGTTCGACGAAGCCATCACGGAAGCGGTGCGACTGTCAGCCCGCTACATCAGTGGTCGTCAGTTGCCCGACAAAGCGATCAGCGTGCTCGATACGGCATGCGCCAAAGTGGCACTCGGCCAGAACGCCACACCCGCGGTGATCGAAGACACACGACGCCACCTTGACCGCCTCGTGGCTGAACGCTCCGCGCTGGTCCGGGAAGCAGCCGCGGGCGGGGAACATCACGCGCGGCTGGCTGAATTGGAAGCGCAGCACCAACAGATCACCGACAACGCCCGTGCGCTGAATACCCGCTGGGAGCAGGAAAAGATCCTCGTCGCGGAGATACGCGAGATCCGTGCGGCGCTTGAAGCGCAGCCACCATTGGAACCAATGGGCAAGCCGGAGGCAAAACCCAAATCCAAGGGAAAGTCGGGCAAAGCTGACTTGACGCTGCTGTCTCCGCAGCACGCGAAACTGCAGGCCAAGCTTGCCGAATTGGCGGCAGTGCAGGGCGAGAGCCCGATGGTTCCGATGCAGGTAGACGGCACCGTGGTAGCGGAGATCGTGGCCGCGTGGACAGGTATTCCCCTTGGCAAGATGGTCAAGGATGAAATCAAGACGGTTCTCAATCTCCTGCCGACACTCCAGAAACGCATCATTGGGCAGGATCACGCGCTGGAGTCAGTGGCTCAGCGTGTGCGAACCGCCCGGGCCAACCTCGAAGATCCGAACAAGCCCAAGGGTGTTTTCATGTTCGTCGGTCCCTCCGGTGTGGGCAAGACCGAGACTGCGCTTGCGCTGGCCGACGTCCTCTACGGTGGTGAACGCAACATGATCGCCATCAACATGAGCGAGTACCAAGAGGCCCATAGCGTGAGCGGCCTCAAAGGTTCGCCGCCCGGTTATGTTGGGTATGGCGAGGGTGGTGTCTTGACTGAAGCGGTGCGCCGTCGCCCGTACAGCGTCGTGTTGCTCGACGAAGTGGAAAAGGCCCACCCCGACGTGCTTGAGATGTTTTTCCAAGTCTTCGACAAAGGAACGATGGACGATGCCGAAGGCCGCGAGATCGATTTCCGCAACACCCTGATCATTCTGACAAGCAACATCGGCTCGCAGGCCATCATGCAGGCGTGTCTCAACAAGCCGGTTGAAGAAGTTCCTAATGCCGACACGCTGACGGAGCAGCTGCGCCCACAGCTTTACAAGGCATTCAAGCCAGCTTTCCTCGGTCGAATGAAGGTGGTGCCCTACTACCCGATTTCAGACGATGTGCTTGACCAGATCATCCGCCTCAAGCTTGGCCGGATCGCCACACGCGTGGCAACGAATCACAAGGCGCTGTTCGAGTATGACCAGGGTCTGGTGGATGCTGTCCTGGGGCGATGCACTGAAGTCGATACTGGGGCCCGGGCGGTCGACCATATCCTCAACGGCACCTTGCTACCGGAAATTGCCGAGAGTGTGCTTGCGCGCATGGCCAGCGGCGACGTCATCGCGCGCATCAAGGTTGGCGCAGGGAAGGACGGAAGATTTAAATACACCGTCAAGTAGCCGTAGCCGAAGCAAACCCTTACCAAGATTTCCGTTGCAAGGGGCAAGTCCCTCCCTCGGAGGGATTTCCCGAGCGCGCCACCGGCAGAGATGATGCTGGGTCGTCGCTCGGTCCGAACCTTCTGGCCAAACGATCGAATCAGTACCTGTTCACCATGACCGCTTTGACCGCCGAACCTTCCATCCTGTCCACACTTCTTCCCGCTCTGGGCCCCTCGCAGAACCAGCGGCTGCTCCGGCTGCATACACCGCTCGGGGCGAACGTGTTGCTGGCCGAGCGGATGACGGGGAGCGAAGCCATCGGGCCGGGTGGACTTCATGCCGAAGCGGGCTTCCGATTCGAGGTGCTGGCCATCAGCACCAATGCCCATTTGCAGCTCGGCGGGCCTCGCTGCTGTGCGTCATTCGTGCAGCGGGAGCGACGGAAAATTCCAACGCACCTCCCAATGGGTGATTGCCTGGGCGCCCTCGGGCCTGAATGATCCCGCGCCGCCTTTCACATCCCCAATCCCATCGACCCATCCAAAAGAGCGCCGCGCAGTGAGTAAAACCCAAAACCTTCTCGATTGGCTGAACGAACCTCAACACGCCCGGCTGCTGCGCTTGGCCTACCCCAACGAGGATGCGCCCAAGGCCCGGCTGGTGGTCAATCGCTTCCAGGGCAAGGAATTCATTTCGCGCGGCTTCGAGTACATCGTCGAACTGCTGAGCGACGACGCCAGCATTGAGCTTGAAGAACTCCACGGCAAGCTGATGTGCGTGTTCCTGGTGCAAGCCAGCGGCAGCCTGCGACCCTTCACTGGCTACGTGTCTCAGTTCAAGTTTCTCAAGACCGATGGCGGCATTGCCTTCTACGAAGCGATTCTGGTGCCGTGGTTCGAGTTCTTGCGGCTGCGCCAGAACAACCGTTTGTTCCATGACCAAACCCTGAGCCAGCAGGCCCAGGCGATCTTCGCGGCCTACGGCAGCTTGCCCGCGTGGGAATGGAAGGTCGTGGGTGAGGAGCCGGTCTTCACCATGGCCACGCAATGGGCGGAGAGCGACCACAACTACCTGAGCCGGCGCATGGAAGCCGCAGGCCACACCTATTGGTACGAGCACGCCGACAAAGGCCATACTTGGGTGGTGTGCGACGACACACGCTCAGCCAAGCCGATCAGCGGTGACGCACCCACCATCCGCTACCACAGCGAAGGCGGTCCCGACGACGAAGACGCCATTGCCCAGTGGAGCCCGGTGCGTACGTCGGCTTCAGCCAAATTGGCTATCAGCGGATTCGACTTCAAAGACCCGCGTCCGGTGCACGTGGACGTCCCAGGCTTCAACATCAACGACCAAGACAATCTCCCGAAGCTTGAGGTGCACAGCTACGAAGGTCACTACGGTTTCAAGTATCGCTCGGGCGCGAATGAGTTGGCGCAACGGCGCATGGAGGAGATCGATGCCCGAGGCAAGCAATACGAGGCCCAAGGCAACTGCGACCGGGCGGCGGCGGGGCACTGGTTCAAATTCACCGGCCACTTCGGCCACACAGGTGACGACGCCGACTTCCTCATCCTTGAAGCACACCACGAAGCCACCAACAACTACCTGCAAAACGCGGGGGAGCTGGCCGAGTACAAGAACCGCTTCATCTGCCAGAGCAAGTCCATCCCCTGGCGACCGGGCAAGGAATTCAACAGCACCGACACCAAGCTGCTGTCGCTGCAGACCGCCACGGTGGTAGGGCCGCAGGCCGACGGCAGCCTGCATGTGGACGAATACGGCCGCATCCGCGTGCGCTTCCACTGGGACCGCGACGAAACCAGCAGTTGCTGGGTGCGGGTGGCCAGCAACTGGGCCGGCGGCGAGAACGGCCTCATCAGCCTTCCGCGCGTGGGGTCCGAGGCGGTAATCCAATGCCTGGATGGGAACCCCGATCATCCGATCGTCACCTCGTGCGTGCACAACCAGCACTACATGCCGCCGTGGAAGCTGCCCGATCAGCAGGGCCTGACGGGCTTGAGGGGCCGCGAACTCAACGGGAGCAACGGCAACAGCGCCGGCGGACGCAGCAACCACGTGGTGCTGGAAGACACCGCCGGAAAAATGCAGGTGCAGCTCAAATGCGACCACCTGACCAGCCAGCTCAGCCTGGGGCACATCGGCCGCATCGAAGACAACGCCGGGCGCAAAGAAAGCCGCGGCCAGGGCTTCGAGGTGAGTACCGAAGGGCGCGGCGCCATGCGGGCCGGGCAAGGCATGCTCATCAGCACCGAAGGCCGGCCCAACGCCCAGGCACACATCACGGACATGGGCGAGACCGTCGAGCGCCTGACCCAAGGGCAAGACCTGCACAACAGCATGTCCGACGCGGCGCAACAGGCCAAGGCGCACGAAACAGGCGACCAGGACGAAGTCGTCAAGGCCCTCAAGGCGCAGTCCACCGAGATCAAAGGTCATGGCGGCAACCCGGCGCAAGGTGAATTCCCCGAATTCCAGGCACCCCACCTGACCCTGGCCAGCCCGGCTGGCATCCAGACCACCACGCAGGGCTCGACCCACGTGATGAGCACCGAGCACAACGCGCTCACCAGCGGCGGGCACACCAGCATGAGCTCGGGCAAGAGCCTGCTGGTGAGCGTGCGCGAAGCCATACGCTTGTTCGCCTACAAGGCTGGCATGAAGTTGATCGCCGCCAGCGGCGACATCGACATCACGGCCCTGAAGGACAGCATCAACCTCCTGGCCAAGCTCAACATCACGCAGACGGCCAACCGGATCACCATCTCCGCTAAAGAAGAGCTCGTGGTCAACGGCGGCAGCAGCTACAGCAAGTGGAACGGGTCCGGCATCGAACATGGCACCTCGGGCGTCTGGCGCCAACAGGCTGCGCAGCACACTCTGTCAGGCGGCGCGAGCATGGGCAAGCCCAACCTGCCGAACACTACCCAACTGCCCAAGGGGCAGCTCGACCTGTACCACGACTACGTGAACCAGGGCGGGTCCAAGGTCGAAGCCGTCAAGCAAGGCGAGTACACGGTGATCGACTCCGAAGGCGCCGAGCACAAGGGCACGCTCGACGGCAAAGGGTTTGCGACCGTAGCCGGCCTGTCCATGGGCACCGCCAAGGTCATCTATGGCAAAGACCCGCGTGACCCGTGGAACGAAGCCAGTCACTTTGGGAAGAACGACGACTGGCCGCCGCAATCTGCTGCTGATGATGGGGCAGAAGCAGCAGCGATCCTTGCGCCAGGCAATGCGGGTAAAAATGCGCCGATGCCGGGCCCAGCTGGCACGTCCAGGGCGTCTGGTGCACTCGCCAGGGCAGCAGGTGCGGCTGGTGGCCTGACCGGCGCACTGAACACAGTCGGCCCTATGGCGAACATGGCCAAGCAAGCGGTCGGTGCGGTGCAGGCCGTGCAAAAAGGCGGGGCGCAAGGCCTGCTGGCACAAGCTGGCCAAACGGCTTTGGGCAAAGCGGCCAGCAGCGTGCCAGGGGGCGCCTTGGCCGTAAACGCGCTCAGCGGAGGTTTGTCCGCCAAGGGAGGCTCGCAGGCCCTGCTGGGTCAGGCGAGCGGCAGCCTGGAGTCGATGGGCATGCCGCCCGCCAACACCCTGAGCGCAAGCGTGCCGACGGGCTTGCAAGCCATACAGGCCCTCAAGCTGCCTGGCGCAATACCGCGACCCAGCATGCCGGCCCTGCCGACTTCGCTCTCGAAGCCAGATCTCCTTGCCTCCTTCTCGACTTCGCCCTCGATCAAACCATCGTTTTCAATTAACGACTTAGTGACATAACCTTCCATGACCGCCCCCCAACAAGCCGCGCCCGCCAAGCCCCCTGAGCGCGAGCCGCAGACCGCTGTTGCACCGCTGAACACAATCGCCCCGGAGGACATCGGCGCCGGGGCGGCGGCGTTCGACAAATGGCTGCGAGAAATCAGCCACGACTATGTGACCCTGGCGCGACTGAGCAGCGTGGCGGGAAGCCTGCCGGTGATCGGCAACATCATGGCGCTGATCGACGTCATCATGGACGTGGTTCGCGTGGTGCAGAAGTTCATCAAGAAAGAGGTGGTTGGATTTCTGGAATGGGTCAGCATGGGGGTCAACCTGATCGGGGTGATCCCATTGCCGCCCGCGATGGGCGCGGCGCGCATGACCTTGCGGCCCGCCTTGCACCTGGTCAAGCAAAAGCTGGCCACGGGCATCAAAGACGCCATCGGTGCGGCCCTGATCGAAGTCTTGGTCACGCACCTGAACGACAAGATTGCTGGCGAGATCGAGACTTTTGTTCAAGGGGCGACGGCCAAACTGGGTGAGGTGCTGCAGAGCTGTGCGACGCTCACCGACAGCATCATCGACGACCTGATCAGCATCCTCAAGCGCTGTATCGGCAAAGAACCTCTGTTCAAGGTCGCGCCCGCCGTGCCCGAGAAGGCTTTGCACAACCCCGAAGTGCAAAGCAGTTGGAGCCGCATGCTGGCAGCGTTGGATCGCAAGACCAAACAAGCAGCCAACTATGCCGCCAGCGTGGCGGCCAGCCACTTGCCGGACGTGGCCGTGGCGGGCGTCGAAGACGTGATCGCCAAGCTCACCAAGACCAAGGGCGACTTCCGCGGCACGCTGACCAGCCTGGCCGATGCCGGCAAAGTCATGGGCATCATGTGGATGCTCCTGCGACTGCTCGACGCGGTGCGCCAGCACAAGAAGACACGCAGTGCGGTGGTGCCGGCAAACAAGGGAGCCCAGGTCACGCAGAACAAACCCGGCCATACGCTGGAGGCCACAGGCCACCAGGCACCGGCAAAAGGAGAGTGCAAGACCTGCAAGAACGCACCCGCTCCAAGCGGTACGGGCTACTCCATCAGCTTTGCCACCGGGTGTGAAACCCTCATGCACACCGACTTCGTGCTGGCGGCATCGCTACCGATTGACTGGAGTCGAACCTATCGCAGCAACCTCGGGGCCTATGACCAGGGGAACCTGGGCGCGCGCTGGCTCGCGCCTTATAGCTCCCGGGTGGATGTTGTCGGCAAAGGCAAAAAACAGACGGGCCTGATCTACCACGGCTCCGACGGCCGCAGCCACCGCTATCCCTTGCTGAAAGTCGGCCAAAGCCACCGTGATGCCGTCGAAGAGATCACTCTGATTCGCATGAGCGAGACGCTGCTCACGCTGGACTTCGGCAAAGCCATGCCGGAGGGCAAACCCGGCGCTTGGCGCGAGAGCTACGAGCTGGTAGACACCGTCGCGAGCAAAGCTGAGACCCAAGGCCGGCAGCACTTCCGCCTGGTTGCGATACACGCACAGAACGGCGCGGCCGTCGGCCTGCGCTACGACCACGTGATCGTGGAAGGCCCGCACGCCGGTGAACAAGTTCTGAGCGACATCCTGAGCAAGCAAGGCGAAGACACGCTCGCTCACGTCGGCACCCAAGTCGATGCACAAAGCGGCCTGATCCGAGCCTTGTGGGAGATCAGCGATGGCAAGCTGGTGCGCCAACTCGCCGCCTACGAGTACAGCGACCAGGGCGACCTCATCACCGCGCAGGAAGAGAACGCGGCCACCTGGAACTACCAATACCGCGACCACCTGGTCACCCGCTATAGCGATCGCACCGGGCGGGGCATGAACCTCCAATACGACGGTACCGACGTAAAGGCCAAGGCCATCCGCGAGTGGGCCGACGACGGCAGCTTCGATACTCGGCTGGAGTGGGACAAGAACATCCGCCTGACCTACGTCACCGATGCGCTGGGCGGCGAGACCTGGTACTACTACGACATTGACGGCTACACGTACCGCACCATCCACCCCGACCAGCGGGAAGAATGGTTCTTCCGCGACGACGCCAAGAACGTCACCCGCCACATCCGCCCTGACGGCAGCACCGACGACTACCGCTACGACAAAGACGGCAACCTGCAAAACCAAGTCCGAGCCGATGGCAGTCAAGTCCACTTTGAATACGACAAGCTCAACCGCCTGACGGGGGTGCTCGATGCCGAGGGCGGTGTCTGGAAACGCGACTACGACGTCCAGGGCCACCTTACCGAAGAGACCGACCCGAGAGGCCACAAGACCGAATACACCTACGACAAGGCCGGCCGCCCCATCGAGATCACCGACGCCAAAGGCGGCACCAAGAAACTCAGCTACAGCCCTGGTGGCCAACTCGCCAGCTACACCGACTGCTCAGGCAAGACCAGCGAGTGGGCCTACGACGCCCGAGGGAGGCTGGTGCAAAGCACCGACGCAGCGGGAAATGAAACCAAATACCGCTACACCCCGGTCAGCGCCGAGACCCTGACCAAGGCCCAAAGCACAGGCAACCATCCCGGCCAACTCGAAGCCGTGATGCGGGCCGATGGCAGCGAAGAGCATCTGCGCCACGACGCCGAGGGGCGCTTGCTCGTCCACACCGACGCCCTGCAACGCACGACCGCCTACAGCTACACCCAGGCCGGCCTGATCCAGCAGCGCACCGACGCGCTGGGTCAGCGCCTGGGGTACCAGTGGGACAAGCTGGGCCGCCTGAGCGAGTTGCGCAACGAGAACGGACGACCCTACAGCTTCCAGTACGACCCCGTGGGTCGCCTTCTGCAAGAGCGCGGCTTCGACGACAAGCTCACCGAATACCACTACGACGAAGGCACGGGCGTTCTGGCCGAGGTGATCGAGGGCGGACTGCTCACTCAACTCGAATTCGATCCGATGGGCCGGCTCATCCAGCGCAAAGCCACAGCCCCCGGCCAGCCGGAGCAAACCGAGAGCTTCGGCTACAACGCCAACGGTCGGCTGGCGCAAGCGAGCAACGAGCACGCCAAGCTGCAATGGTTCTACGACGAGGCCGGCAACCTCGTCAGAGAGCACCAGCACTACCAAGGCCCGCTGCACCCGGAGAAACGAACCGCCGTCTGGCACCACCGCTACGACGAACTCAACCAGCGCGTGGGCACAACCCGTCCCGGAGGCCACACCACCGAGTGGCTAACCTATGGCTCAGGCCACGTGCATGGGTTGGTGCTCGACGGGCAAGACATCGTCGGCTTCGAGCGCGACGAGTTGCACCGCGAAGTGGGGCGCGAGCAAAGCAATGGCTTGGCGCAAAGCCAGAAGTACGACCCGGTGGGCAGATTGCTCGAACAGCAAGTCTCCACGAAGCAGACGGGCCCGGCCGAGATGGGCGTGGGCGCGTTCAAGTACGCCAACCAGCACAAGACGACAGGCAACACGCCGGCAGCCGTTCTCAGGCAGTACCGCTACGACAAAGCGGGCCAGCTCAGTAGCATCGGCGACAGCCGCAGAGGGCAGATCGACTATCGCTACGACCCGGTGGGGCGGCTGCTCAAGGCCACCAGCGCCCTGGCCCATGAAACTTTCGCATTCGACCCGGCGGGCAACATCGCTGTGCCGGGCAAAGAATCAGGAGAACGAGCGTCCGGCCTGTTCGCCGATTCCCAGCGCACCCAGCCTACAGGCAACAAGCTGCTGGACAACCTGCTGAAGGACTACGCGGGCACGAGCTACAAATACGACGAGCGCGGCAACCTGATCGAGCGCGTGCATAACGGCCAGCGCAGCGAGTTCGCGTGGGACGCGTTCAACCGCATGACGCGGGCCACCACACCGCAGGGCACGACCACCTTCGCCTACGATCCGCTGGGGCGGCGCGTTGCCAAGCACAGCCAAACAACCCAAGGAATGACCCAAACGCTGTTCGGTTGGGATGGCGACACGCTGGCATTTGAAAGCAGCGAGGTCAAAGGGCACACGCCCAGTGCGCAGACGGTGCACTACGTCCACGAGGCCGGCACCTTCGTGCCGCTGGTGCAAGTGCGGCGAAGTGAGGCGATCAAGCTCCAGCCAACCACTGACGTGAAGGCGTTGTTGGCGGGCAATGGCGGCAAGTACGACGTCGAACGTGATCCACTGTGGAACGGGCAACTTGAAGAAGAGCCGGAACCCTTCCATCAGGAAGAGATTGCGTTTTACCAGTGCGACCACCTGGGCACGCCGCAGGAGCTGACCGACCATGAGGGCAAGATCGCCTGGGCCGCTGAGTACAAGGCGTGGGGGCAGACCAAGGAAATCATCAGTGATGCGGCCAGGAAGGCTGGGTTGACCAATCCCATTCGCTTCCAGGGGCAGTATCTGGACGAAGAAACCGGATTGCACTTCAATAGGCATCGGTATTACGATCCCGTCGCCGGCAGGTTCATTTCCAGCGACCCCATCGGGCTGCTTGGCGGGCTGAATCTGCATCAGTACGCGCCGAATACAACCGCATGGGTTGATCCTTTGGGGTTGGCTGGTAGCACATTCCCTGCCGACCCGGCAGATATGACAGCAGCTCTAGGAGTTCAGCCAAAAGTCGGAACTACTCCCGATGGTACGACTCGACACACATGGAGCCCAAATCAAGACACCAGGATTCGCCATGAAAGCCACCCTCACGGGCTTTGTCCGAACAGCCCAGGATACAATCCGAGGCATCACGGCGAGCACTATCATGTGGAAACGAAGCCGAGTGGTTTCTCCTGGAATAATGCAAAGAACAACGGATTAATTGTTAAATCGCAACCACCTGGATATACCCCCGGATCAGGAACTGGCTTCCTTCCCGGAGAAGCTTTCCCAGGATCATAGCCAAGTAATATCATGCTTGATTTTTCGAAGGTCGAACTTGCGGATGCTGAGATTAAATCGATAGCAACTCAAGGATCCAGTCTTGTCATATATTATGATGATTGGAAAGAGGTTTCTCAAAAAATAGTGTTTCAAGAGGCAATTTCATATCAGAGCTTTAGCCCTGAAAATATCGCACTCAGTCATGGGTGCGTTAGGGTTAAAGATCCGTTTATCGCGCACTCTTGCCGCGTGTGCGAAGAAAAGGATAACGAGGCATTCAAGATATTCGCCTTCGTTTCTGCCTGGAATAATGAGGAAATCCTTGTTATCGTTGCAAAGAGTGCGGCAGCCGGATAGTGTGGGATTTAAGGTGAGGGAGCCAAATTTTGTGGAGAGCTAATTCATCAAAATTTATTTTTTGAGAAAAATGCCTTTTTGCAAAATCCATACAGGGTCAGTAAATATTTCTCATGCTTCACATGCCCTCATCGAAGAGATGAAAAAAAATGAGCCACCACTGGAATCGAAACACATATCTGTTGTAGTAGATGAGTTCGAAGTTTCCTCATATATATTGGAGTCGGAAGTTAAAGAATTGGAAATGCTTCTTGGTGGAAAATTCGACAAAAATGGTGAGATTGTCATTCCTCTTGATGAGGAGTGGCGGCAAGATAATCTTGCGAGGCGAATAGGCCGTACGTGTGGATTATGTCTCAAAGAATATCGCGAATCCTGGCGGGCGTTGAATCCGATCCCTCGGAACTAATGGCGTCACGAAGCGATATATCAGGCCGCCCTCTGCGACTTGCCTTGCCTCGCCGACTTGTTTGAAGAGAGAAAAAGCCGCCCCCTACTACCCGCAGCGTGAGCACGTTTGTCCTGACTGATGGCATCGAGAGGCGAATGGAAAACCCAAGCGCTGGGCTCAACTTTCTTCATCAGCTTGTTCCCTCAAAAAGTGACGGGGCAAGATGGGGGTTCAAAAGATCGGCGCTCTGCTGCCGAGGTACCAGCTCCTTCGCAGACGACCCCTCTCACGGATGAAAACGGAGGCGGGCTCATGAGCGATGAACTTGAAAGCCTGGGAAGCTGATGGGAACACCGCCACCAGCCAATCTCAGAGGCGACAAGTCAGGATTAGACCCGTGCGAGCCGAGTTCCAAGACAGGAAGAAATCGACATTCCCCATTACCGCCTCACCAGCAATAGTCGACGTGAACATGGATCGAACCATCGCCAAACGTCCGAGTGGACGTTCAGGTATGGCCAACGACGGCTCGATGCTCTGCACATTTAATTTCTGAAGGAATGTCATGACCAAAAAGATCATCCGCCTTGGCGACCCTACCGACCACGGCGGCCAAGTCATCGCCAGCGGCGAACCCTCTTACACCGTGGAGGGCATCGCGGTGGCTCTCAAGGGCGATGCTTGCAGTTGTCCCAAGCGAGGGCACAGCGGCTGCACCATCGCCGAGGGCGATCCAGACCACACCATCAACGGCATCCCGGTGGCCTACGAGGGCCATCGAACCACCTGTGGCGCGGTGCTGAAATCGACCATCGGCACCTGCACGAAGGGCTGACCGTGGCTGTACCCACTGCACCGCTGCCAGACTTAGGGAAACACTGATCTATTCAGCATCCAGTGATGCCGCCCGTTGGCGGCGGCCAGGATTTCATGATGTGGTCTGAATCAACGAAATTCATCTTGGTTCGAGGCCCGGAGGCCTTGTTTTGTCCCATGCGGGGCACCTCATCCGCGCTCAACGCGCACCAGTGCCTTGTGGCGCCACCGCGAGCAGCGCCTTCTTGGCGATGACGAGGTTGGCCAAGCCGAAAAGGCTGCACAGCTGTGCCTCGTTCTTGGCCAGCCCTTTGTAGCGAACCTTCTTGTAATGGAACAGGTTCTTGACCGCATGGAACGGGTGCTCCACCCGAGCCCGAATTTGCGCCTTCACGGGCCGATCTATCGGTTGCACGCATCGGTGAAAGTGCGCTCAGGCAAGAAAGTGCCGCGAAGTGGTCTCTATTTGCCGGAGGCTGACGACAGTTGTGCTCAGGTGATGGTGCAGGACTATGAAGCGTGGGGTGTCAACATTGGCTACAACCCATCAACCATGCAGCGGATCAGCACCCAAGCGACGACCTGGACCTTGGTGAGTGAGCGCGTCGCCAACAGCGGCGGGGATGTTCCCGTCAGACCGAATGGTGCTGTTGCAAGTGCCTCTGGCAACACCATCCGCATGCGTTGCGACGCGGGCCAAGGTGTCCATGCCCGGACGCCGCATCCTCTCTGACAAACGACAAACCTTGTTGCTGACAGTCTGGTGTGCCTGACTGCGTGACAGAGTTGCGGTGCTGAACGCTAAACTGCCCCGGCCTTGCCTTCTCTTGCTATACGACGGTCTATGAACATCGAAACTCTGTTGAACCCAATTTCAGATACCTTGTCCTGCGGCGAGGATCTGTCCTTTTCTGCTGACTTCGACGCGATTGCCGAGATGAGGCGTGAGGATGATCCGACGCTGGACCAGGGTGAATGGGTCACCGCACTGAAGACAGCCGACTGGCCGGCCGTGGAAGCGCGTTGTATCGATCTCCTTGTGTCTCGCTCCAAGGATCTGCGTTTGGCCATGTGGTTGGCTGAATCGGCTGCCCTCAACAGAGGCTATGTCGGGCTGCAGCAGGGTCTAGAGGTGTGCGCGAAGCTGTGCGAACGCTACTGGCTTGGCATGCACCCGCAAGTCGAAGGCGGTGACATGGAGGAGAGGATCGGCAATATCAGCTGGCTCCTGCATCGAATCGTCGGGCTCGCGACCGGCGCTGCGGTGACACGTGGCCGCTCCGGCAACTATTCGCTGTCCCAGTTGCACGCAGCTCGGGCGCTGCAGGCCACGTTGGAGCGCTCTCCCGAGAAAGCAGCGCAGTTGTCCGAGGACACGGTCACACTGGATAAGTTCAATCGTGCCTTGAAGGAGACCCCCAAGCAGGTGCTGCTCGAAACGCTCAGTGCGCTGCAGGCCTGTCAGGCAGGTCTTGCCGCGTGGCAAGCAGTCATCGACGCCCAGTTGGGTGCCGAGGGGCCGAGTTTCGTTCCGGCCCGCGAGGCGCTTGACGCAGCACTGCATGAGACGCAGCGGCTTGCGCGCGAGATGGGCGTACTGCAAGCTGCCACGTCGCCCGTCATGGACACTTCGGACCTTTTCACAGTACCCGTGGCGACTCAGGCGGCGAAGGGTGGGGGGGCTGTGGCGAGCGGTCCCCTGCGATCGCGCGAGCAGGCCCTGATGCAACTGCGTGAGGTGGCCGCCTTTTTCCGCGCCACTGAACCCCACAGCCCTGTTGCCTATCTGGCCGACAAGGCAGTGCACTGGGGCGAGATGCCTTTGCACGAATGGCTGCGTGCGGTGGTGAAGGAGGCGGGCACTTTGTCCCACTTGGAGGAGTTGCTTGGGGTGACCGGTAGCCGCGAGGCGGGTATCGGCAAAGAAGAATGATTCCCTCTATTGACTGATACGGAACTCGATTCGCCGATTCCTCGCGCGTCCCTCCACCGAGTCGTTGGATGCGACTGGCCGGTCCGGGCCGGAGCCTGAGGTGCTGATCAGCGAGGGCGCAACGCCCTTGCTGATCAGGTGGATGCGAACACTGTCTGCCCGTGCAAGCGAAAGCGCCATGTTGCTGTCGCGAGCGCCCTGCGAGTCGGTATGCCCGATGACCTCGACTTTTTTCCCGCCGATCTTGAGCAGCGCCTCGGCCATCTCATCCAGGATGGCGCGACCTGCGGGCCGCAGCACGCTACTGCTTGGTTCGAACTCAATGGTCCGGTTTCCTAGTGTGGTGTCCAGGATGTTCTGCTCTTGCGCAGCAACACGCAGTCCATTGCGCACTACGTAGGTTGGATTGAGTTCTTTGGCCATATCCGCCGCAATTTGCTGGCGGCGAGCCTCGTTGGTGACTTCGCCCTTGAGGTCGATGTTGTGGCCCGATATGGTCAATTGTCCGTGCGACACCTGCTTGAGATCGGGCGACACGAGTTTCTGGACATACCCACTCCAGTTGGGCGGGGCCACGACCGTGCCTACGCCGAGTTGGTCGACGACCCGTTCGGCGCCATAGATCTCTCTCACGCGAACCAGGATCGCAGAGCGAGTAGCTTCGTCCGGCACAGTGCCCGCGACAACAACCTGATTGGGGGAGGGCGCATTCGACTGGGCATGGGCAGTGAGGTACCAGCCCATCAGCAGTGAGAATGTCAAGACGGGACTTAGGATCCGCCAAGCGCAACGTGAGGTCATCTCAATTTCCCAAGAATGTTTCGCGAAACATGTCGGCTGCGGCGGCAATTGAGAGCGAAGGGTCGCGCAGGTAATTCGACAACCGGCGAAGCCCGTAGTCGGTATCGATCCAGTCTTCCACCCACTCGGCATTGCTGACCACGACGTTTTCTGATTGGCAGATTTCGGCGTCCAGGACGGAGTGCAAGGTGCTAGCGGAAGCGCCGCGAAATCCCATCACCAGGACCGGTTCTTGTCGGTGCGTGGTGACGAATACGGCGATTTCTGCCGGAGTGCGTTTGAAAAAACGTGTCACCAACTCGACCCACATGGTCGTGACCGAGGTGATTTGTCTGAGGGTCGGAGGCAGGGGCAAGACCAGTCCCTTGCTCAATCCGGTGTGTCCTTGCGTGAGTATGGGCTGCAATAGAAGGCCCAGGGCCAAGATGGTGCGTCGAAACGAGAATGCGGACTCTGGAAGCGCTATCGCTGCTTCCAGGGTCCCGATAGTCATCTGTTGTGCAAAGGCCTTGTAGGCATCGCGCAGAGGTTCCATTCGAACCTCCAACTCGACCGGTTGCGCGACAAGGTGCTCTTGCACCATAGAAAAGTCTTCTGCACCCATCGCTTGGCGAACGCCGGCGTCCAAGCGGGCCCACAAAGGGGTGAGCGCTTGGGGGCAGTAAGGGATGAAGCCCAGTGGCTGGGGCACCTCAAAGGACGCCGCCATGACAAACGGAAAGCGCCTGCCCGAGGCGTCCTTGCTCACCGCCAGATGACCCACCAAGCCAGCATGACTTTGCGACCCGATGATCGCGAAGTGGACTGGCGCTGCCGCGTCGTAGACGATCTTCCACCGGGTGTCCTGCGTCAACAGATCCATGGTCTGTGACATCCATTGGTCAATGTTGCGAATGAGTGCTGACCCTGCCGAACTGCGGACGAAATCTCCCCGGGATGGGAGCTTTCCGAAATACAGGGCCTGTGAAGTGATCCCGCTCATTTTTTGCCCTCTGTGGGAGCAGATGCTGCGGCCATTGGCACGTCTGGGCCGACGACCAACATTGGCAGCGAGATCTGTCGAAGTCCCCCGGATGCGCTTGGCGTTTGTGGTCCGCCGCTCGTTGTAGTAGGTGAAGCGGTGGTTGGGCTGGAGATTAGTCGCAACTGAACGACGACCGAATGGCTACCGGCATTCCAAGTCAGTTCGAATGCACCGCTGCCCAGCTTGCGCTGCTTCGCGCTGCTGAACATCTTTTCCAAGCCAAACTTGCCGGGAACATCGAGAAACTCAACCACTTGCCCAGTCGTTGTCACGCCGGTGATGCGCACGCCAGGCGCTCCCTGAGTCCCCGGCCAGACAAAGTTGTTCCAGGTGGCTGCGGCGTTTCGATAGCGCATCTGCTGGCCGTCGATCTCGATGGTGTATTCCGACAGACCCGGCATGGCGGTTGGCAATACCTGGAAACTCGTCTGGGGCTCGCTCGATGTGGCACTACCGGCGCCCCCTGTCCCGCCTGCCGGCTGCGAGCCGCCGCCGAACCCGCCGACGGTTGCGATCCAAACAGGAAAACCGGCACTCAATTCAGGGCGCAAGCGCAAGCCCATGTCGGCCCATGTACGTGCTGACAGCTTATCGCCATGCCTGAAAACCAGCGCTGCCAAAGACTGCTCGCTGAACTTCGCGATACTCCCCTCGGGGCCGAACAACTTGGCGATCTCACCGGAGGTCGCTTCGACGTGCGAGGTCGTGTCAAACGGATACTTTCCGGCGAGGGTTCGCTGGAAGGGCTCGTAGACCTGGGCTGCCCACACGCGATTGATCTCTTTTTCGGCTGGAGGCACGATGACCGCGAAGGCTTGCATGAGCGGTCGTACGAGCAAGGGGCGAATAGTGGCTTTGGCGGCTTCCGTTTGGCTCGCGAGCATCTGCTCTTCGACCAACTTGAACGCATCTCCAAGCTCGGAGCCGCCCTCCATCGTCTGCATCATCAACTGGCGACTTGCCGGGCCCGTGTCGCCTTGATTCTGCATTTGGTTGAAACGGGTCCGCACTTTGGACAAGGCGCCAAGATAGGTGCGCATCAATGTGGGTCCATTGTCATTGGCCACCATCAATCGCATCAGCCCGGCGAACTCTTTCCCGATGGGGCCCATAGGAACTGCTGCTTGCTTGGTGGATATGTCCAGCTTGACCTCAACCGGGGTCGGGGCCATACGCAGAAACAACTGCTTGAACCAGGCGACGACACCGCTCTGTCCCGCTGCCAGCTTTTCATTCAGCACGCCAGGGTTGTCCCACGATGTCTGGTCATACAGAACCTGCACGAGTTTGCCGATGGGAGACGTCCCTGGATCACCCAACCGGTTCATGCCGCGCACGGCTTGCTCGAAACTGGTGAATTCTTTGACGTTCACGCCTTGCATGAACTTCTGCCATTCCTGCACGTACTCTGTTTTGTAGAGCTGAACCAAAGCCTTGCGGATCTGCTCAGGACTTCCTTCGAGCGTCAGGTCATCCTGCATGGATGTTTTCAGCACCCAGTCGTTGGCCTGTGTTTCTTTCGTGGCTGCTTCTTTGAAGGCATTGTCGACAAAGCCCTCCCAAGCCTCCCGGGTAAATGCGCCTGAGATTGCATAGCTTCCTGCCACGAGATCCTTGTCGGCATCCTCGACAAGGCGGGCCACGGTGACTGGTGCAAACCGTGTTGCCGCACGTGCTTTGATCTCTGCATAGACGCGCTCTCGAGCGGGCATTCCCTTGACGACACGGCGAAGATTTTCGCGGGTCGTGTCGAGCGTCGCGAGGTTCGTCTGAATGCTTGGGAAGTCCTCTGCAGTCACCTGCGTCAATGCGAAGGACAGAATGCGCTCCGCGGATCGGATCAGTTGCTCGCGAGGCATGGCTCCGCGGTTTGCTTCGAGCCAACCACGCCAGAAGCGCGTGATTTGGTCGCCCAAGTGACCAGGCTCAGCGCGGGAGTGGTCGCCCAACATGATGTAGGTCTTGAGGGCGTTGTAGGCGTCAGAAACGTTGGTGGTCGAGGCTGCTATATAGATGCCAGGGGCTGTGCTGACGGGCGTAGGTGTGGCAGGTGTCGGGCTTCCATCGGTGGCACGCGCCAGCGGTTGCAATTGGGCGGCGATTGCATTGACTTCACCAAGGTATGAAGCGATGGTCGCGGATGTGGGCTTGAGCATGACGTCTACAAGCCCGGCGAGGTACTCCCTGCGCAGTTTGGTTTCAAGCGCGCGCCCTTGGTAGAGGCCCAGACTCAAAGCCCACGGCCGCTCGTTGCGGTAGCGCTGCAGTTGCTCCACCCGATCCTGCAAGATCTCCAGCGCTTCAAGGCGTGATTGGAGATCTATCCGTCCCTCTTGCACCTTGATCGCTTTGGCCAGGTCGGCTTCTACGTTGGCGACAAGTTGCTGGTTGCCCACGTAAGACCATGTCCAACCGGCCAGCATCAGCCCCAACATCAGGGCTCCGCCAAAAAAGGCAGCATAACGCCAGCGAAGCTTGGTGCGGCTTGTGTATTGCTGGACCAGGCTGCGATCGGCAAAGATCACTTTGGAAAACAACTCGCGCAGGAAAAAGCCGTGTTGTGCCACGACGGCGGCTGTCGGGCCCGTGTTCAGCGGAGTGTTGAGGGAGAAACGTTCGGCCACCCGTTGGCTCGCGCGTCCTGTCGACTGGCCTTCTTGTACCGCGCTTGTGAAGTAGAAGCCTCGGAATATGGGCCGGAACTGATAGGGGTTGTCTTCGAAGAGGGTGGTGATGAAGGTTCGCAGTTGTGGCTTGAGCGCTGCGAATTCGAGTGGAAATGTCAACACGCCAGGAGGCAATTGTTCACCGCGATGCATCGACATGCGCGCGACGGATGCTTCTTTCAAGCCATCATTGAGCTCGTCGAAATGCCGATCGAAGCTCGCCACGAGATCGGTCTTGATTGCTGTGTCGTAGGGCAGTGTGGCACCCCATACGCGCTCGCGTTCGGTGGGGTCGCGGTCTTCAAAGAACTCGACAAAACCCGAAATCAGGTCAGCCTTGGTGAAGATGATGTAGACCGGAGGGAATATCTCGAGCTTTTCCGTCAACTCCTGCACCCGCTGGCGCAGTTGTTTGGCCAGCGTGATCGCAAACTCGGGTTTGTTGCTGGACAGTTCTGCCAGACTGGCCGCGATGATCACGCCGTTCAATGGCGCCTTGGGCCGATTGCGTTTGAGCAGTGCAAGAAATCCGAGCCACTCCTCTCGGTCTTCTTCGTGGACGGAGTAGCGCCCAGCCGTGTCGAGCAAGATGCCTTCCGTGGTGAAAAACCAGTCGCAGTTGCGAGTTCCGCCTATACCTTGAAGGACATGGCTGTTTTTGTCCGAATACGGAAAATTGAGTCCTGAGCGCACAACGGCCGAACTCTTGCCGGCAGCCGGGTTGCCAATGACTGCATACCAAGGCAATTCGTACAGCGCCGCGGAACCGGAGGTCAGGCCAAGCCTGGAGGTCTTGATCGTTTTGACGGCATCGTTGATGCGCTTTCGAACGGCCGCCATTTCAGCGCGCATCTGCTGGCTTGGTGCGGCCTTGATGGCACGCTGTGCCTCAGCATCGATGGCATTTTCGAGTTGCTGTCCTGCCCGATTCGTCTTGTAGCGGCGTACGGCCCAAACGATGGCCCAAACCACTAACAGCGCCGAGATCACGCCGATGGCCCAGATGGCCCCCACTTTGAGGGTGTCGGCCCCCATGAACAAGAATGCGGCCAGAGTCAGCACACCGATCACGGCGAGCGTGCGCGCATCCAGAAGAAACTGCCAAAAGCGTTGCATAAAAGGAGAGAGCTTCCGTTCGAAGTTACGTGGGCTGAACGGTCGAACCGTCGCTTGGGGCAGAGGAGGGCGGTGTCAAGACCACGGCAAAGCGTTCGAATGCCGGGAGCACACCGAGGACCAACGCAGGCGTCTGCGAATCCGCGACCTTTGAGGCCGAAAGCGCGGCACAGGCTAACAGTCGCACGATGCCCAGATCGCCGCAGCCCACCCCTGCTCGGAGGCCATCGGTGGCGGCGTCGAGATGTGGCAACAGCTCTTGCATCGTTCCGTAGACCTCGCCGGTGCGCGATCCTCGGTGGTCTGCATCTGTCGTCAAATGCATGATGGCTGTGGGCTCGATGCGGCTGACCTTGAGGGCAGCTTCTGCGACCTGTTGCAAAGTATTCGCAGTCAAACGGCCTGATGCGTCGGCCGACTTGTCTCGCCGTGCCAAGCTCGCGCGGTGCATATGTGCCATTGCCGGCTCTGCGTTGGCAGGTTGAGGCCAAACGGACGAGGCCAGCAGAAGCGACGCCGCTCCTTCGCCGGGCACCAGCCCAAGTGGGTTGACGCCCGAAAAAAGAGTCTGCTGCGCGCTCAGGCGAAGAATCTCTTCTTCGCTGATGCGTGAATCCGCCGCCATGACCAACATCAGGGCGGCTTCGTCGTCGCGTTGCCACTGGACCAACTTCTGGTCGAGCATTGACCAGAAGTCTTCGGCGCTTGCGACCGCATGCACTTGCAAATGAACGGCAGGCCGGTCGGGTCGAGCCATGGCGCGAGATTGCCTTGCGGCTTGCAGGCCGGCCTCAAGCAACGGATCGAATTGTTTTGTCAGCCATGCAGTGGCAACACGTTGCGCGGGAGCCGGCCAGCGTGCCGGAATGACCAGACTGAGAGTGACTGTCGGAATTCGCGACCGGTCCGAGTTTTTGAAGGCCTCCCACTGGGCCTCCAGCGGCGTTCGCATGTTGTTCATGCTTTGAATCAGCAAGCTCAGCACTCGCACGAGGTCCGTGGGCGCCTTGAAACTTGCCCACTCTTCGACTTGTTCTGCCGCCAATCCCCCCACCAGCTCGGCGATGGATGCTTCGACCGCGTCGGTGTCCATCTCGGGGATTCGCGCCGTGAACACGGCGATGCCGTCGTCATCCTTGAGTTCACTGTCCAACTCGGCCTTGCATTCCCCGGACTCGATGCTGGAACATGCGATGTTCCAGTCGCCTCCAGAGCGAAGTTCAACGCCCGAGGCCAGGACGATGAAAGGTGCGCTTCGCTCACTCGCGTCCGTGATAGCCGATGTGGGTTGGGTCGAGACTGTTTCAGATACCAGCGGTGCGCTTGCATAACTGTGCAAACGACGCACCGACCACATCGCCAACAGCACTGTCATGGTCAGGCCGAGGGGAAGCAATAGCAGATTGAGTGCGATGGTGCTGCCGCTCGGGTCCACGTTTGAGGATTGCCAACGCCACAGGGTGGTCAGCCATACCAGCACCGTGATCGCTACAAGCAGCGCAAGAATCTTCCAGACTTTTGTCATGAATACAGGGACTCGCCGCTGAGCGCGCTATCAAACCTACTACAAAACCTACTGCAGGAGAGCTACACCAGAAGTGCGCGAGCGTCGATCAACAGGCGTCGGTCGTCACGCTTTGGGAAGAGATCAGGGTGGCGCCACAAGCCGTCTTGTCGCCATGGCGAGCTGCCGCCTTGCCGTCGATGATCATCGTTGCGTCGCCGCAGGCAATGATCGTGCTGTTGTGGCCGCGCTTGGGGCAACTCACCTTGTCGCCCACACGTGCAATGCGCTTCCCATGGGTGTCTGTCGCGCCTGATGCCTCGATCACTACGCCACCGTGGTCTGTCTTGTCACCCAATACGATGAAAGGACGTCCCATTCATCTTCTCCATATGCCAAAAAAAAAGCGCGCTGCGAACTGCAGACCGCGGTCGCGCAGTCTAACGTGCGTGACGCCAATTCAACCCCCCACATTTGGGCGAGGCGGTCGGGTCCCGCGCAATTCCACGTGGCCAAAGTCCATGTTCTGCCAGCGTCCCCCCCACGTGAGTCCAGCGCGCTGGGCAGCCTCGCCATACAACTCATAACCTTTCATGGCCCACGGATCACGCTCGCTGATGACAAGTTTGCCGTCGCGCAAGAAAGCGCTGTCCGCGGCCAGCCCGTACTGGTGATAGCTTTGCCAAGCACCCGCATTGGTCACATTGGTGCCCATCTTGGCCAGCAGCGCCTGGCGCTCGGGGCTTCGGTAACCTTCAAGCAATACCATGTCGTAGCCGTGTTCGTCACGCATCACCTTGTAGACCAGCAAGAGGCGCTGCCGAAACTCTCTATCCATGAGATCCCAGCGGCGGTCCGCGTTGCTGAGCTGAGGGCGCAGCCTTTCCACTTCGGGCGTCATGAACACTTCGGGTGGTAAGGGTGGTGGCGGAACGAGTTGCTCTCCTTCAAGCAGTGCGGAGACCACCCCCCCTGATATGGAGGGAGTGACCTCATCGGTGAACGCGTCGAGTGAACGAAAGTCTCGAACTGAAAATACAAGCAGCGGAGGCAGCGCCAGCAGTGCCAACCCGATGAGAGCATGTGCCCGGCAGTCGCGTAGCAAACGGGCGCCTGTGCGCAGGAATGTTCCTGCTTGGCCCGCCCGCTCGCGTGCGCGTTGCTCCAGGAGATCATTTGCGTCGTGTCCGACTTTCGCTGCGTTTCTGAGCGCCGAGGCAAAAGCGGTGGCGGTGCGCCTTCGAAAGGTGGGAAGCAACATCAGGCCGGCTAACAGGCATACGATGGCAAAGTAAGCCACCAGAACAACGAGAATCATTTTGTAGCCGGGTTTTGCAGGGCCCCAGATGTGGCCCTTTGTCTAACAATAGCGGCCGATTAAACTCAGCCCATTAAAAGTTGCGCGCGGGTGACTTGCCGGAATTGAGCCACCTCGCGAAGCGCGTCGACGCGAATTACCTTCTCATGAACCAGACTTCCCATCTTGACAAAGAAACGCGCCGAGCGCCGCCCCAACTGTTCGGGCCATCTCCGGCCAAGCGGCATCCCGATTTCGAGGAGAGCATCTTAGCGACGATAGATGGCGGATCGCAATCCGCCTCGGCGGGCTCTGGAACTCGACTCAAAGCTTTCGTGATACTGAGTGGTGTGGCCTTGGCCGGCGTGGCTGTTTATCTTGCGGTTCAAGAATGGGGGTCATCCACCAGTCCCAATGCTGACCTTGATGCAAGCGGGACTCGGGTTCGCATGTCCGCGACTCAACGCGAGGCGGCGCCCTTCGGGCCTGTCTCGTCGGCACCTGTGGCGTTGATCGACAAGACTTCATCACCTCAAGCAACGGCGTCAATCGAGACTGTGACTCAACCAGGTTCGAAGGTTTCGCCAAGTGCCGTGGCCAGTGCAAGCGACGAGCGCTTGGCGTCCGTGTCTGCGCCGGTATCAACGGTATTGCCGTCTGATAAAGCCGTGGCTGCATCTGCAATCTCCACAAGTGCTCGACCCAGCGCTTCCGCTGCCTCTACATCGGCATCGCGTCCTACTGCTGGCGAGGCGAAGCATGGGCGACAGCGCGGCTATACCGGCGCCAAGGTGGCAAAAGCAAGCACGAGTGCGTCCACCGGAAAGCGAAAAAGTCAACGCGACGCAGATGCGGAATTGCTCGCAGCGATGCTGCCGTACCTCAGTGCTGCCCCTGTCCCTACCAGTCCTGGGCTCGAAAAGCGCTGCGGCCTATCGGGTGCTGGTCACGCCACCGCCTGCCGCATGAAATACTGCAACGGTCGGGAAGGTGTTGATGTCGCTTGCCCTGTCGAATCGTCCGGCAACAGACCTGCTCAGTAGCTTCCTCGACGACGTTTTTGGCGATGCGGCCTACAGCGCTTATGCCGCGTGGCAATGGGGCGAAACCGGCGCTGACGGAGGTGCGGAAGACATCAGCGCATTTCTGGCCAACGGCCCGAACGCTGGCGTGCGCGAATACTGCGTCCAATACCGGGAGACGGATTGGCAATTTATGCAGAGGCTGCTGGCCTCCGAGGGACTGGGCTGGCGGGTGGAAGAAGCGCAGGATGCGCCGGCCGGCCACCGCATCGTGCTCTTCGCGGACAGCCAGTGCTGGCCGCAAAACCCCACCTCGCAGAGCGCACTCGGCGGGCAAGGCATCAAATTCCAACGTGCCCATGCGACCGAAACGCAAGACGCGATCCAGTCGCAGGACTTTGGCCACGGCGCGGCCGAGCGAGAGTTCATCGTGCTGCGCGTGTGCGCCATCGGCATCAACAACCTGCCCAAGGAGATCGGCAGCCGGTTGGTCCTGAGGCTCTAAAGGGATTCCCAGAGCTGCCGACCAGGTGACCGGGCTGTCGATTGATCCAATTTGCCATCGTCGAGGACGAAGCAATCGCTGTTACCACTTGCACGCGTCGCTCTCGCGACGCCACCTGTACGGCAATGCGGTCAAGCGTCTCGACTGCTTGGGGACGTATTCGCAGAACCGGTGGCTGACTTTACGTTCCTCAAGCGGGTGCGCCTGATCGCTTCACCTTTTGGAGGGGTTCGACAGAGTCCAGGTAAGAAAGCCCAGCACGGTCCAAGGTGACTGCAAGTCATTCCGGTTCGAAGTGTCGCCAGCGCAACGCGGGTGGCCGCTTGGCAGCACGAAAGTCGAAGCGCACGAACGGCTCCCCGTCTACAGACGATACGTTCCGGAAGCCGACTCCGCACTGGCCGTGCAATAGTTTCAGTACGGCACCCGCGTTGCCTTCCAACTTCGGGCGGCCCTGATGGCGGACCGTCACGCGCACCCTCGAGCGAAACCGAGAGCAAGAAAGGACCGATATGGCATGAGCAACATGTCCAGGCACAAAGCAGACCGCCTGCCGGCTAAAGAGGATGGTCCCCATCGGGCACCTCAAAAGCGCGCGCCTTTTTGAAATGTGATCAAGGAGTACCGTCATGTCGAATCGCGTTGTCACCCTCAGCATCTTCACCGTGGCCGCAACTCTCGCCACACCGCTCGTGTTCGCGGATCAGGATGGCGTTCGGACCTTGCCCAACGAAGCCGGCACGGAAGTTGTCGGCCAGCGCAGCACGGTCACCCGCGACGATGTCAAGGCCGAGCTGGAGGCAGCGCGGCACGATGGCAGCTTGCGCCTGAGCCAGCGCAACGCCAGCCTTCCAGGCGATGTTCCTCGGGCGGGCTTTGTCTCCAGCCAAGACGAGAAATGGCAAGCCATGCGTCTTCGCCAACAGTCGGAGCCGAACGGGTGGCGCTATATCGGCGGCGAGGCGGGCTGGGTGTACGAAGGCCGCTGATCACGAAGGGGCGCTGGACGTTCACCAAACCAAGATCACCGACCTGCGCCATCGTCGAGCATGACGATGAGCATCGCGCCCGAAGTGGTGATCATGGAAAGCACTGGCGTGTGCTGTTCAGTTCCACAAGATGCGAGATTGCAGCCTTCTTGTTCGGACGAGCGTGCGGATGCGAAGCCGTCTGCGCGGGCAGCGCGCGCACAGGGTTCGCAGCCATATGGCTCCAGTCAGGGTTCGCCACAGCCCGGCATCACCCGTACGGGCGGCATACTCCTTGGCGGCACGCAGTTCCTGAGAACCGCAGCCGATCTCGCATGAACCAACACGACAGCATCATCCACCCCTTGTGGCTGCGATTGACCCATTGGATCAACGTCGTCGCAATCGTTCTGATGCTGATGAGTGGCTGGCGCATCTTCAACGCCTCGCCAATCTGGCGGTTCAGCATTCCCGAAGGGATCACGCTCGGAGGCTGGCTCGGCGGTGCCTTGCAATGGCATTTCGCAGCAATGTGGTTGCTGGCCGCGAACGGCCTGCTCTATCTGGTGCTCAATCTCGGCAGCGGCCGCTTCAAGACCAAGTTCCTGCCGATCGGGCCACACCGCTTGTGGACCGATCTGCGTGCTGCGCTCACCGGGCACCTGGTCCACGACAATCCGCGCGAGTACAACGCGGTACAGCGGGCGGCCTACGTTTTTGTCGTACTCGACTTGATCGTGCTCGTGATGTCGGGCCTTGCACTGTGGAAATCGGTGCAGTTTCCGCTGTTGCGCGAGCTGATGGCCGGCTATGAAGGAGCCCGGCGCGTGCACTTCTTCGCGATGGTCTTGCTTGTCGCATTCATCGTCGTGCACGTGGTGATGGTGGTGCTCGTGCCGAGGACGCTGGTCGCGATGCTTCGCGGCCGTTGAACACCGGAAAGATCGATCATGATCAGATCCCCGCGCAAGCTGAACATCGACGGCGATGCCGTGCTCAAGGAGGCCATGCGCCACCTGGGCCAGCCAGCTCGGCGCATCTTCCTGCAACGGTCGTTGACGCTCGGTGGCCTGTCGATGCTGACCGGCTGCTCGCTCAGCGACGGTACATCGGTCGAGAAGGCGCTGGCAGCCATGTCGCGCTTCAACGATGACGTGCAGGCCTGGCTGTTCGACCCGCAGCGGCTCGCGGCCACTTACACCGACGCGATGATCACGCGGCCGTTTCCGTTCAATGCCTATTACGGGGTCAATGAGGTACGCCATGTCGACGCCAGGACATACTCGCTCGAAGTGAGCGGTTTGGTCGCCGACAGGCATGCGTGGACGCTCGATGAGTTGAATGCGCTGCCCCAGACAGAGCAGATCACGCGCCACATTTGCGTCGAAGGCTGGAGCGCGATCGGCAAATGGGGCGGCGTGCCGTTCTCGACTTTTCTGAAACACATCGGCGCTGACCTCACCGCGAAATACATCGGCTTCAAGTGTGCCGACGACTACTTCACCAGCATCGACATGCCCACGGCGCTGCATCCGCAGACGCTACTCACGCTTCGCTACGACGGCGAGGTGCTGCCGGCAAAGTATGGCTTTCCGATGAAGCTGCGCATGCCGACCAAGCTGGGCTACAAAAATCCCAAGCACATCACAGCGATGTTCGTCACCAACACCTACCCCGGTGGATACTGGGAAGACCAAGGCTACAACTGGTTCGGTGGCAGTTGATCGAATCTCGCATGCGTCGCGGAGATAGTCATGGTCATGCCCCGTATTGACTCGCTCATGGCAACCCGAATTGCTGGCCGCGCTTTGATGCGCGGCTTGGCCGCCTGCGCCATCGCCACAGAAGTCGGTCTTTTCCCCGACTTGGGTGCGTTGGCCGCCGGCGAGCTTGGGGCGGCGCAAGCAGTTGCAAGTGCGCCAATGAAGATGGAGGAACCCATGGCAGGCGGGATGAAGCGACAGGGCATGAAGAAAGGCGATATGAAGAAGGCCGCCGAAAAGAAGGATCGTGAGATGAGGGACACGATCAAGAAGGAAGAACGATCGATGCCGCAGAGTTCTCCCAAGTAGGGTCGAGGAGGTTGTCATCGTGGAAAAGCGGCGTGGTTCAGTTCCGAATATCTCCGGGTAACACAGACGAGCGCGCTGGGGCCGCGAGCCTCGGTGGTCTTGCATGGGACCTGGCTATCAGAATTAACGGAACTCAATAACTGCCGCAGAAGATGCCGGATCCTCCGGTGGAAGCCGCTCCAGCAGCTGGCTCGGGCGGACCTGCGAGCGCGTGCTGCCTTCCGGCAGCTATCTTTCCTCGGGGGGCAGGGTGATCAGGAGGTTAAGAGCCGTATTGAGGCGGCCACGTTGTTGGCGGGGCCAATGGCTGATGACCCTGTCCCTGTCTGCGAGGGCCTGCAACTTCAGGTCTTCATCCGAGCTTTCGTAGCGCTGCAGGAAACCGCGCAGGTCGGCATGCGGATTGTCGGCCAGCATTTCCTTTGCGAAGCGTGCCAAAGCGCTCCGGTAGTTCTCAATCGTGCTCGGGGCAAGCGACAAGGTCGGGGTACGCGACAAGGCCTCGGCCAGCGTAATGAAGACCTCGATCAGTTTGAGATTGTCACGCGATGCTTGATATTCTGGGAAGGAGTTCTGCACCAAACCCCGTAGAGTGTGAGACGTTCCCCACAGGGCCATCAGATTTCGGGCCCTCGAACGTGCGCCGCTCGGCAAGCTCTCCACGATCCGAATCTGGGTGTCCGTTGGGAGCAGTTCTAAAAGTGATTCTCCTTTTTGCGCGATGCTGCCCGATGACGATGCCCTCGCTCTCAATGCGGGCGGTCCGGAAAGGCCGCTATCTCGGGCGGGTCGTGATGCCGGGGCGGGATTGCCGCCCTGCTGGTCCGCCGCGCCGGTTGGCGAATGCCCAGTACAGGTGACTGATCTAGCTAGAAATGGAGTTATCCATGCTGACTTTCACTTGAACTTGATTGAATGAAATGACCGTCCAAATTGGGCACCTCCCCCGGTACACACCATGGCGTTTCACCGAAGTGATGTTCAAGCAAACGAAATAACAAATCCACTACGTGTGTACTTGAAACAGATCGGTTTAGACAATGGCCGTCCTCGCCGGGGGGCGATCGAGGTGAGATGACGCGATGAAGCTGGCAGCCGACGCGAGTGCTGGCGGCGGCGTGGTTCAAAAACCATTCTTGGGTAACACGGACGAGCGCAGTCGGCCCGCTGACGATGGCGGGGATTTCACCCGGAAGGATGTGAAGTCGATGCGCCTTGAGCTGTTCGCTGATCTGCTGCTGCAGCGTGATTCGCGGGTCGTACATCACACGCAGCAAGCCGATGAGCTGCAGCTCGGCGTTCAGGTTCGCGTGCACCTGCTTGATCGTGTTGACGAGGTCGCTCAGAGGCTGAGCCTCTCAGCCCTCCAGCGCGAAGTATTCGCACTCCATCGGGACGATGAGGCCATGGCACTGCACATGCCGTTCAGCGTCAGCAGACTCAACGATGGGGGGCAATCGATCAGCACGAAGCTGTCCCTCCGGCAAGTCAGATGCGTGCAGGGGTTCGATGACCGAGTCGATGTTGTGAACGGGATGTGAAGTGTCGCTTCGGTGTCAGATGAACCCTGTCCGTTGTGTACTCCTACACGAATAGTGCTTCTTCCATGTCGAACCATGAAGGCTTGCCATTGACTCCCCCGTTCACCGCAAAGACACTCCTGTCGTGAATCGCCCGGCGCTCGCTTTGCCGGTGGACGATCGCCGACGTAGGGGAGTCTTTTGGGGACAAGGCTTCACAAGCAGACCTGATGCTTGCAGCGAACTTTTGAACGCCGCGTTCAGCTGGCGCAGTGTCCCAATTCAGAAAGGTCAGTCTTCCGAAAGCTGTTTGAGCTTCGAGGAAACCTGGCGCTTGTCAGTTCGAATCCATCATCGCCGATGAGGGTCGACGACAGGTCCCCTCAGCAAAGGCATATTTCAAGTGTGGAGCGATCTAGCCAGTAGTCAGCTTAGTCTTTGGGTGGCGTATCAAATAGATCCGTCACAGCGTGGCGGCTACAACGTCGGGTTTTGCGCTCGAATACTCGCGGATGTCGATCCGCAGGACATCCGCAATTCGCTGGCCATGCTGGTTGCGCGGCATCCTATGTTGAGGGCCTCGTTCGAAGAGGGTGACAACGGGCCGCGGCAGCGAATCCACCAACACGTGGAGCTTCCGTTTCAGTGGCACGACGCAAATGACTGGTCGGCTGAAAAGCTGCATGAGCACATCACCGATGAGTATCGACGCCCGTTTTTGAACGGGCCTGTACCGCTGCTGCGTGCGCACCTGTACCGCATTTCGAAGAACGAAAGCGTCCTGCTGTGGGTGCTGGATCATCTGATTTGCGACGGCGTGTCGTTCTGGCTCTTGATGGAAGAGTGGGGCGCCCTGCTGGAGTGTCGAGGTGCAGGGCTCGTGCCGGAGTTCGTGCACGAACCTGAATACTTCGCCTACGTGCGGCATGAAGCGCAATGGCTCGACAGCCCCAAGGCGGGCAGGCAGCTGAGTCACTGGAAGCAGGTCCTGAGCTCGGAACCTGCGCCGCTGGATCTGCGGCACGACGCTGCAGACGCCTCGCAGGATCTGCCGCAGCGTCGTAGCTTGCCGTGCGTCCTGCCCCCTGAACTGGCGCAAGCCATTCGCTCGCTGGCGGCGCGACATGGCGTCACGCTGTACACCGTGCTCCTGGCGGCGTACTTCATACTTCTGCGAAGGCATACCGGTCAGGATCGGCTGGCCGTCGGTGCTCCCATTTCAAGTCGTAGCGAAAGCGCGCGGTCTACTGTCGGGAACTGCACCAACACCGTTGTGCTCACGGCCGACTTCGAGCTGGGCCTGACGGTGTCGGGCCTGCTCTCATCCGTGAATTCGATGGTCTTGCGCGCCTTGCGCAATCGGCATTACCCGTTCAGTGAACTTGTTCAGCGCTTGAATCCGCGGCGCGATTCGACGCACCACCCCTACTTTCAGACGCGGTTCAACTTCCAGAACGAACGGGGCACCTCGTCCGTCAAGGTGCTGATGGCCGAGGCTGAGCGTGGTGCCTACGTAGATGCGAACAGCACGGTGATGTGGGGCGGTTGGACAGTGGCGCCTTATGGCTTGGAGATGAGCCGGGGCGATGTTGGCAATGCACTCGACATCGAAGTGGGCGAGTTTGCCGACAAGCTGGGCTACAGCCTCAGGTACGACGCGAGGCGGCTGAAGCGCAGCACCGTGTCGCGCTATGTCGAGCATCTGCATGCGGTGTTCGACGCCATGGTGACCGACGATGCGCATGCGGTCGACGGCATCGATCTGCTGTCGCACACCGAGTGCCGGCAAGTGCTGATCGACTGGAACGCCACGCAGGCCGACTATCCGCGCGATCAGTGCATCCACGAGCTGATTGAAGCGCAGGTGAGGCGATCGCCCGAGGCGACGGCGGTGGTCCATGAAGGCGGGTCGCTGAGCTACGCCGAGCTGAACCGGCGCGCC
>JAJKJU010000267.1 GCA_021153565.1 Rhizobacter sp.
GCAAAGCGCAGCCATAGCTTGGCTATGGCGAGCATTTGCAACGACGAGCAGGGGGCTTTTGGCGTGATGAGCGGGCATGATCGAAATACTCTCAGCCTCTGGGCCGCGTTGCGCGTCATACGCGCGCCTCTAGTCCACTGACTAGTTCGATTCCTTGATCATCCGCCCGCTCGCCGACTGCACCGGCCTCGCATTCATCGGATACAGCCGCGCGAAGATGCCTATCTGCTCTTGTGCAATGGGCACCGGCCTTTTCATCACCATCCAAAGCACGCCTTCACTGCAAGGAGGCGTGGTGAGCGAACCCATGTAGGTGTAGTAGCTGCGTTCGGCGGGCAGAAGCTGGTTCAAGTCCAAGGGAACCTGTGCCGCCTGTTCTTCGCCCTTTTCAAGCGGCAGGTTGTTCCACACCGTCTGCACTATCGAATGCGCGCCACCGCGTTCGAGCAGCACGGCGACGAGCGCGAGGCGACCCTCGGCGTCCTTGTGCACGAGGTGGACGACCATGTCGAATTGCTTGCCCTGGATGCGCTCTTCCGAAGGCCGGTGGAAGTGGAATTGCAGCAGCTCGAAACGCTTGCCGTTGACTTCGATGAAATTGCCCGGCGCCACGTTGACCTGCACCGTGTGGCCGTTGTCGATCACGCGAAAGGCGGTGGGCTTGTAATCGAACTGGATCGGATCGAGGTTGACCTGGATGCCGTCGCGGATGTCGATGGGGCTTTGGCGGGTACCGCTCGCGCATTTGGCGAAATCGGGTTTCAACTTGCCCCAGGCTTCGGGCCCCCCGGCACCGTCGTAAGACCATTGCAAATGTTGCAAGGCAGCGGCCTTGGCATCGTGATGTACCGCGTGATCGTCCGATGCATCCGTTCTGGCGCGGGCGATTTTCGTCGCGACGGCGGGTTCGCCGCGCGAAGCCGCTTGGTCTGCAGCCGGGTCCACCCGTGCGGTGACGTGTGCAGCTGGCATGGTCTTTGGTTCGCCTTGTCGTGCCGTCAACTTCAATTCGCCCGGCCCACCATTTTCAAGCTTGCCCCCGCTGGACAGTGTTTCGCCCAGGCGCCTGCGCAGCTTGTCCATCGGGTCTTCAGGCTCACTTGCAGCCGGCGCGACGCGGGCCGTTGTTTGCGCAGGCATGGTCGCCGCCATGTCGGTCGATTCGACGGCTGAAGCAGCCGCGGATGCGGCAGACGCCGCGGGAGCCACGCGCTTGCTCTTCTTGCCTTTCTTGCTCTTCTTTGCGACCACCGGCTTGTGGACGACTTCAGGCTCGCCCGGCCAAAACGCAAGTGCCGCGGCACCTGCGGCGCTGACGGTGAGCACGCTCGCCCCGATGAGGATCAGCAGCTTCTTCGACAAGGGAATGCGAAACGGCATACGCGACTTCAGATCGAGCTTGGGCAGCCGGGCCATGAAGGCCGGCATCTTCAAAGTAAATCGCTTCTTTGGCGCGGGCTCGCCATCGACCGGGCTTTCAACCTCCTGGTCGAGCACGGGCGCGGCAGCGGCAACCGCAGCGGGTGGAGTCTTCGCCATGACCGGATATCGGCCACTTTTGCGCAATGCTGAACGTTTTGCTCGGTGAAGCGTGAAAGGTGAAACTGGGTTCCGTACTTTTCACCGAGCGGCGTGCGTCGGGGTTCAAGCCGTCAAATCAATCTGCAGGATTTGCACGGGCGGTCGTGCAAATCACGAGAACGAAAAAACGTAAGTGTGAAGCGAGCCGATAGGCCGGATTCTGTGCGGGGGCGACTTCTTTCGAAGTCACTCCCGTGACCGCCATTCCTCTGGGCCGTGCATCGCTGCGACGGCTCGGTGCTACCTACCCGCACACTCTCCGGGCCAGATCAACGTGTGCCTACTTGGTATTGCTGCGCGTAGAGATTGCCCGTTTCACCCGAACTGAATCGGCTCGTCTCTGTTGCTCTGATCCTCACCTCACGGTGGACAGCCGTTAGCTGCTACGCCGCCCTGTGCAGTCCGGACCTTCCTCCAGTGCACCCTTTCGGGCCTTGCACCAGCGGCGGTCTGGCTCGCTTCACGGGGGCGATTATCCCTTCATCCCGAGACTGCTCATCACACTGCCAAATCAAATTAAAGAGCGACAGCCCGCGTTGGCATCCTTCGACATCCGGGCAAGTACTCGAAACACGTGACGGTCGTCATAGAACATGGGCGACTCGTTCTCGCTCCACCATCCCGGCACACCGAGCACACCGAGCACAGGCAAAGGCAACCACGGCTTGGCAGCAAGCCGCTCTGCGCGCAGCTCGTTCAATGCGAACGAATCAAGATCGGCACCCGGCGTCACGGGCCACACATGCGCCGTGATCGCTTTGCGCGGCATGACGAGTTTTTCAAGCAGCGCGTGGCCGAAGAGCGTGAGGCGTGCATCGCTCCAATCGACCCGACGCGTGATGAACAACGTCGACCAGTCGCGCGACCGAAGCGACTCGAACATCGCCTCGCTCATCTGCCACAGCGCAGCGTTCTCGTCGAACAGCGTCAGCGCATCGCGGACACTGCCACGCGTGGCGCGCACGCCCATTTGGGCGATCTGTTCCGCCTGCAGTTCATTGAGCCGTCGCTTGATCTGTGGAAACACCAGCCACACCAGCCCATTGAACAAGTCGTGCAGGTTGTCTCGCGTCGGCACACAGCCCGTGCGGGCGATGAACGATTCATAGGCCTCGTCCGGCGCAAGTTCATGCTGCGCGACGAAACGCAGCGAGCCCGCGGCGAGGCGGGGTGCTGGCTGCGCCAGTTCGTTGAGCGCTTCGGCCACCGATCGTTGGGCATCGAGCAGCGCGCAGGCCGACATGCCCAACCCGCGGTACGGTGACAGCCATGGCCGCTGCCAATCGATGGCCTTCCAGAAACCCGTCATGTGCATGCGCCTCCACGCAGCAGCCATTGAGGCATTCATTGTCAACGCCATCAACCCTGTTACCTTTTACAGTGGTGTGAAAGAAATGCGCTGATAGGCTGCGCGATCCTTCAACCGACCTTCCCATTCGAAAAACAATGAAAAGCTCTCTCGCTCTACTGGGATGTCTGCGGTTTGCAGTTGCGGGAAGACCTCGCCCACAAACGTCTCCTGTTGAACTGCCAGGGTTCATCATCAAAGGTCACTCGTTCGAATGAGTTTCATTCATAGACCTCGCCACATGCGATGGGTGGCCGCTGGCGCAGCCGTGATCTGCGCAACAGTTCTATCTTTCGGCTACCACTACCGCCAGACGGACCATCCAGGAACTCCGGCACTTGAAAGTCGCCGCTCCAACGCGGCGCCGTCTGTTGGGCTCGTCGAAAAGCGCGACGGTAATCTGCCAAGCGCCGCTACCGCGACGGGCCCCAGCAAGATCAGTCCCGCGAGTGCGACAAAAAGTATGGCGGCACTTCTCAATGACTCGAAAGACTTGCGCGCCTTCGCCATGAACGCAATCAACAGACCAGAAGCCGGAGGGGTGACCTACGCTGCGTACGCAGCCAACCTTTGCCTGGTTGCGCGCACAGCTGTGTTAGTGACGATCATGGACTGGACTGCGGAAGATTTGCCTCGCGCAGACCTTGAAGACCCTCATCTCTTTGCGATCAGGAATGCGTCGTACAAAAGGATCAAGGCCGCCTGCCAGAGTTTTTCCGACTACGAGAGCGGCGGCGAGCGCGACATTCAGTTGATTGCGCAAGCGAAGGCGCAAGGGGACGCGCTCGAGAAGGTGGCGCTCCAAGTCAAGACCGCGATCGCATCCAACGACATCAGCCGACGCAAGTCTGCTCTTGCGGCCGTGCTGAACAACGGGGATCCCTTGCTGGTGTCCAATCAATTGGAGCGATTGCTGCTGGAGAAAACGCCGGACGGACTTGCATACTGGATCGACGGCAAGCAAGTCCCTGTCATGAATTCTGCAGTTCTGCAGACTGCATTGGTTGTCCTGCCGTGCCGACTCGGCCTGGTTTGTGACGAACGCTCACCGGAGGTATTGGCACCCTGCTTGAACAGCGGAAAGTGCTATGCAAGCCGGGTCGAATTGGCCATGGCAAACCTGCCTGATGACGCGCAGCGAGCCAAGTTGACGAGCACGCTCGCGAGTCTTGAGTCAGCTGTTCGGGCGCGTCGGATAGATCGGTTTCTTCCTTGAGACCGAGTTCACGAACTCGGACAACTCACCCGACTAGCTTCGCAGTGGCGTGGGGGTGAGGGGCGTGGCGCGTTCGGATCGGATGCTGCTATTTCTTCTTGGCCAATGCGATCGTCGGTGTATTGCGGGCCCCAAGCTGCTTGACCATCTCGGAGGTCATCGAATCCATTTCGCCAAGGATTCGCTCACTGGTCGTAGCGATGGTCGTGAACTGTCCTGTCGTGGGGTGGTCGATGTTGCTCAACGCATGCTCGAAGAAGACCATCTGTATACGCGCCATCTCGATCCGGTCGGCGACCTGAGGAAACTCCGTCTTCGCCTCGTCGAATGCGCTGATGGCTGACTTGAAATCGGCCGTCGCCTTCAGCGCGCGCGCCTTCACTTCCGGCGACTTGGCCCCAGTTTGATAGACGAGGTAGGCGCTTGCAGCGCGCTGGGAGAGCATCCTTTGCATGGCCGCCAAGTTGACCATCGCCGCAGGCGCCTCGGCTCCGGATTTGATAAAGCCCTGTGTCACCGTTTCGGCATTGCCCAGCAACGCCTCGCTGAGCTGCGAGGCTTGCTGCATTGTGCTGTCGCTCGGCGGCATCGCAGTCACTGCGGCCAGCTTGTCAATGAGGGTCGATTGCGTCTGCAAGGCCGCGAGATTGGAGTCCTTGGCAACGGCTCGCAGTGAGGCGTTGCTGCTCTTCAGTTCGTCGAGTGAAGACGCAAGAATGACCGTGGCCTTGTCAGGAACGACGTTCAACGACAACTGCGCATAGGCTTTGAGAACACGTTGGCTGAGCATGCGCTGCTTGCCGGCCATCGCCACGCCGTTCAGAACCGCGACGCTTTGTGCTGTCGCCGGAGACAGCGATGCGAGACACCCTGCGAGCACGGATGCGACGATGAAAAGGGGAAGGCCAAGACGCTTCATGGGTAACCTCGAATATGGAATCCCAATTACGCCGCGTTACATGTTGAGCGTCAATGACCGCGCGAGTTGCGCCGCCGCTCCGCGCGCATTTCGTCGCGTGAAATATCCCTGCTTTCTACGGGATCCATGCGCTGACCGCTTTTCCCCAGCTGGCTTCCGACACCCCATCAGCCCCTTGCCGCTTGGCGCTTTTCGCGCAGGACGAACTGCGAGCCGCGACGGTCGAGATCGAATAACTGGGTCGCATCGATCAAGTCGATGAGCTTGCGGTAACCGTAGTTGCGTGGATCGAACGAGGCCTGATTGCCGATCTGCTGGCCCACCGAGCCGAGTGACGACCAGCCGTCTTCGCCGGCCGCCGATTCGACCGCATTGCGCAGCAAGGTGACGAGGCGGGCGTCACGCCGCAGCGCAATGGAATCTTGCTTAGACGGTGCGGCCACTTCCGCGGCAACGACATCCGGCACCGCCGCCGCAGGCTCCTTCGCATCCTTGGCCGGCCCGCGGGTCTTGCGGCGCGACTTCGCGGCCGCCTTCTCCGGCTTCGCGGGCTTCTCAGGCTCATCCGCATCCGACGCAGCCCCGAGGTTCTCCAAGTACAGAAAGCGCGAGCACGCATTCACGAACGGCATTGGCGTCTTCTTTGCCCCAAAGCCAAACACCTGCGCGCCCTTTGCCTTCAGATGCATCACCAGCGGCGTGAAGTCGCTGTCCGAGGACACGATGCCGAAGGCCTCGGGCTGATCGGTGTAGAGCAGGTCCATCGCGTCGATGACCATGCCCATGTCGGTGGCGTTCTTGCCCTTGCTGTAGTCGAACTGCTGGATGGGGCGGATGGCGTATTCGTGCAGCACGGCCTCCCAGCCCTTGAGTCCATCTTTCTTCCAGTTGCCATAGGCGCGGCGGATGTTGGTGACACCCGCCTTCGCCAGCTCGGCCAGGATGACATCGATCTTGCTCGCGGGCGAGTTGTCGGCGTCGATGAGAAGCGCGATGCGGGCTTGCTTTTCGATCACGATGCGGTTCCTTCGACGAGGCGCCATGCCAGCGGCTCGCCGCCGCGCAAAGGCTTGAGTTCGGTTTCCCCGAACGGGACCGTCTCAGGCAGTGTCCACGATTCCTTGCAAAGCGTGACCTTGCCCGTGTTGCGCGGCAGTCCATAGAAGTCCGGCCCATTGAAGCTCGCGAAGGCTTCGAGCTTGTCGAGCGCGTTGGCGTTGTCGAAGGCCTCGGCATACAGCTCCAGCGCGCTCAATGCCGTGTAGCAGCCTGCACAGCCTGTCGCATGCTCCTTCAGGTGCGCAGCGTGCGGTGCGCTGTCAGTGCCGAGGAAGAACTTGTCGCTGCCCGAGGTGGCGGCTTTCACGAGCGCTACTCGGTGCTCCTCGCGTTTGAGGACCGGCAGGCAGTAGTAGTGGGGGCGGAGGCCGCCGGTGAAGATGGCGTTTCGGTTATAGAGCAGGTGATGCGCGGTGATGCTTGCCGCGGTGTACCGGTCGGCCTCGGCCACGTATTGCGCCGCGTCGCGCGTGGTCATGTGCTCGACGACGATCTTCAGCTCGGGGAAATCGGCGCGCAGTGGAATCAGCTGCGTGTCGATGAAGGCCTTCTCGCGGTCGAAGATGTCGACGCACGGATCGGTCACTTCGCCGTGCACCAGCAGCAGGATGCCTTCGCGCTGCATGGCCTCCAGGGTCTTGTAGGTCTTGCGAATGTCCGTCACGCCTGCATCGCTGTTGGTCGTGGCGCCGGCCGGGTAGAGCTTGACGGCCACGACGCCGGCATCTTTCGCTCGGCGGATCTCTTCTGGCGGCAGTTTGTCGGTCAGGTATAGCGACATCAGCGGTTCGAATTTCATCCCTTTCGGCACGGCGGCCAGGATGCGTTCCCGATACGCCGCCGCCTGCGCCGCGGTAGTGACCGGCGGCTTGAGATTGGGCATGATGAGCGCGCGGCCCATCTGCCGGGCACTGTGCGGCACGATGGATGTGAGCACCGCGCCGTCGCGCACGTGAAGGTGCCAGTCGTCGGGACGGGTGATGGTGATGGAAGTGGTCGATGCGGTCATGCTGAGGATTTTCGCACCCGGGTTTCTGCATCCGGTCACGCCATCCCTGCGTATACCCAGGCACCTTTTGTACGGAGGTCTCCATGAGCCAGCCTGTCCAGATCGTCCAAGCGATTTACGAAGCCTTTGGGCGGGGCGACGTACCCGCACTCGTCGCCATGATGTCCGATGACGTGGAATGGATCCATCGCGGCGAGATCGGAGTGCCCTACATGGGCCGCTTCGTCGGCAAGGAAGCCGTCGCGAAGTGGTTCGGCCTCGTCGCCGAAGCCGACGGCATCCAGGCCTTCGAGCCGCGTGAATTCCTGGCAGGCCCCGACCACGTGACCGTGCTCGGATGGGAGCGCACGAAGGCGCTGCCCGCGGGCAAGGTGTTCGAGACGGACTGGGTGCACGTGTTCACCGTGCGCGGCGGCAAGATCACGCGATTCATCGGCACTTACGACACCGCGGCGTCTGCTGCCGCGCGCCAATGAGCGCAGTGTCGGTTGCGCCTGCCGAGGCAGCGCAGTTCCAGCTCGTGAGCAACTGGCACGTCGACGCGCCCATCGAGCGAGTGTGGGATGCATTGAAGGCCACCGAAGAGTGGCCTTCATGGTGGCGCTATGTGAAGTCGGTGCAGGAAATCGACCCCGGCGACGCTGACGGCCTGGGCGCCATACGCCACATCGCCTGGAGCAGCCGGCTGCCCTATGGCGTGGCCTTCGACGTCGAGGTGATGGAGATCCAGCGCCCGCGCCGCATGCAGGGTCGCGCCAGGGGGCAACTCGACGGCGTCGGCACCTGGGAGCTGACACCCGAGGGCGAGACCACACGCGTTCGCTACATCTGGTGCGTGAACCTCGGCACGCGTTGGATGCGCATTGCCGCACCACTGGCCGCGCCGGTGTTCCGCTGGAACCACGACGGCGTGATGCGCGCCGGGGCGCAGGGGCTGGCGCGGCATCTTGGTGTGAGGTTGATCGGCGCCTATTGAGACCGGTTTTGCAGGCGGCAAGACTTCGCACACCGCGGATTCGCGGCATGTGACACCAGGCGATCGAGATGCCCCACCGATGCCTTCGCCTCGTGACCGCTGCACTGACCACTTCAACCGGATGGGCTGGGACAACGGCGTCATCGCAAGAAGGACCGTTATCACCGTCGTAGTTGATGGCGTGGCTCATGAACTGGTGGTCCATGGGCGCCGGCCACTTCCCATCTGATTCGACGAAGTTGCCGTCGAAATTGCCCAAGCGCTTCCGTAACCGCGCATTTGCCCGATGTGCCCGTGCCGCTTCCTGAGTCGCAGTTCTGGCTGATCGACACCCCGACGGTGATCCCCGACATGAGCGGGGCCGATCCGAAGATTCGGATGTAGTGGTTGTCTTCACTGTCGTTGAAGCCTGCGCAACCGGCGCTGTCAGCGCCCCAATATCCATCGCCTTCCCGTCCGGAAACACGATGCGCTGCCATCCAACCAGCCACGCGAGATTGCCCATAGGCCACTTCGCTCGAGCGCACTGGTTCACGCTGCTGGGCCTGGGAGAGCCTCAGCCCCTGCGCAGCTGAGGCGATTCGCGGCGCACCGCGTCCTGCATCGACTTCACATCCTTCCGGGTGAATTCCCCGCCATCGTCAGCGGACCGATTGCGCTCGTCCGTGTTACCCAAAAACAGCGGTTTTTGAACCACGCCGCAGCGACGCATTTCAGCCCAACAAGAGTGGGCGAGCCACCGCTGAGATGAGGTTGCGACCCGGCTTCGCATATTCGGTCGCGCCTTCGCATCCCGGCGGCCTGCGCAGCATAAGTCTGGCAAAAAATCGCCACCCACAGCAACTTGCAAGCAAGCGCCAAGGAAGCCGAGAGAATGACCAACACACGAACCAGCACCACCAGGGGCACTCCATCATTCGACCCGCAGGCATCTGAGCAAAGCACACAGGAAGCCGCGTCGCAGTCATCTCGGGCGAGTAGCAGAAGCGCAACCATCGCGCCCATCAGTCGCAATGAAAGCGAACTTGACCCACTCCAGTCATTGCAGCAAACGCGCCTGGCAGGATCTGCCGACGACAACAGCGCCCGAAGCAGTTCCCATATCACCAGCGCCTACGAGGACGGGCGCCTCTATGATTCCCGGTCCTACGCGGAGTGGGAAGCCTCGCGCGTCGCAAGTCATCCCGCCTCTCGGTCGACTACGACAACCCGCGCCAGCACTGCAGCGCCAGCTGCCACCCCCACAGTGCCTTTCAGCGTTAGCTCCGAAAGCGCGCCGCGCAATACAGCGAGCTTGCCGCCTTCGTTGCCGACAAGCCGTTTCGCGCCCTCGTCCGCCCGTCCTCCGCTCCCTCCGCCACAAAAGATGAATACACAAGCAAGCAGCTTGGGCAGAAGAGCGAGTCGAAGGCTCGAAACGGCTTTGAAAATCGTGGATAAGGACTTCCTCTCGGCGTGGTCAGATGGAACAAAATCCGTACAACACATCAGCCAGTCGAACAACTTTCCCGATCTCCGTTACGTCTTTACTACGAGCGGATCTTTGACAGACAAAGGCAAGAATAGTTTTGCCCAACTGAGCATCGAACAGAGGGCGCTATTTGATGAGGCGAATGCCAAGAGACGGCAAACCTTGCCAGACGGAGTCCATGGGATGAGCCGGGGAGGGTCGGACAGGCCCATCTCCAGAAGTCAAACGCCCTCAGCAGCGCTGAAATTCATGGACGACAAATTCCTCTCTGACTTGTCAGATGGAAGGCAATCCTTACGGAACATTGGAATGTCGAACGACTTTTCGGGTCTCATCCATAAATATTTGAGTTCCGACGGATCTTTGACAGACAAGGGCCAGAATATTCGTGCCCATCTGGACGACAAACAGACGGCACGATTTGATGCGGCGCTTGCCCTGAGAAAGCAGACCTTGTCAGCCAGCGTCCTTGCTGAGATAAAGAAGGCCCAATCGAGAGCGTCGAAACGTTCCGGCGCAGGATCAAGCAGCCATCAACCGTCGTCCCGGCAGGATCTGATCAGTCAATCGGGTGGCCCTTCCATCAGTTCCAGCCACCAAACGCCCCCGAATGACCTAGCCAGTCAATTGATGTCCGCACAGCAGCACCACGTCGATGAGTCAGCAGTCGCAATGGGGAGAGACGATTCCAGCCCGGGGCCCTCGTTCTTCAGCGGTCTGACCCCTTATCAAAATCAGTTCATGCCATCGCAGGCGGCCGGCAATTCCCCAAGTCTTCACGGGCAAGAGGTCGACAGCAGGTGGAGTCGGGCCGCTCTGTCGCGCACCCCGCAAGGTTCATCCCTCAGCCGTCACTCCACTCCAAATTCTCCAACCTTCGGTGGACTGACTCCCTTCATTGATCTGCCCACTCCATCGCATTCCCGAAGCAACTATCCAGGCAGTTCCAGCCACCAACCTTCGCCCCAGAATGACCTGATCAGTCTCTTGAAGTCCCCGCAGCCGGCACAGAGAATGAACGAACCTTCCACCCCTGGCTCGGCGGATTTCCGCGGCCTGTCCACTCCAGGGGCCTCGTTCGATTTGCCCGAAGGGTCGCATTTCTCCAGCATTCGATCAGCCTCAACACACACAGATCTTTCTTCGCTGCGTTCAGAGATTCCCGAGGACAGTTTTCGCGTTGTCGCCGAGGGGCTGTCGCTCACAGATCACATCAACACTCTCGCCGACTTGGAGGCATATTCCAACGTCCCGGCGGCATCCCTGAACCGCCTTGTTTCTGAACAAACTGCGAGCGATGGTTCGACCCGGCTTCAACTCACTTCTGTTGGAGATGCTTACCTGAATCGATTCGGGTCCGAGGAGCAAAGACATACCCTTTCTCACGCCAGCTCGACGCGATCCAAAAGGCGCTTGTCCCTGGTGGACGAGCTTCGCAGCACGCAGTCGAACCGTAAGCGGTAAGCCAACGGCGTCATTTCATTGCGAGGTACCGCTGCCCACAATTGCTGCAATAGTGTCCTGTTGAACTACTACCGCGATCACCGCGACAGCATGGGCTTTCACAGCGACGATGAGAAGTAGCTAGGCCCGACGCCGGTCATTGCGTCAGTCAGCATCTCGCACCTTTGTGCTCAAGCACAAGACTCGACCGCCTGGAGCTACCTTCGGGCAGCCTGATGCTGATGAAGGTGCTCACGCAGAAGACTGGGACAAGTCCAAGGTCTTTGACCCAGCCATCAACAATTCGAGCGTACTTCCGTGTTCCCAGGTGCGGTGATCCGTGAATTCGACTTGGGAAGAGGAAGTCCTCGGATTTCAGCCCCGCTTGCTTGATCCACTTCTGCACCGCATCGCGCATCGCCGACGTGATCTCGAACTGCACAGGGCGTTGGGTTTTGTGCTGCATCACGACAGCGCGCGTTGCGACTTGGTCGCTGTGGCAGATGTCTCGTACCCGGAGGGCAACAAGATCACAGCCACGCAGCTTGCTGTCGATGCCGAGGTTGAAGAGGGCAAGGTCGCGCGTCTTGCCCTTGTTCCATGACTCGCGATGATCACGGTTGGTAATGGATTCCATGATGGACTCCCGTCTGGTTGAGGGCCATCAAAGATGCGCCCACGACGGACAACGTGCCTGCTCCCCTGCTCCTGGCCAACGTGGCGCTACGAGGCGAAGGAAGCGGCCAAGGAAGCCACCAACTAAGAGCCGCGCCGTGCCACGGTGCTCGGCCGTGTTGTCAACGTGACGGGACGCGGATCTCCACGTTCTTGTCCTTCCATTGCAGCCAGTACGGGCGCCCGTAGAAGCCGATGTTGCAGGCCTGCGGCATCTCGTCGTCGTGGACGTCGATGGCGATGTAGCGCTGAGAGCCGCAGGTAGCCTTGGTGGAGTTTGACCCCGCCGGGAAGCAGCCCGGTCGCGTCCTCACGACCAGCGTGCGCTGCTGCTTCCAGCGCACCGTGACGTAGCCCGACGCGACTAGGCCGCCGGGCGCGTCCAGCTCGGCGTAGTTCGGATCCAGGACCTCGCCGCCACGCAGCTCGGTGCCGCTGCCGTGTATCCACGCCGGCGTGGGTGCATCCTCCTTGTCGATGACCTCAAGCCGACGTTGCTGGAGTAGGTCGCCCATCAGTTCTTCGCACCATGCGGGCGGACGCCCACTGCGCCCGATGGCCAGCAGGCCGTCGCGCGTGCGCGCGTAATGCGCCAGCTCCGCGGCCGCCGCGCTCACCTGCATCAGGCGGCCGTTGGCGATGATGCGCACCTCCTTGCGCCGTTCTTCCGCCAGGCACTTGCGTAGTGCGGTGGCGTCGTTGCGCAGCGGCGCACAGACAGTGGCGGCCGTGGCCGGCGGAACGGGCACGCGGGGAACCGGTGACACGGCGGCCGCGACTGGGGCGGGTTCCTCCTGCACCGGTGCTGCTCCCGGGGGCGCGAGGCGTTGGCGGAACGACTCGGCTGCGGGCGGTTCGCGCTGCTTTTCCCGTTTCGGGATGCGCTGCGGGCGCTCCGTCGGTTCGGGAACCGCCACTGGCCGCGGAGGCGGTGGCGCGGGCTCGCTGCCACCGATACGTATCGCGCGGCCGCTCGGGCAACGTACGGGCGAGTCGACGAGTGTCTTAGGGCCGTCGCCCTCGCAGCGGTAGATGTCGTCGGCCAGCGCCGGAGAGGCAGCGGCGAGCAGCCCGCCCGCCAGGAGGATGGTGCCGAGGGGAAGCATGCTCACGATCCGCCGACGCTGAATTCTTTGCCGGTGTATTGTCCCTGGAAGCTGCGGATGTCGAGCGGGCCGATGTACTGCTGAACTTCCTGGCGCCAGCGCTTGTGCTCGGGGCTGCCGGCCTCGTAGGCGTAGCTGCTGCCCATGCGCTGCACCGGCGTGTCGAGCAGGCCGATCACCGTAGAAGGCTCGTAGCTGCTCAGCAGCACCGTGGAGATCTTCGCGCCCTGGTTGACGATCACCCAGCGCACCGATTCGTAGGACGACAGGGCCAGCACCAGCGGCCGCGGCGAATGCCGAACGACCACTCGGATGGAACGGTTCGCACGGCTGCTGCCCGTGCCTTCGTAAGCGCCGATCATGTGCACGACGGCATCGCGCGGAAGGCCCATCATGGCGGGTGCGGTCGCCCGCGCCGTGGCGCTGGCCGTGGCCGAGCGCTCCTGGGACTGCTGCGCATCAACCTGCGCCTGTAGCTTCGCGAGTTGCGCCTGCAGTTCGTATTCGGCCGCCACCTTGTCGAGCGGCACCGGCTCGCTCGTGGTCTTCACTACGTCGGCCACCCAGGCGCCCTGGCCGCGGCGCATGAAGCCGGGGCGATCGCCGGTCGGGATCAGCAGGCCCTGCATGCCCGCCGGGTCGACCGGCGCCACGACCTGCGCGGCGATGTCGAACACCCACGGGTTCAGGCGCATGCGGTCGGTCAGGTCGAGCGAGTCGACCAGCAGGCGGTTTTCGTCGAGCTTGGCGAAGGTGGCGCCGAAGGTGGGGGAGGTCCGGTAGGTCCCGCTCTCGCCGCTCTCGAGGTTCAGCCAGCTGATGTGCGGATGCGAGGTGAACACGACCAGCCTGCCCTGCTGCATGGACACCGGCTGGCCGGAGCTGATGCCCTGGCCGGCGGTGATGTGCAGGCGTTTCAGTTCGGTCGCCTGAAGGCCGGCGGGCGCGCGCTGGTGTTCCATCAGCACCAGTTCGCGCGCACTGCCAAGCAGGGTGCGTGCCGCGCTGCCCGGCAGCGAGGTGGCGACACTGCTGTTCTTCGGCGCCAGCGGATGGGGCGCCAAGTTGCCCGTCAGGCCGTCGGCCAGCGTGGTAACGCCGCTGCGTTCGGCGATCACGAAGCCGGTGACCTCGGGCAGCCAAGTGAGCACGTTCTGCCCCCCGAGGCGGTCCCAGAGACGGTGGCCGTTGCTGGTGTCGAAGAAGGTGACACCTTGTCCGCCGGTCTGCTGCAGGGCGAGCACCCGGCCGTTGGGCGAGACGCGGCTGGCCCAGGGGCTGGTCATCATGCGCGGCAGCTTCGCGATGACGGCGCCGGTGGGAAGTTCGACCACCGTTGCGTCGCCCACGGTGTCGCGCAGGACCGCCACGCCGGCCTGGCTCGCAAAGGTGCCGTCTGTGATGTACGAAAGCGGCCCTTGCGGCAGCGGCGTGCCGGCCGTGGCGGGCTTGAGGGGGCGCAGCGGTGGCAGCGACATCAGCACGCCGACCGTGCGTGTGCCGAGAAAGTCCTGCACCGCTTGGTCCTGGGCCTGGAAGCAGATCTGGTCGAGCCCGAGGGCCTTCACAAAGGCCACCGAGTCGAGGCGACCGATCGATACCTGCTGCGAACACGCGAGGCCGCGCAGGGCCATGCGCGATTCGATCTGCGCCTTGACGGCGTCCACCTGCTTGGTGTCGCCAGCCAGCAGGCCCAGGAGCCGATCCCGGGCCGCCTGCACCTCAGGGGGCGGCGGGTAGGCCGCATTTACCTTGGCGGGCGCCGGCATGGCGGCTTCCTCGATCCGGGTACAGCCCGACAGAGCGGCAGCGAAAGCGCACGCCAGCAGCATCACCGTGGTCTTCACAGGGTCTCCCCCTCATCTACTTGCGAGGGGCGGGATTGTGACAGGCTCCCGCGCCGCGGCAAAAGGGCCAGTGGAGGTGCCGAAGAGGGGCGGGCCGATCGCGGGCGTGACCCATGGATGCCGGTGCCTCCTGCGCATAGTTCATTTAGGCTCACCGAGGTGAGCGACTGCTCTAGGTCGGGTCCAATAACCTACTACGGCAGAAGAGGCAAGCCGAGTTCCTTCAAAAACTCGTTGTGCTTTGCTGTCGCCTTCTGAATATCGCCCTCGATCCTGACCAACTCGGCATGCGTGGTCGCAAGATCGACCTCTGCCTCCTCCTCCGCGGTGCTGACGTAGCGCGAGATATTGAGGTTGTAATCGTTCTCCACAATCTCCTTCATCGCCACACGCCGCGCGTAGCGGTCTTGTCCGTTGCGCTGCTGGTAGGTCTGGACGATGCGTGCGATGTGTTCTTCCGTCAGCTGGTTCTGGCGCTTGCCCTTCACGAAGTGCTCAGCGGCATTGATGAAGAGCACGTCGTCGGGCTTCTTGCATTTCTTCAGCACCAAGATGCACACCGGAATGCCGGTTGAATAGAACAGGTTGGCGGGCAGCCCAATCACGGTGTCGATGTGCCCGTCGTCCAGCAGCTTGCGGCGGATGCGATCTTCAGCACCGCCGCGAAACAGCACCCCGTGTGGCAAGACGATGGCCATCACGCCATCGTCCTTCAGGTAGTGCAGCCCGTGTGTTATGACCCGATGTAATTTCGGCTTGCCGAACCACGCTAATCGAGGTTGAGTCATGGCACCTGTCCCGCGATGTTTTCGGCGGTGCCCGCACATGTTA
>JAJKJU010000268.1 GCA_021153565.1 Rhizobacter sp.
CGGCTTCCCTCCGCCGGTGACCAAGGCGAGCGCGGGACGCTTTTCGAACTGACGATCACGCCGCGTCCCTTCAGCGACGGCAACGAGGCGCCTGCGGTCTATCTGCACCTGCATACTCTTCGTCAGGTCAGCCCACGACAATGCCTCGCGCTTCGCTTTGCCGACCTCGCCGCCGCTCACATCAAGAGCGAAGAGCAAAGGAGTCTGGGTCCGCGCTGGGAGGAACTCCAGCAGCTATTCGGTAACGCCGACGCCCGTGTGCACCGAGGCCCTGTGGACCAGGATCTGCTGGGCGTGTTGCTGCAGCGGGCAAGGGGTTCGCTGCAATGATGACAAGGCGACGGAACTGCCACCAACACCCCTCGCGCTTTCAGGGAGGCTGATCCTGCGGATGCTCTGGATCGGCCGAGCCTTGCCCCCATATGCGGCCAGACGCTGCGATCCATCGGCGTTGGCAAGGCTTTCTTCTCTTCGTGGCTCGGATGCAATCCGGTGTTGGGCCGTTACGGCAAGGTCCGATCCGGGCCATGTCCTAAGCCTAAGCCGGCAGAGCCGGAACCAAACAGGTAATACGATCACCAGCGAAGCGGCGTCGACAAGACCGACCATGGCTGAAGCGGCACTGACTGATCGGTATGCGGCGAACCTGCACGGCGTGCTGTCGTGCTACGACAGAATCATCATCACCGGGACCCTGCCGGGTGCGGGTTACGCGGGCGGGATGACGAGTTTTCTGTTCTCGCGAGGCATTCGCAGCTTCGACTACCCGCGTTTTGCCGAGCCGCTGCACTCGCGCAAGACCGACTCATGTCCCAGCGTGGCGCCCTGCGCGATGACACGACCACCGTCGGGCGCGAGTTCGGTGTTCACATCCGCTGCGGTGGAGTCGCCACCGATCTCGACGCGTGACCAGTCCTTGCGATCACGTCCGGGACCACGAAACGGTCTTTCCGGCCGAGGCGGCCCCATTAGCCGAAGTGGAACGTGGGTGCCACGACTCGACACGCGGGTCCTGCTGATCGTTCGAAGAACACGTCGCTGGACAAGGCGATCTCCTTGGGCAGTACTCGACGCAGAGTCCTCGCCGTCGGCAAAGCACTCGACGCGCAGATCGAGCGCGATATCGCCCCCGTGCCAAAGCCCACAAAGCCCATCGACGGCGATCAGGTTCGCGAATCGACCAGCGTCGGCTGCGTCAGCGTGGACTCGGCGTGGCTGAGCTTCAGCGGCGGCCCCAAGAGCGACCCCAAGCCACGCGGGATCTGGCGGAGCTGCGATCGCCCTGCGGCGGCGGCGGCGGCGGCGACCACACAAGATATGTGCTGCCTGCAGCGATGGCAGGTCCCGCTCGCATCAATCGTCCGCGTCGCTATCCGGTGCTTGCAGGAAAAGTTTGATGAAGCGAAGTTGGTTGCTCACCGACTTCGCGACCCTGAGGGAGTTTGCATGCCTGATGATGTCCCGAAAGGCGTCGTTGTAGATTGCTTTGTTGGCGACGCCGTGCGGAGCTCCGCCGATTCGACCAGGAACATTGGTGCCGGTGGTTTCTGCCAGATCGCCACCGTTTGTTTGCACCCATTGCCTCAAATGCTCCCAGTATTGTGCGAACAGGCTGTGGCTGTTTCCTCCACCAAGTGCTCTTGAACCTTGACCTCGGTGGGGTCCTGCAGGAGCGTGTTGAGCGTCTCCTCGTCGAGTACTCCGCTGTCCGATAACAGGTCCCTCATGGCAGCGGCCAGCTGGTGATCATGAAATGCCATGACGACCGGGAAGCGCAGCGCCTCGCGGGAACCGGCGTGCAGGATTGCGTTGAAGGCCGGCAGCGTTGTCGCCCGGCTCGGCGCCGTCGCGCGCAGGTGCGAGGTCGACGGCGCCCCGCCGTTTGTGGGTGCAGCCGTGGGCGGTGTCGGCAGATCGCTGTGCTCCGGGCCTGTGTGGGGCCGCGTGGTCCGCGGCGATAAGCCAGTGAGTCCCGGACTTTGCGGACGGGCCGCAGGCAATCTCCCTGCCGATGGCAGTACCTGTTCGTCTTGCTGCGGGCTCATTTCGCGAGAAACCGCAGGATTGGTTTTGCCAATGCAGTAGGCCATCGAAAATTCCAAATGCCATATTTGATCCAAACCCCACAATACAGCCACATCCTTTCATCGGCGAGCCTTGCCCGCGAAGATGTGGATGGAGTTGCGTAGCGCTCTCTCGCGGCAGTGGAGCCGAGTCCATTGCAGCGCTCGACAACATGCGGCCCCTGGCGACGACCTCGTCTGTCAATTCGCAGCTTTCACGCTTTCACGCTCCAGATACTGCTGCGTGATGTCGTCCCTGCGCTCGTGCTTCGCTCACCGATCGACTTGGGCGTCGGCCACGAATTCCAGAGGCTGATGGTCTGTTTCTCTGGCCCATGCTCACGTGGCTCGCATGCCTCCCAAGCCTGTCGAGGGAGCCCATACGGAATGTCAATCAAGCATCCGCAACGGATGCGCATGCGCAGGCCACGGACTCGCAAAATATGCCTCGACGTCCTCCCGCTTAACGTCCTCGATACGCGCCGGATTCCATCGTGGCGCATGGTCCTTGTCGACGGACAACGCGCGAATGCCTTCGACCGTCTCGCTGGCCACACCAGGTCGCAGATGGAAAGAGTGGCGCACGATGTCACGCTCCATGCGCAGATCGTCTGCGAGGTCCATCGTGCGCGCGCGGCGCACTTGTTCCAGCGTCACCGCCATCATCAGCGGCGAACGCTTGCGAAGCGTGGCGAGCGTTGCCGCTGCCCAGTCGCTCGAATCGCCTTGCAGCGAATCGAAGATGGCGCGCATGTCGTCGCCTGCGAAGTGAAGATCGATCGCTTCGCGCTGCGCAGTCCATTGCACACTGGGCATCGGCTGCGTGTGCGTGACCACGCTTGCATGCACCTGCGCGCCGCTTTCCATCGGCTGGTCGCACAGGGTCTCGACCAGTGCAGCCAGGCCGCCGGACGGAACAAAGAAGTCGGCGAGGCCCAAAGCGATCGCGTCGCCTGCACCGGCCACCTGCCCCGTGAGCGCGAGGTATTCGCCGATGCGCCCCTCGCATCGCGACAGGAAATAGCCGCCGCCCACGTCGGGGAAAAGTCCGATGTTGGTCTCGGGCATCGCGAGCTTGGAGCGCTCGGTCACGACGCGGATCGCAGCCCCCTGCGACAGTCCCATACCGCCACCCATCACGATGCCATCCATCAAGGCCACGGTCAGCTTCGGATAGGTATGGATGAGGTGGTTCAGCGTGTATTCCTCAGTGAAGAAGTCCTCGAGCCGCGGGTCCCCGTCGAGCGCTGCCTGATAGAAGAAGCGAATGTCGCCGCCCGCACAGAACGCCACGCCCTTGCCCTCTTGCGTCGCTCCCTTCAGCACCACAGCCACCACTTCAGCATCGTCGCGCCATTCGAGCAAGGACGCGGTGACGTCGCGAATCATCGACAAGGACAAGGCGTTCAACGCATTCGGCCGATTCAGCGTGATGACGCCGACGTTGCATCGCTTTTCTGCCTTCACCAAGACCTGTTCACTTCTCATCGCACCCCTCTACTCCTCATGCCCCACGCTTCGTTCAGCGCGAGCGTTCCCAATACCAACGCGCCTCCGGCCAGAACCTGCGGCGCCGGTTTCTCGCCCGCTCCCACCCAGGCCCAGGCGATGCCAAAGATGATCTCCAGCAGCGCGAGCAAGGAAATCTCAGGCGCCGCCAAGGATCGCGACAACCGTATCGCCATCGTGCATGGAATAGCAAGCTGAAACACGCCCAGCACCGCGAGCAAGGCGATGTCGTGATGCGTTGCGTGAAATGGCATGGAGAACGGCAAGGTCGTCACGCTGGAGATGACGGCACCGATCAGCAGCGCAGGGACCAGGTCGACCGATTTGCCACTGCGCTGCAGGGTGTTCCAGTTGATGGCGCCCGCGATGGGCACACCGAGCGCGACGAGCGTGCCCAGCAGGTGCGTGCCGTCTGAGCTGATGTTGTTGCCATACATCCAGGCGATGCCGGCGCCGGCGATGACGATGGCGACCCACGTCCGGATCGCTACGCGATGGCCGAGCATGAAGCGGGCGAGCAAGGCCGTGAGGAGCGGCGCGATGCTCATCGTGATGAGCACGTTGGCGACGGTGGTCAGCGTGAGCGCCACCATGAAGCAGGTGAACATCACGTTCCACATCAGGCCCGATATCCACAAGGGCCTACCGCCGGTGGTCAGGAGTCGGGGTGCGTCACGCCCATGCACGGCCGCGAAATACCCAGCGAGCGCCAGGGCGAGGAAGAAGCTGCGCCAGAACGTGATTTCGAAGGCTTGAGCGGAATCGAGCCGCCGGGTAATGAACCCCGCGATGCTCCACATCAAGCTGACAAGGAGCATGCCGAACACGGCCTGACGGTGGGACAACGGATGCATGTTGGCTGAAGTGCTGCTGGAGACAGCCCAGTTTGCCAATGTTGGCGGAAGACCGCATTCACACGGGTGACACCACGTGCGGGATTCGGGCTCCCCTCTTCCATTGCGGAAGAGGGAGACAACCATCAGGCCATTTCGCGGCTGGCCTTCTTGCGGTCGTGTTCCTTCAAGTGCCTCTTGCGGATCCGGATCGACTTGGGCGTGATTTCCACCAGTTCGTCGTCCGCAATGAACTCCACAGCATATTCCAGCGTGAGGATGATCGGAGGGGTGATCTTGATCGCGTCTTCCTTGCCCGAGACGCGGAAGTTGGTGAGCTGCTTCCCGCGAACGGCGTTCACCACCAGGTCGTTGTCGCGGCTGTGGATGCCGATGATCATGCCTTCATACAACGGATCGCCTGCCTTCACGAACATGCGGCCGCGGTCATCCAGCTTGCCCAGCGAATACGTCACCGCTTCGCCGTCGTCCTGGCTGATCAGCACGCCATTCTTGCGGCCTTCGATCTCGCCCTTGTAGGCCTCGTAGCTGTCGAAGATGTTGCTGATGAGGCCGGTTCCGCGCGTCAGATTCAGGAACTCGTTCTGGAAGCCGATAAGGCCCCGCGCCGGAATGCGGTACTCGAGGCGCACGCGACCCATGCCGTCCGGTTCCATATTGATGAGTTCTGCCTTGCGCTCGCCCAAGGCCTGCATCACGGCGCCCTGGTGCTGGTCTTCAACGTCTGCCGTGACCATTTCGATCGGCTCGAGCCGTTGGTCGCCTTCGTGGCGGAACACCACACGCGGCTTCGACACGGCCAGCTCATAGCCTTCGCGGCGCATGTTTTCCAGCAGGATGGTGAGGTGAAGCTCGCCGCGACCCGACACTTCGAAGATGCCGTCTTCGTCGGTCTCCTTCACCTTCAGAGCCACATTGCTCTGCAACTCGCGCTGCAGGCGGTCCCAGATCTGGCGGCTCGTCACGAACTTGCCTTCGCGACCTGCCAGCGGCGAGTTGTTGACGCAGAAGTTCATCGTCAGCGTGGGCTCGTCGACCTTCAGCATGGGCAACGGTTTCGGGCTCTCGATGTCGGTGAGAGTCACCCCGATGCCGATGCCTTCGATGCCGTTGATCAGAACGATGTCGCCCGGACCCGCTTCGGTGGCTTGCTGACGTTCGAGGCCTTCGAACTTGAGCACTTGGTTCACGCGAGCATTAAACGGTGTGCTGTCGAGCCCGCTGTACACGGCCACGTTCTGCATTGGCTTCAAAGTACCCTGATTCACTCGGCCAATGCCGATGCGCCCGACGTAGGTCGAGTAGTCGAGCGAGCAAATCTGCAGCTGAAGCGGATCTGTCGGGCTGCCTTCGTGCGCCGGCACGTGAGTCAAGATAGCGTCGAAAAGTGGCGCGAGATCGGTGCCCGTCGCGCCCTTTTCAAGAGTGGCCCAACCGTTGAGGCCCGAGGCATACACCACAGGGAAGTCGAGTTGGTCTTCGGTGGCACCGAGCTTGTCGAAAAGATCGAAGGTGGCGTTGATGACATAGTCGGTCCGCGAGCCCGGACGATCCACCTTGTTGACGACGACGATGGGCTTCAAGCCCAGCGCCAACGCCTTCTTGGTCACGAAGCGCGTCTGCGGCATCGGGCCTTCGACGGCATCGACCAACAGCAGCACACTGTCGACCATCGACAGCACACGCTCCACTTCACCGCCGAAGTCCGCGTGCCCGGGGGTGTCGACGATGTTGACGTGCGTGCCTTTCCACTCGACCGCGCAATTCTTCGCGAGGATGGTGATGCCACGTTCCTTTTCGAGGTCGTTGCTGTCCATCACGCGCTCGGCCACCTTCTCGTTTTGTCGGAAGGTTCCGCTCTGGCGGAGCAGTTGGTCCACGAGCGTTGTCTTGCCATGGTCCACGTGGGCGATGATGGCGATGTTGCGAATCTGTCGGGTCATGCTTGAACTCTCTCTGTACTTAAGGGCCTGTTCACTCCGAATGAGTGCCCACGCCGGGTTCTGGCGGGCCAAAGGGCAAGGCGCAAGTGAAGAAGCGGTGTGCCTCCGGCCCACAACGAGCAAGGATTTGGCCCGGAATAAGTTCCCGTTTTGGGGGCGCTGGGCGGGATGCGATGCAAGGCGCTCCGAGCGCCGTGTGGCGAGCCACACAAGTGAGGAGCAA
>JAJKJU010000269.1 GCA_021153565.1 Rhizobacter sp.
CTGATCTAGGCGCAAAGCGCAGCCATAGCCCGGGCTATGGCGAGCATTTGCAACGACGAGCAGGGGTCTTTTGACGTGATGAGCGGGCATGATCGAAATACCCTCAGCCTCTCACAAGCGGTCGCTGCTGCGCCGCCGGTGCGTGCTTGCTCAGCTCTTATGCGTCTGACGACTATCCATCTCGACTTTCGTTCGTTCCTTCGTACTCGTGTCACTCTTAAAGTCGACCATAGTTCCAGCCTGAACCCGACCACAAGGACTTCGTTGTTGCGGTCTCGACGTGACCCTTGACTGCAGCGAGAAGGCACAGCTTGAGCCGAACTTTTATTCAATTGGCATCCTCCTCACTGTGAAGCCGACAGACTTCGCACGGCATCTCCATGACGATCAAAAAAATTGCCAGCGGTATAGCGGCAGCGTTCACTTCTATCGGATCACGGTCCGGTTCGGGATCGTCCAGATGTGCACATCCTCATCCTGGCTCGCGGGCTGCACATGAAGCGCTCGCGGGAGGCGCGGAAACCGGCCGCGCCAGCCTCGAATGTTGTCGGCCGCGATGGAGCTGCACTACGCTGTTGCGCCATGCTCGGCATCGGAAGTGGCAAGGCGCCGGCAACGTCAGCGACCAAGCCGCCTGCGCCTTCGGTACGCGGAGAGCCCCCGGAGGCGACTGGCGCGTCAACTCGTTCTCCACGCTCTTTGAATTGATGCGAGCCGACCCCATCTACGCGGCGTCGGCAACGTCACCGGCGCAGGCGCCTTCGGGGCCATGTTCGGAACGTAAGGTGTCCTCGGATGCGCCCGCCTTGTCGAATCCTCGCCCGACGCTGCGCGAATTGCTGCAGGCCGAAACGGAAGAATGGGCTCGGGAAAGATCACAGACCGAACCGCTTTCAGAACCGCCACCGGAACGTGTAGAGACTTCGAGCGCAGCGGCAGCGTCGAATGAGGATCCGGGCATGACCGGATCGCCGAATCTCACGCTGCCTCCAGGCGCCACCGCCGATGCAGAGCTTGACGTGCTCGCGCCTTTGCGTGCTCGATCGAGGGACACCGGAGAGATCGAGCCGGCAGAAGAAACCCTGCCTTCGATCAAACCACGCACGGCGGCCGGTGCTTCGAAGATCCTGCCTACGACTCCGGTGCCAGCGGCCAGGCGTCAAACGCTGCTGCAGGACTATCACGCGCAGGCCCATCGCCCGCTCGATCTGGAGCAGGCGCTTGCCGCGATCAAGCTGCGCCATGTCGCCGAGGTCTATTGCGAGAAGAACGAGTGGTCACGCCTCAAGCCCCACCTACCCCTGTCGCACGGCACCCGGCAACGGTTCGAGGAACTGGCGGGGATGCCTGTCGACGCGCTCGTCGCCGACGTGCAAGCTCATCCTGCACGCTATTCGAGGACGTTGCTGACGGATCTTGCGCAGCATCATCTTGTTGCGGCACTGAACATCGACGTTGAACTATTCAAGAAGGGCATACACCAAGCGGCGAAATACGAAGGCCTTCACAGCGTCGCCGGACGAGTCATGACCGCCGCGGCGGCGGTCGCCAGCGCGGGCATCTCGGATATCGCGGGCGCCAGCCACGCGCTGAAAGTCGCCAAGAAGGCGGTCAAGGTCATCGCCCACCAATTACCCAGCAACGTGGTCAACCCGATGCTGACTGGCAAGCTGAGGACGGCCACGGACGTCAAGGAGTCGTTCAAGCGCGTTGGCGGACAGCCCGTGGTGGCATCGCAAATCGAGAACAGTCCCGACATGGCGAGCATCGTGAAGACGTCCAAGCTCCGCCGACGCGAGCTTCGCGACGCCGTCGACCGGCTGAAAGCCGCGTCATCGGGAAGAGATCCGAAGGCACTGGGACAGGTGGTGGACGCGATCCTCGCGCTGCACGACGTGGCGGACCAGGCGTACAGGCGCCGCATCGGCCTCAACCGCACGCAGACCTACAGCAAGGGCTGGGGCATGGCCGTGAACGGCGTGGCGGCCACAGGCGCCGTCGTGACGGCCACCGTGCCGGTGGTGGGACAGATAGCGGGTCCGTCCATCCTGGCCGCCACCATTGCGATGCAGTGGGGCGCGGGCTATCTCGACGAACGGCGTGTCAAGCACTGGTACAACCTTCGAGCCAACACCAAGTGGGCGGACTTCCTGACGAAGGACGCCGCCCGCATCCACTTCAAGGACTTGCAGCCCGGGCACGTCTGCGAGGCGGCGCTGCGGCGATCCTTCATGACCCAGCCAGAAGTACAGATCGGAGCCATTCGCGAGGTCTACGAAGACGCGCTCGGCGAATTGATGCGAATGCGCGTGAAACTCGAAGACGCGATCAGCGCCCAACAACGCGCCAGCAAGCCCGCGCCGGAACTAGATCAGAAGCGCGAGCGCCTGCAGAAACTGCAGCAGAAAATCAATCGCACCATGCAGGACGCGAAAGACTTCGAGTCGTTCGACGGCGAACGATGGGACGGCATTCCGGCGGACAGCACAATCGGTCGATGCCTGGACGATCTCGAGGCGCTTGAGCGCGCGAATCGAAACGCGCGATTCCGCAAGCCTGGCGAGACGGCGCAGATCGTGCAGCGCTACTCGCAGGCCTTCCACGGCGGTGTTTCAACGGGAGTGGCTCTGCCCATCCTCGATGCGATCACGCTGACGGATCGCCTCTACGAGCACGACTACCCTGGCAATGAGACGAAATTGAATCCCAACGCCGAGATTGGAGCGGTGGCCGCCGGCGTGACGGGTGGTGCCGTCTTCACGGCGGCCACCGGCGAGGTTCGCGTGGGCAAGGGGGCGAACAAGAAACTGCTGTCGCGCACGCTGGTCGACGCGCAGCGGTTGAAAGCGGATGCGGATCGATGGACTTTCCAGGCCGGCCAGCGGCGCGTCGACCTGCGCAACACCGCCGGCTACCGCCGCACCGTCCATACGACATGGGATGAGATGAAGTGGATCGCCGGCACGATCCCGAGCTGCCTCTTGAGCGGACCTGCTGGCCTGGTTCACTTGACCCGGGCCAAGTGGTGGCCGGCCGGAGAGATTCGCAAGGCCACCGCGCAGGTGCGTTCTGCACTGGACGCGATCGCCACGTCCGGAGCCGTCCGGGTTGAATCGCCGGGCATGCGTCGAGCGAGCAATCTGTCCGCGATGAAAGATGAACTCTACGACTACCCAGCCGTCCGAAATCACCTCGGCGTCGCTCAGGCGTCGCTGAACGTGGAAGTCACATGAACTCATTCAGCGCTCGTTGCCCATCATCCCGGCCAACGCAGTCAGGCTGTTGGCCCCCTCCTCGCGGGAAAATGCAGTGAGCATCAGTACGGTCGGTCTCGGGGGTGGCTGAGCGGCATGAGGGCCAAGTGCTTTGTCCAGGTTCCACAATGGGTAGGCTAGCGAGCGACTGTATATGTTTGGGTCAGACCAAACTTTGAGTGCGCCAGAGCGCCGAAAGGAGTTTCCCGTATGCAACGACAAACAATCTGTGCTGGGATGCTCGCGCTGCTGGCCTTGCTTCTTTCGACGCCGAGTACGGCCCAGCAATCCATCAAGGTGGTGGCTTCAGAGTTCCCCCCGCTCACCACCAATGCTGGAGGTCAACGAACTCATCACTGCAATGCTGTTCGCGCCGGTGAAAGACACCGCTGGACAAAATCGACGAGCGCGTTGACTTCAGGGATGTGAATGTCACGACGCCCCTTCTCCGAGAAGTGGATCACCTTGCTGCGGGCCAGCCGCGACAGTGCACGACTCACCGTTTCCAGTGTCATGCCGAGGTAGTTGCCGATCTCGGCGCGCGTCATGCGCAGCGTGATTTGGTCGGTGCGCATGCCGCGCTTGGCGAGCGAATCGGCCCAGTAGCGCAGGAAGTCAGCGACGCGTGCATCGGCAGGCAGCGTGCACACCGACATCAGCGAGTCGCGGTCGCACCCGATTTGCCGGCTCATGGCTTCGTGCAGCACCGTCAGTAGAACGGGCGTGGCAGCACAGGCTGCAAGCAGTGCGTCATAGCGAATCACCCAAACGTCGCTCGTGTCCATTGCGACCGCGTCGCACGCGTACTCGGCGTTGGCGATGCCATCGAAGCCGAGCCAGTCGCCGCGAAACTTCAGTCCCACCACCTGTTCGCGCCCATCGACGCTGAGGTTGACGATCTTGCAGAAGCCTGAGTTCAGGACGTAGAGGTTTGCAAAGCGCTCGCCGGCCTGATAGATCACGTCACCCGCGTGCAATACGCGCCGTTGCGGCGTCAGCGTCTCGCCGAGCAGCTTGAGGGTGTCGGCGATGTGCTGGCTGCTGCGTTGGTTGGCGGCAGCGTCGCTGCTCCGAGCAATGGCGCGGGCATGCATCGGGTTGGCAAGAGCGTTTGCGACGGTAGGGGTGGCAGCGCTGATCATCTTGGGCTCCTGGCGTGGGGTTCGCGTTTTCGATGGGTGAATCGTAGGAAGCTCCGGATAACCCAATAACAACGCAGCGAGCCGTTCGGTAACGCTGGGTGAACGCTGTGTATCGGCTGCGTATCAGCACGTGCCGAAGATCATCGATTTGACGCCCGTCAAGGCATACGCGGCAGGCAGGGCTAGTCTTGACACCGAGCGAGTACGCCACTCAATACATGCAACCCAAACCCAAAACCCACAGCCTCCTCGGCCTTGACGACCTGTCGCCACCCGACGCAACGGCCCTGCTGGCGAAAGCGCGCAATCTGCAGCGTGTCGCAGAAGCAGGTCAGGCGCGGCCATTGCTGCGGGGCAAGAACATCGGTCTGCTGTGCGAGGCCGACGACGACCACGACGCCATCTTGTTCCGGCGTGCCGTCACCGGCCTCGGCGCCCACTTCGCACGAATCCGTCCAAGCCTGAGCGACTTGAGCACGCCCCAGGAGGTGCAGCACACGGCACGCATGCTGGGACGGCTTTACGACGCTGTGGTGTGCCAGGGAATGGCGGCTTCCGTCGTGCAGCAAGTTCGCAAAGATGCGGGAGTGCCGGTATTCGACGGCATTGCATCCTGGGACCATCTGACGGTCCAGCTCGCCGAGCATCTCGGCGAAGGCCTGCTGGACGACAATCGCCACTTCTTGCTGCAGGCCGTGCTTCTGACGGCGCTCGGGTGAACACGCGATGAGCATTCGTCATCTCGATCGGTTGCTCGATGCGAAGTCCGTCGCCGTCATCGGCGCGTCCGATCGTCCGGGAAGCGTGGGCGCGACGGTGTGGCGAAACTTGCGAGCCGGCCATTTCGCTGGGCCGATCTATGCGCTGAACCCTAAACACGCGACGCTCGATGGCGAAACGGTGTTTCGAAGACCTGCCGATTTGCCCCAGGTACCCGACCTTGCCGTGCTGTGCACGCCGCCCGCGACGGTCCCGGGTCTTATCGATGAACTGGGCCGCTTTGGCACACGTGCTGCCATCGTGATGACTGCGGGCCTGAGCACCGCGCAGAAACAAGCCACGCTGGACGCCGCCCGCCCCCACTTGCTGCGGATACTTGGCCCCAACTGCCTCGGCCTCCTCTCGCCGCAGATCGGCCTGAATGCAAGCTTCGCTCACACTGACGCGCTGGTCGGCAATGTCGCCTTCGTGTCGCAATCGGGTGCGCTCGTGACCGCCGTGCTCGACTGGGCCAAATCGCGGCACATCGGCTTTTCCCACATGATCTCGCTCGGCGAACACGCCGACGTAGATTTCGGCGATCTGCTCGATTACCTGGCCAGCGATTCACGCACGCGTTCGATCCTGCTCTACATCGAATCGATCGAGGCACCGCGCAAGTTCATGTCGGCAGCGCGCGCAGCAGCGCGCAACAAGCCAGTCATCGTCGTGAAGGCAGGTCGCGCGGGAAACGGCGTGAAGGCAGCGGCTTCGCACACAGGCGCCCTGGCAGGATCGGACGTGGTGTTCGACGCCGCCATCCGTCGCGCCGGAATGCTGCGCGTGGATACTCTGCAGGACCTCTTCATGGCCGCCGAGACGCTCGCCCGATTCGGCGGCAATCGCGACGAGGCGTTGACCTTGATGACCAACGGCGGCGGTGCGGGCGTGATGGCCGCCGATGCCGCCGCGCTGGCCGGCATCCCCCTGCGGGATCTGAGCGACGTGGTGCGCAGCAAGCTCGATGCAGTGCTTCCCTCAACGTGGTCGCATGGCAACCCGATCGACATCATCGGCGACGCGCCCGTGGCTCGCTACACCGAGACACTGCAGACCTTGCTCGCCGACCGCGACAGCGGCGCGGTGTTGTTCATGCACGCACCGACAGCGATCGTGCGAAGCGACGACATCGCCCGCGCGTGCGTGCCGATTGTCCGCGAGTCCCCCGGCCGCGTGATGGCTTGCTGGCTGGGCGATGCTGCCGTGGCGGATGCACGCCGCATCTTCGAGGATGCTGGCGTCGCCGATTACGCGACGCCGGAAGAAGCGGTACGCGCCTTTGCCATGCTTCGAACCTATCGCCGGAACCAGGCATTGCTGTTGGAGGCGCCCACTGCGAGCGAGAACGGTCTGCCCGACATCGCTGCTGCACGTCAGCCCATCGAAGCGGCGCTCGCAGAAGGCCGCGAGATGCTCGATGAAGTCGAGGCGAAGGCCGTGCTCAAGGCGTACGGCATACCCGTCGTCGAGACAGTGGCAGCGGGACCCAGCGCAAGCGCGGTGTGCACCGCAGCGCGCACTCTCGGATACCCGCTGGCACTGAAGATCCTGTCACCTGACATCAGTCACAAGTCCGACGTGGGCGGGGTGTGCCTGAACCTGAGCGACGAGAACGACCTGCGCGATGCAGTCGGCGAAATGCTGTCGCGCGTGAGCGCATTGAGGCCACAGGCAAAGATTGCCGGCTTCACCTTGCAGCGCATGGTGAAACGCCCGCATGCGCAGGAACTGATTGTCGGCACGAGCATCGATTCGGTGTTCGGGCCTGTGTTGCTGTTTGGCCAGGGCGGAACCGCCGTCGAGGTACTGGCCGACACGGCCATCGCATTGCCGCCGCTGAACCGAGTGCTGGCGCGCGAACTCGTGTCGCGCACACGCGTGGCCAAGCTGCTCGCCGGCTACCGCGATCATCCGCCCGTGCGGCTCGATGCCGTGTGCGACGTGCTGATCTCACTGTCGCAGATGCTGGCCGATCTGCCCGAACTCGCCGAGCTCGACATCAATCCACTGTGGGCCGATCACGAAGGTGTCATTGCACTCGACGCGCGACTGCGCGTCAGCCGCGAGAAGCGAGCCGGCGCCGCAAACTTCGCAATCACGCCCTACCCTGTCGAACTCGTCGAGAACATCACTTGGCATGGCGAACCAATCACCCTGCGTCCTATTCGGCCGGAAGACGAGGCGCAGCACCGCGCCTTCGTCGAACAGCTGAAGCCGCAAGACCTCCGTCTTCGATTCTTCAGCGTACGCCGGGAACTACCACGCAGCGAACTCGCGCGGCTCACCCAGATCGACTACGCACGCGAGATGGCCTTCATTGCCGTGCGACACCTGCCTGGCGCGACGCAAGAGACGCTGGGTGTGGTGCGAGCGGTCATCGACCCGGACAACGTCGACGCGGAATTCGCGATCGTGGTTCGATCGGACCTCAAGGGCCAGGGGCTCGGCCACATGCTCCTGCGCAAGATGATCGACTTCCTCGTTCAGCGCGGTACGCAGCGAATGGTCGGCTTGGTGCTTCGAGAAAACGACGCCATGCGAGACCTGGTTCGAACACACGGCTTCGTCGTCGACGCAGCCGCCTCGGACGTGGACGCACTGCACTATGTACTGACATTGCAGGTTCACGCCGAGACAACGGAGTTCGATGCACTTGCGGTCAAATAGTCGGCCCTATTGGTGTCGCGTCAAACCACAAATGCCGGCTGCTCGCTTGCTCTCGAAGCGCATTGCGGCGTTGCGCCTCCTCGCCATAGCCACCGCTATGGCGAGGAGGCGCGCCTTGCACAGCGCTGCGACAGCGGCGCGATCAACCGACACTTGTGGCTTGACGCGACACTGCACACAGGGCCAACTACCCCTCCTCCATACAGAGGAGTTGCCGCATCGCGGTGCGGACATGAACGTCACTATCGTCCACAAGAGCGGTGGCACAGCCGTGCCACGAGGGGTCTCCGAGAATGTAAAGGCACAGCGCTTTCAACTCGGGACACTGCCCTTCCGGCAGCATGTTGAGCTGCTGCAGCGCTTCAAGCGTCTGATTTCGCTGGATTGCGATGAGGGTGCGAAACACAGGGATTTTTTCGGCTTCCGGCATCAGCTCGCACAGTTCCCCGAACAAGCTTTCGGCCTCATCGATCCTGTCGCCTCTCAACGCTTCAGCCACGGATTCCGCTAATACTGCGATGGCTTCGGCCTTAGTATTCATATCAAGGCTTCTTCTTTGGGTCTGGGAGGGTCTTATCAACGACTGTGCGAACAGGCGTCTGCGCGAGGCGAACAGCCTTGTCCGTGGCGCCATTGAGAAGCGTGTTGCCTGCGAATCCGGCGGGCGTCAGGTTGTTCGCCCCACGCCCGATGTCGAGTTGGCCATTGATGACGCCGGCCACTCCGGCGCCGGCCTTTTTAGGGTCCAGCGTGAGCACGCCCTTGGCGATGTTGCCGTACCCATTGACGGCGCTTCCGAGGCCTTGTGAGATAGGGTTTACACCACGATTTAATGCGTCCATTCACAACTCCTGCTGTTGGTAAGTGTTCGTCAGTGTAGGGATCGTGGAATTCCGCTGAAGCAGTAATTGCGAAGCGATGTCGCTCTGCACGAAATGGCGAGTACTTGGGCCTGTTCCCAGCTTTTACCCCGTCTACGAACTACGAATGCCCAGGCTCCTCCAGCAAATGCGTGATGGCTGCCGACGTCGAGACCACCAGCCAGAAAATCAAAAACGTCACCGAGTAAACCGCGCTCCTTGTCCAGTGCAGCGGTTCAACACCAAACCAATGCAGGCTGTCGGGGTCCACCACGGCGAACACAAGCATCTCCAGTACGCCGGCCATGACGAAGGCTGGCCATACGATCATCAAGACGCGCGTCGCGAACGAGCGCGGCGGCTGCGGCGACTTGATGCCCGATCGGCTAGCGACGAGGTGCGGCTGCATGATTGCGCGCCTGCGTGGCAGGGGTATAGGTTTCGGTTTGCGTGGCAGCGCTTTCATGCAACGGCGCATCGCCGCCACGCACCGCGACGACGAGCGTCGCGAAGCTCGCCACCACCACCAGCGCCGGGCCGCCGATCACCAGCCACAGCATGCGCACGCGCCACCAGGGCATCACGGGTTGATTGATTTGCTGGTTCATCGCTTCTCCTTCAACGTGGAATGACAAACGTCGACTTCTCGCTCACCATGGAGCCGGGCACCGCCGCCTGCATGACACCAAAGCGGATCGGGTGTGCACCAGGCCCTGCCGTTCGCGCGCTGGCATACGGCACGCGCACGGCCAGCGTGATCCAGCGTGCCTGCGCCGGGCCGACGTCGAGTTCCAGCGGCGACGCGAGTGCCACGCCCGGGATCCCGCTCACGGACACGCGCAGGTGCTTGGGCTGTTCGGTCGCGTTCATCAGTTGCAAGCGGTAGACGTTCTCGACCGTGCCTTCGTCCACGATGCGTGCAAGCGTGGCGCGATCGCGCACGACGTCCACCTTGATCGTGTGTCGCAGCGACAAGCTGACGATGAATACAACCGAAATCGCGATCAGCACGCCACCATAAATCAGTACCCGCGGCCGGGCCACGCGCGCCAGCATCTGCCTGCGCGTAGATTTGTTCGCCAGACTGTTCTGCGTCGCGTAGCGGACCAGCCCGCGCGGATAGCGCATCTTGTCCATCACGCCATCGCAGGCGTCGATGCAGGCAGTGCAAGCGATGCATTCGTATTGCAGGCCATCGCGGATGTCGATACCCACAGGGCAGACCTGCACGCACAGGCCACAGTCGATGCATGCGCCAAGCCCTGCTTCCTTCATGTCGGCGTTTCGTCCGCGCTTGCCCCGCGGCTCGCCGCGCTCGTTGTCGTAGCTCACGATCAAGGTGTCGCGGTCGAACATCGCGCTCTGGAATCTCGCATATGGGCACATGTACTTGCACACTTGCTCGCGCATGAAGCCTGCATTGCCGTAGGTCGCGAACCCGTAGAAGTTGACCCAGAACCATTCCCACGGACCGAAGTCGAGGGTGAACGATTCCTTGGCCAATGAATGGATGGGTGTGAAGTAGCCGACGAAGGTGAAGCCAGTCCACAGGCCGATGACGATCCACACCGAATGCTTGACCGTCTTGCGCCAGATCTTGTTGAGTCGCCACGGTGATGCATCGAGTTTCATGCGCGCCCCGCGCTCGCCTTCGATCTTCCGCTCCACCCACATGAAAATCTCGGTGTAGACGGTTTGGGGGCAGGCATAGCCGCACCACAGCCGCCCGCCCACGGTGGTAAAGAAGAAAAGCCCGAAGGCGCAGAGGATGAGCAAGCCCGTCAGGTAGATGAAGTCCTGCGGGTACAGCACCAGGTCGAAGATGTAGAAGCGCCGCGCTCCCAGGTCGAAAAGCACCGCCTGCCTGCCATTCCACGGCAACCACGGCAGGCCATAGAACACGACCTGCGTGAGCCACACCAGTATCCATCGCCATGTCGAGAACCAGCCGGTCACTGAACGCACATAGATCTTCTTCTGCTTGGCGTACAAGGACACGAGCTCGGGTCCGTCTCCCTGCGGCTGTGGGTCCGAAGTGACGGGGCGGATGGAGATGACGCGGGACATGGGGCTGGAAGCTTGGTTTTTTGCAGGGAGGTGCAACCTGCTGTGTATTACGCCCTCTCCCTCCGGGAGAGGGCCGGGGTGAGGGAGACAGCGGTGGAGAGAACGAGGCCTTGACTCCAGACGGCCGGAAGCCCTCACCCCAACCCTCTCCCAGAGGGAGAGGGGGCAAAACAAGGGAGCAAACCATTCCGTGGTTGCACTCGGGCTATGGGGACGACACGTTTGACAGGCTCCAGACGTACCCCGCCAGTACATGAATCTGCTGCGGCGTCAGTCGCGACGCATGCTCCGGCATGACGCTGCGCTTGCCGTTGGTGATCATCGACACCACCGCCGCCTCGCCCCATCCATGCAGCCATATCTTGTCTGTCAGGTTGGGCGCCCCGAGGGCCTGGTTGCCCTTGCCTTCAGGACCATGACACGCCGAGCAGACGACAAACTTCGAGCGGCCAAACTGCGCCGCCATCGGGTCTTCCGGCGCACCGGACAGGCTCAGCACATAGTTCGCGACGTTGCGCACATCCTGGGCGCTGCCCACAGCCGCCGCCATGGGCGGCATGGCGCCTTCGCGGCCGTTGGAGATCGTCTCTTCGATCTTCTCCAGCGTGCCGCCATACAGCCAGTCGTTGTCCGTCAGGTTCGGAAAGCCCTTGCTGCCGCGAGCATCGGCACCATGGCAGTTGGCACAGTTGTTGGCGAAGAGACGTTCACCAATGGCCATGGCGCGCGGGTTGCGGGCGAGATCTGGCCCTGACAGCTTGGCGAAGGCCTCGAAGAGCGGCTTGGTCGCCTCCCGTGCCCGAGCCTGCTCGTCCTGGTGCTGCGACAGGCTCGTCCATGCCAGCGTGCCGGGCGAACTGCCGAGTCCGGGGTATAGCGCGAGGTAGGCGCCGGAGAAGACCACGGTCAGTACAAACAGCCACATCCACCAGCGCGGCAGCGGGTTGTTCAGCTCTCGCAAGTCTTCATCCCAAACATGGCCGGTGGTGTTGTCCTGGGCCATCACGCGGCGGCGTGCGGCAACGATGAGCAGCGCAAGACATGCCAGAAGACCGGTCACAGTGACGACCGCAATGGCCATCGACCAGCCGCTGTTGAAGAAGTCGCTCATTTGGGCGCCCCTTGTTCGTTGTCGACCGATTCCCCCTCGAACGGAAGCCGCGCAGCATCGGCATAGGCCTCGCGTCGCCTGGGCCACCATGTCCAGGTCATCAACCCGATGAAGAGCGCAAGGCTCAGCAAGGTCACCAAGCTTCGAAGATCGTTCACGTCCATCTTGAATCCCCTTCTTTCACTTCACATGCCTGCCGAGCGACTGCAGGTAGGCAACGAGGGCATCCATCTCCGTCTTGCCACGCACCGCTTCGGCGCTGGCTGAGACTTCGGCATCGGTATAGAGCACGCCCAATCGCTGCATGGCGCGAAGGCGCGGCGGCACAGTGGCTGGATTGATCGCGGCGCTTTCGAGCCACGGGTAGGCGGGCATGTTCGATTCGGGCACCAGGTCGCGCGGGCCCGACAGGTGCAGGCGCTGCCACTCGTCGCTGTACTTGCCGCCCACGCGATGCAGGTCCGGCCCGGTGCGCTTGCTGCCCCACTGGAAGGGATGGTCGTAGACGAATTCGCCGGCCACCGAATAGTGACCGTAGCGCAGCGTCTCGGCGTGCAGCGGCCGAATCATCTGCGAATGGCAGTTGTAGCAACCCTCGCGCAGATAAATGTCGCGCCCCACGAGCTGCAACGGTTCGTAGGGCCTGAGCCCGGCAACCGGCTGCGTGGTGGACCGCTGGAAGAACAGCGGCACGATCTCGACAAGGCCGCCGACCGCAATCACCACGAGGATGAGCGCAATCATCAGAAAATTGCTGGTCTCGATGCGTTCGTGACCGCTGGCATTGTGTTCTTGAGCCATGGAATCTCCTCAGGCATGCGCGAATCGGGGGATCGCAGCGGGCACGGCGCGACCGGACCTCACTGTCATCACGACATTCCAGACCATCACCAGCATGCCGCCGAGATAGAGCAGCCCGCCGATGAGCCGCACGACATAGAACGGCCAAGTCGCCTTGACTGACTCGACAAAGGTGTAGACCAGCGTACCGTCGGCGTTCAATGCGCGCCACATCAGACCTTGCATCACGCCGGCAATCCACATCGCTGCGATGTAGAGCACGATGCCCAGCGTCGCGATCCAGAAATGCAGTTCGATGGCGCGCGTGCTGAACATCTTTGTCTGCCCGAACATGCGTGGGATCAGGTAGTAAAGCGAACCCATCGAGATGAAGCCGACCCAACCGAGCGCACCGCTGTGCACGTGGCCGATCGTCCAGTCGGTGTAGTGCGACAGCGCGTTGACTGTTTTGATCGACATCATCGGACCCTCGAAGGTCGACATGCCGTAGAAGCTCAAGGCGACGATGAGGAATTTGAGAATAGGGTCGTCGCGCAGCTTGTGCCATGCGCCAGACAAGGTCATGACGCCGTTGATCATGCCGCCCCAGCTCGGCGCGAGCAGCACCAGCGAGAACAGCATGCCGATGCTCTGAGCCCAATCGGGCAGCGCGGTGTAGTGCAGGTGGTGCGGGCCTGCCCACATGTAGGTGAAGATCAGCGCCCAGAAGTGCACGATCGACAGGCGGTAGGAGTACACCGGTCGCTCGGCCTGCTTGGGGATGTAGTAGTACATCATCCCGAGGAAACCGGCCGTCAGGAAGAAGCCCACCGCGTTGTGGCCGTACCACCACTGCACCATCGCGTCCTGCACGCCGGCGTAGGCCGAATAGCTTTTCCAGAAGCTCACGGGCACCACGGCACTATTGACGATGTGCAGCAGCGCCACCGCGATGATGAAGGCACCGAAGAACCAGTTGGCGACGTAGATGTGGCGCACGCGGCGCGTGCCGATGGTGCCGAAGAAGACAATCGCATAGGCCACCCACACAATGGCAATCAACACGTCGATTGGCCACTCGAGTTCGGCGTATTCCTTGCCTTGCGTATAGCCCAGCGGCAGCGTGATGGCAGCCAGGACAATCACCGCCTGCCAGCCCCAGAACGTGAACTTGGCAAGCCAAGGCAGGAACAGCGGTACCTGACAGGTGCGTTGCGCGACGTGGTAGCTCGTCGCGAAAAGCGCGCAACCGCCGAAGGCGAAGATCACCGCGTTGGTGTGCAGCGGACGCAGGCGGCCGTAACTGAGCCAGGGAATTCCGTAGGTGAGATCGGGGAAGGCGAGCTGCGCGGCGATCAGCACTCCCACCAGCATTCCCACCACGCCCCACAACACAGCGGCCAGCGCAAAGCCGCGTACGGTTTCATCGGTGTAGTTCACCGGCGCTGCAGCTTGCGCATTCGCAACCATCAAGAGCCTCCATTCATCGCCACGTCGACGACAAGCTGATTCTTGGTTGCGAAGTTCCTAAGGGGCTTGATGCCGATCAAGGGATTCGGCATCGGCTTCGAAAATCTGCGCGCCGTGTTGCTCGAGGTCATCGAACTGACCACCGTCGAGCTCGCCAAGCGCGCCAGTCACTCTCCCGGCGAGGGAGAAATTCTCAGCGCTTCAATGCGCCGGCGGGGTTGGCTTCTAGCTGTACCTTTGTGAATCCGGTGATCGCGATGGTCCAGAGGGGGCGATTGCAGGCCAAGCGATGACGTCGTTCGAGCGGATGGCGGCGGGCGGGATGCTGATGAGTGTGATGCGATGCTGCGCGGCCCAGGCCGTCGCGACCAAATTTCGCGCCGACCATCGTTCACTTCGCGTTTCAGACACGCCTCGAGGGCATTCAGCTTAGGCTCTACGGAACCGCATGCGGCACTTCACCTTTCCTTCAGCCCACGCGTCCCCACCATGATTCCTCGCCTTACACCGCTTTCCACCCAGAACAACGACGCCGCCGCTTCGCCACCGATGACCGCGCAGGAGGTGGCCGCTGCACGTCACCGCTTCCGCACGGCTCCCCTGATGGGGCTCGAGCTGGCGCCTCGCCCGCCGTCGGCCGATGTTTCGCTGGCCGCCAGGCAGGCACTTCCCTTTACTCCTCCGGCCGAGGACCATCGCGACAGCATCGAACAGGAAAATGCAGCGCTGGCCAAGTTGAACGACGAGTTGAAGAGCATGTGGCCCATGCGTCGCCA
>JAJKJU010000270.1 GCA_021153565.1 Rhizobacter sp.
CTCGAAGCGCATTGCGGCGTTGCGCCTCCTCGCCATAGCGACGGCTATGACTCGTCGGCGCGCCTTGCACTGCGCTCCGACAGCGGCGCGATCAACCGACATTTGTGGCTTGACGCGACACTAGGCGGGACCACTTGAAGGGTGGGCTTGTTCGACAGGCGTGTTGAAGCCACGTGCTTGAGAGTGGCATAGGACAAGCCTGTCTTCACGCCACCGGCGATTGACCACTCTACAAAAGGCCCTTTTCGACCCCCATCAGCTTGTAGCGCGCCAAAGCCAGATTTGCCCGCTGCGTGTCCAACAGGGCCAGGAGGAACAGATCGGGGTGCCGCGACACGGTGCGCAGCACCTGCTGTCTCGGCCCGGCGCTGACCATGACCTCGTCGATGTTTTCCGACAAGCCCATGTTGCGTGCCGCAAGCCGATGCGCGCGCAACACTTGGGCGCTCGCTGCAGCAGACAGGTCCAGGTCCGCAGGCTGGTCTTCGCAGCTTTCGCGGGCCAGAACCAGCCCGGTCATGCCGTCGACCACCGCACAACCGATCATGCCGTCGATCGCGAGCATCTCGGCCAGGGCATCGCGTGCCTTTGCCGCGTCGAGTGAATGGTGGCTTACGCGCATCACGGGCTTGCTGCTCGTGCGCAGGCCGGGCGCTACAGGAGTGCCGGTTCGCAACCCGGGCGCGACTGACGTCGTCACGGACAACGATCCGCTCGAATCGGAAGGCTGCAAGTCCGCCACCTTGATCGGATACTCCGACACGTCCAATGCCGAATCAGGCGGCTCCCAGGCGGGTTGCGTCTTCACGTGGTTCCACATGCCCAGCATCGCGTTCCAGACCGACGAAGCGCTGGTGAGCGATTCGTTGAGCACGTGAACGTGAAGCCGCGTCGGCCATGGCACCGCGCTGATCTTTTTGGCAATCCAGGCCGCGTTGGCGGCCAGCATGAAGAGGATGTTGGGGCACCGCCAGGTGGGTAGCGATGTGGCCTCGTGCAAGGATAAGAGGAGCCCGTCGATAGCATGCGGCTGCATGGGGCCGATGACCACAGTTGTCATGTGGCTGCGCTCCATCAGCGCAATCGGAATCTCGGCGTTGTCGCGACCCGGTGCACGCACATCGGCGTGATAGATCTTGAGGGCTTCTTCATGCCGGCGCACGAGCGTGGTGCGCTCGATCGTGGCCAGCGTGCGCAGCGTGGTCTGCTCGCGCAGATGAAGACGCTCGATCGGTCGGCCGCCTGCATCCGACAAGGCCTTGATGACGGCCGATGCCCAGAAGCCCACAGGGTCGAGCAGGGTGATGAGGCGACTTGCGGTTTCGAGGTCGGCGCGGGTGGTGGCGAAATGCTCGCGGATCGCTTGGGCAGGAGAGCCGCTGACCACCAGGTCGTGCTGGTAACGGTCGACCATCTTGCCATGGTCGTTGACCTCGGTGGCCATGCTCTCGAGGATGGCTGTGGCTGCGAAACCGTGGTCGGGCGATTCGGCTTCCTTGCGGACCGTTTTCGATAGGTCCCGGGGCGGACCCAGATCACCGAATAGCGATGTGAGCATGAATTCTCCTGGCGTACCGGCGCGGCGATGCCGAACCAAACTCGTTTCAGCATGGTGCTGTACCAGTCTATGGCATGGAGGGCGAGATGCAGCGCTCCGAGCTGAAACCGGCCGTTGCACCCACTCAAGTCGGGGGTGTGCACGACTGGGAAAGTCGGCCCACCAGTAACCGGCGGTTAGACAGAGAATTCGCTGGGTGGCGCACCCACCGAGTCAACCTGCAATGACTTGAGTGCCTACCATCGGACCCATGAACAGCACAACCTTCACGTCCCGTCCTCCCGCTGGCGACATTCGCCGCGACGTCAAAGTCATCGGTCTCGTCGGCTTGGCCCACAGCGTCAGTCACTTCAGCCAGTTGCTTCTGGCGCCGCTCTTCCCGTGGCTCAAGGAGGAGTTTGCGGTGAGCTACGCCGAGCTCGGCCTGTTGATGGCGATCTTCTTCGTCGTGTCGTGTGCCGTGCAGGCGATGTCTGGATTCGTCGTCGACCGATTCGGGCCGCGGCCTGTTCTCTTTGGCGGTCTGGGCCTGCTGGCCATCGCGGCCTTCGGGTTTGCAGCCAGCCCAAGCTACGGGGTGCTGGCCTTCTTCTCCGTTGTTGCAGGTGCTGGCAATGGCGTGTTTCATCCGGTCGACTACACGCTGCTCAACCGCAAGGTGCACCAGTCGCGGCTTGGGCATGCCTTCAGCGTGCACGGCATCACTGGCAGCTTGGGCTGGGCGCTGGCGCCGGCGATGCTGGTGCCCTTGACTCTTGCCTATTCGTGGCGTGTGGCGCTGGTTTGCGCTGGGGCACTGGCGCTCGCGGTGCTGGCGATGGTGTGGTTCTGGCGTCGCGAGCTGGCGCTCGACGTGATGCCTGTTGCCAAGTCCGCGACGCACGTCGAGCAGCCCGAAGGCAAGTTCAATTTCATGAAGATCCCTGCGGTGTGGATGTGTTTTGCCTTCTTCTTTTTCTATGCGATGTCCTTGAGCGGCGTGCAGGCATTTGCGCCCGAGGCGGCGCGATTGCTGCACGATGTGCCGACGCACGCGGCCGCGATGTGCCTCACGATCTTCATGGTGTGCAGCGCATGCGGCATGGCCGTGGGCGGCTTTCTCGCCTCGGACCCGACACGGTGCGAACGCATCGTCGGCGCGGGCTTCGGCATGTCTGCAGCCCTCGCGCTTGTCGTGGGCTATGCCGACCTGGCGGCGATGGCCGTGCCGCTGTTGTTCGGCGCGATGGGAGTCTGCGCTGGCGTTGCCGGGCCGTCACGCGACTTGATCGTCAAGCGCTCGGCGCCCGATGGCGCAACGGGGCGTGTGTATGGCGTGGTCTATTCGGGACTCGACATCGGGCAGGCAGTGGCACCGCTGATGTTCGGCACCCTGATGGATTTGCATCGGCCAGCGCAGGTCTGGCTGGGTATTGCAGTGGTGCAAGCGGTGTTGATCGTGAGCGCATTCAACGTGCGACGCGTCCGGCGGACCTTGCTAATGCCTGCTTGATTCGGAACTTCGGGACGACGCAGCGACATGCGGGCAGTGCGCGCGCATCGACCGCCGAGTGAGCCTTTGGCAATCGCGTACGATCCGGCGCTAGGACCAAAGTGCAACCAGTGTCGCCGTGAACGTCGGCCTCAGCGTCGCGCCGACTGATCCTCCAGCCCGTAGAGTAGGCGAAGTCGAGCACGAAGCTCAGCCGCTTCGGCCTTTACGATCTGAAGGATGGCGAGCCAGTGCCGGTGGTCTACGCATCAGGATTTGGCCGCGAGCCCCGCTTGCAACGACGCGCCACAATGCACCCGAAATCTAAGGTGGGATAGGTGCTCACGCATTTCGCATGGGCCACGTGGCGGCTTGCAGCACGGAGTCGAGCGACCCGCCGTTTACTTCACGTACCCATCGACCTGGCGATGGATGCCGAGGGCTTTGTCCAGCAGCCCGGCTTCGACCCCTCGGCGCACTGCTGCAAGCAACACCGGATCGACGTGGACTTCGTCATTCTTGAGGCTGGAATCGAGCGCGCCGAACAGCTTTCCGACGTTCACGTTCCCGTTCTCTTGAAAATGCTTTTTGCTACCCATGCCGGCAAGCCGGTCCACTACGTCCAGGAGCTGCGCCTCGATTGGGCGCGACTTCTACCTACTCCCGAACACGCGGGTGTGACGGATCAGGTCTGAAGCCTTGTTGCTACCGAGCTTGAGGATCGAAAATTTTTGCCGACTTTTCGGAACGGGGCTTGATGTAAGTTTCCATTTCGGCATTGGTCAACCTGCGCTGCGCCGCGAGCACGATGAATATTTTCGATGCCAGCATTCTTGACTTGCCGCTCTACGAAGAGCGGCATCGAATTCTCGCTAAGCGGCTCGAGGAGTGGGTAGCATCGGTCTGGCAGTTGCAGGAAGCCGATGCCGGGCTCGATCCGCGCGAGCGTGGCAAAAGCTATGTTCGGATGCTCGCCCGCGATGGATGGTTTGAGGGGGTCATCGGTGCTGACAGTGGTAAGCGCCCTGACTTGCGCAGTGTGTGCTTGATGCGTGAGGCGTTTGCTTATCTGCACGACCTAGTTGACTTCGCGTTCGCCATTCAGTGCCTGGGAAGTTCGGCAATCGATTGGTTCGGTAATGCCGAATTAAAGCAAACCTATATTTCCGCCGTGCGCAGCGGTGAACTGATTGGCTGCCTCGCACTATCCGAGCCGGAATTGGGCTCGAATCTGTCAACTGCAGCATGTCAAGCAAAAAGTGAAGGTAATGGCTTCAGCGTGAACGGGACGAAGGCTTGGGTCTCACATGGCGACATAGCCGACTTTGCGTGCGTACTCGCACGTACCGGAGAAGGCCCTGGACCTCTGGGTTTGAGCCTATTCGCCATACCGCTCCCAGCACGTCGAGAAATTGCGATTTCTCCGATCGACTTTGTTGCTCCTCGTGCGTGTGCCAATATGACCTTCGACGCGTGCCCACAGGATCGCAGCACAATCATTGGCGAGGCCGGCTCCGGCTTTCGCTACGCGATGGCGATCCTCGACTTCTACCGGGTTACAGTTGGTTCCGCGGCGATTGGTTTCAGCCGTCGTGCGCGTAACGCCGCCTTGCAGTGGTGCAAGAACAGGAAAATTGGTAATGACAAACTATTGCAAATGCAATTGACGCAAGCCAAACTTGCAAATATAGACGTGCAACTCCATGCATCTGCGCTGTTAGTGGTGCGCGCTGCATGGGAATTCGATGTTGGCCAGTCCGGTGGATCGTCGCGCAATGCCGCAATGGCAAAACTGTATGCAACCGAAGCAGCGCAGAACATTATTGATGATTCAGTACAGCTGTTAGGCGCCGCTGGGTTGACCGAACAAATGGTGACCTCCCGACTATATCGGGAAATACGGTCCTTGCGAATATATGAAGGCACTTCGGAAATTCAAAGAATGATCATTGCGGGCAGCACTAAACTGGAATGAATGACGTAAATCTGATGCATTCGGAAAATCAACCACTCTGGATAAGAGTTCCAGCTAGGGGGGAGGCTAGGCGTAGGCTGTTTTGCTTTCCATATGCAGGGGGCAGCCCCAGCGCGTTCATGAAGTTTGCGCCGGCATTGGACTCGCATACCGAATTGCTGCTCTTGCAACTGCCCGGACACGGTGAACGCCTCGGCGAGCCGACAGCAGTCGAAGTCATGCCATTGTTGAGCGAAATAGGACGGGATACACGGCGATTTGACGACCTGCCTGCCGTGTTTTTTGGACACAGTCTCGGCGCGATCCTGGCTTTCGAAACTGCACGTCGATGCCGCTCGCCCTGGCTGAAAGGACTGATTGTCTCCGGCTGCATTGCTCCTTCGTTCTGGCCCACCGCACGAGGTAGGCGGCTCGCTACTCTCGGTGATGTGCAAATCATAGAAGCGCTGCGCGAGTACCAGGGCTTCCCGGAAGAATTGTTGGCAGACGATAGCCTGCTGGATATGTTCTTACCGGTTTTTCGGGCCGATTTCAGCTTGGTAGCGAGCTACGAATACCAGTCCGAAATTCCACTGCCACACCCTGTACTTGTATTTGCGGGCGCAAATGATCCGCATGTGGACCAGAAACTGCTGGCGCATTGGCAACAGGAAAGCGAGCGGAAAATTGTTGTAGAAATTTTACAAGGAAATCATTTTTTCTTCTCCCAACATGTTGATGCGATCACTGCACGTGCATCAGGATTTTTTCAAGCAGGGCATGTCGCGAACGAAGAGCAAGGTAAAGAATTTTTCATCTGAGCGATGAGTGATACATAATTCGCCGGGAATTTCAGCTGCCGCGACCTAGCCATTTTGATATAAATAATGCCTCGCAAAATTGAAGGAAACGAATCTATGACTATGCCCGGAAATCCGTTGGAAGCGGCTACACACGCCAATCCTTGGTCCTATTATGCAACGCTGTTGGCGGAACGGAGTATGCATTATGACGACGCACTCAAGCTATGGATAGCCTTCAAGGCAGTAGACGTGGCACAGGTATTGCGCGACCCTGCCTGTCGGGTGCGCCCCTTGGATCAACCTGTGCCACTAGTTCTCGGAAACTCGCCTGCCGCCGATGTTTTCGGCAATCTGGTGCGCATGAACGACCGCGACAAGCATGTTGCCTTGAAGAGGATGGTCAACACTGTCCTTGATACCCTACTCAAGGACAAGCTGGAGCAGCGTGCTCAGTACTGGGTTAACAAGCTGCTGGAGGAGATCAAGCCCATGCAGGCCGGCAGTGGCATGGCAACGTTCTGCTACCGTTTACCCGTGTCAGTGATGGCGGATTTGCTTGGGATACCGGAAGAAAAAAGTGCAGGCATTGCAGAGTGGGTTGGTGATTTCATACGTTGCATCGCACCGGGTGGTACGCCGGAGCAAATCGCAGTCGGACAAGAAGCTGCTGCGAAGCTGCGGGCATGCGTGCAAGAGCAATACCTGTCCGCCCAGGCGGCGACCAATGGCAGTCTCCTGCAGAGTTTCAAACAGTTGGAAAATCAGAATGAGTTCATACAGTTGCCGCAAATTATTGCCAACAGCATCGGGTTCCTGACCCAAACCTATGAAGCAACTGCGGGATTGATTGGTAATACGTTAGCATGCCTATCGGATTATGCAGAATTGCAGCAACGTATCACGTCCACGCCTGAACTGATTCCGGCCCTATTGGAGGAGGTGCTGCGGGTACACGCGCCGATTCAAAATACGCGGCGCTTTGTAGCTGAAGATACGGTCATCGCCGGCAACAAAATTAGCGCTGGGTCTGCAATTTTAGTCGTACTGGCCGCCGCGAACCTGGACGATAGCGTTAATCCTAGTCCGGAAGAGATGGATTTGTCTCGAAGGAACCCCAGTTTATTCACTTTTGGCAGCGATAGCCATGGCTGTCCTGGAAAGGATATCGCTATCAGTATTAGCGCAGTTGCCGTGAACTGTCTGTTGCAACAGGGCTTGAACCTTTCTAAATTGGCTCGACCGGTACGTTTTCGTGCCTCATTGAATGCTCGGGTTTCCGAGCTCGCAATGGTCTAAAAGAATGAGTGGAAAAACCAATTTTGGAACTCGTAATCTCAAAGCCGGACTTCGTATGAATTGATTTCAACATCCATTAACCATTAAAAAGTCAACGATTGGAATCTATATGTTCGCAGTAATTTTTGAAGTAACTCCAGATCCTACCAAGTATGATCAATACCTCGGCATTGCGAGCGATCTGAAGTCTGAACTTGTCAAAATCGATGGATTTTTGGAAAATGAGCGATTTCGCCTCAACGGCAGCGAAGGTAAGTTGCTCTCATTCTCACTTTGGAGGGATGAAAAATCGCTTATTCGCTGGCGAACTCATTCACTCCATCACCTCGCCCAAGAACGAGGGCGTACAGATATTTTGATTGCATACCATTTGCGCGTGGGTGAGATAGATTATATGAGTGGCGATGGTATGGGTGCTATAATAGAACGCTGCTCAAGGCAGGATTTGACGGAAGTCGACCCGCTGAGATATGTTACGATTAGCCTGAAATCGGGTGGTGCTGGCGAACTCATTGAGCCCGAGGTGAGGCTTTCCAAGGAGTCAATTTTTACCTGCATTAATGATGCTGGTAAGTTTTTGGTTATAAACGAATGGAAATCCCCCGAAGATGGATTGAAGTGGCTGAGCTGTCAATCTTCTACCAATGTAGTGCACTATGGAGTAAGAGTAATTCGTTCTTATGGTCTCACCGATAGACGTGAGGCGACAATGTTTCTGCCCTAGTCTTGCAATTCAATTGCACTCCTTTTACCCAAAGTGCTGATTTGGGCCGCACTTTCGTGCGGACACGATCTTGCACACGAAACGACGAGGGGCCGTCCATCTCTGGCTAGCGGAGCTCCCAGGGCGATTGCGTGAAGAAATGACCAAATATCTGGTATAGGAGAGCCCTCGAAATCGAGGCGAAACATGGAATTGCTGTTGGTCTTGCTGGACTTTCCTTGCTTAAGCATCTGCCCGCCTTACCTGTGGCCGCACGCAATGCCGTCAGAAGCAAGCTCATGTAACGGGCGCGGCTGTTCTCTTGTCTTTTGACCTCTATTTGCTTTTCTCGAGGTCAATCTCGAGTCGCTCCGATACCGCATTTTCACTCGTTTCCTTCATGCAATCGCCCTGGCGGAGCTCCCACGGTCCGGGGGAGCAATGGAAGGGGCCCCTTTTTGTCGTGCGCTCTACAACGATTTCGGCCCCCAAGTATTCCGTGTGGGTTAGCAGGTGGGTTTTCTGACCCCCTTCATGAGGCAATCCGGCGCCATGCCGTTCCCAGGTGGTATTGCAGTGGTGCAAGCGGTCTTGATCGCGAGCGCGTTCAAGGTTCGACGCGTCGAGAGGCTCTCAGCCTCTCTGCCCGTGCCGACTCGAGTCGACACTTCGGGTGGCGGGTCACATCTTCACCGGCCCGTCGTTTGCCCCGCCCGTTGCTTCCCGCGCCAGCTTCTGCCGATTCCGATCCACATACGATTCCGCGCGTTCGATCTGCTCGCGGATGAGTTTGTTGTTCTGCCCCATCACGTCGATGGCCTTCGAGCGGAAGGTGTCCATCGCGTCCATGGCCTGGAAGGCCTGGTCGAACATCTGCTTCATCTGCTCGATGCCCAGCATCGGGTTCTCCGCGAACTTCGTCGTCTGCTCGACGTGCTGGTTGAGCTGCTTGCCTGATTCGGCAATCAGCGCGCCGATGGTGCTGTTGACCCCGGTCAGCATTTCCATGACCTTGATCTGGTTGCCCGTGGCACGAGCCACGGTCTGCGCAGTGGCGAGTGCACTCATGCCGGTGGTGAGCACGCGCGAGCAGCCGTTAATCATCTCGCGAGCTGTCTGCTTCAACACACCCAATGCGAGGTAGGCATTGATGGTGACGGCCTGCTGTGTCTGGATGTCGGTGAGGTTTTGCCGCGCGTAGAACAGCACCTCCTGCCGCAACGCCTGCGCCTTGGGCGCGTCGGTGGCCTGCAATGCATCGACACGGTTCTCCAGCTTGGTGTCGAGCGTGGTCGCGAAGCGCGCAGCAGCAGCGAGTTTTTGCAAAGCTTCCCAGACCTGTACCCGCGTCGTGTCGATGGCCGCCACGTCCTTTTGCATGTCATCTCGTGCGGCGTGCACCTGCGAGATCGCCGACTGCAACTGGCTGCTCGCGTTCTGGTACTTGCGAAAGTACGCCTGCAGCTTGTTGCCGTAAGGGATGATTCCCAGCAGCCTGTTCGACTCCAACAGATCGCCCTGCTTGCCCGGGTTCAACTCGTCGAGCAGTCCTCGGATCTCGGCGATGGCCTTGTACGCGGGCGAATCCTCCATGCCGACGAAGTTGCGCTGCATGAACGGGTTCTGCATCATGGTTGATGCCGTCGAGATCTCTTCGCGCCCCAGCGTGAAGGCGCTGTCGAGTTTGCTTCGGAAGGCGTCGGAATGCAGGTCTTCGTGCATCAGCGCTTCGATAAAACGCCCCACTTGTTCATCTACCGCCTGCACCACCTCGGGCTTGAGCGGCACGGCATCGCGCACTTGATCGGCCGGCACGGGCGTAATGACCTCAGGCGGCTCCAGTTGAAATACGGGCTTGGCGCTGGAGGTGTTGGTCTGTGTCATGAGATCTTGTCCTTGGCCGAAGGAAGGTTCAACGCGGCGGCAGCCGACAGTTCGTTGTCGCCAAACTTTTGCTTGAGGAATTGCGAGTGTGCGAGAAATGCCTGCGCGTCCTGCGAGGCGAGATCGTCGGCCAGTTCGCATACCTTGCCTTCGAGTTCGACGATGGTTTCATCGAAGGTGTCGAGCGCAGTCTTGCCGTTCGCAAGCAACCTCGTGCGCGCGAAAGACGCAGGTATCGAGAGGTAGGCATTCAACGCTTCAGGCAAATAGATGATGGCGATGCGGCGCGCGTCGAAACTATTCTCCAGCGACAGCCGTCCGCGTGACCTCTCCCATTGTTGCAAGAGCGCTTCGAGCGCGTTGCACAACTCGAGCACGCGCGCCTGCAGGCTGCCGGGAAGCCGGTTCTCGGGGTTGTATTGCGTGAGGCCCCGGACACCGTGCAGCGCACGCTCCATCGCCTCGCGTGCGTCGCCTTCGTCGCTGAAGTGAAGGGCTTCCCACGCGGGCCCCGTGAACGACGGAAACCCGAACCACATCCCGGCCGCGACGAAGCCTGCGACATAGCCCATCACCGCAAGCCCCAGCCCCGGTGTGCCCACCAGCCCCATGCCCTTGAGCACGAGCACGATGCTCGCCATGCCCAGTCCGATCCAGTTGGGCGTCGATCCCAGGAAGCCGAAGAGGCGTTCACTGATACGCACGTATGTCCTTGAACACGCTGTAGAGCGGCGTCTTGCGCGCGTCGAAGAGCCTGCCTCCGGTCACCTTCACGAGTTCGTCGAGTTCGTGCTCGTTGGCTTCGCCGAAGAGCACCATGAAGACCGGAATGGAACGTGCGTCTTCGGGCAGGTTGGCGTAGTCGTGCTTGAACTGCGCGAACGTGCGCCCCTGGTTGTTCTCTCCGTCGGTGAAGGCCACCACCGAATACTGGTAGCCCGGGTTCTTCTTCTTTTCCGCGGCCATGTGTTCCAGTGACTTGAAGACGGCATCGAAGAGGGCCGTGCCACCATTCATGCGCAGCCCGTCGGCGAAGGCGCGCACGTCGGTCAGTACTCTCTGCTTGGCCTCGCTGTCTTCCTGGATCTGCACACCCTTGGCCGAGGATGATCCACCGGGGATGTCGAAACGCTCCATGCCGTAAGGGTTGTCCGAGAACGGCTGCATCCACAAACGTTCGCGGTTGGTCAGCTTGGCAATGCGGCCCGTCAGCGATCGATCGGCGCCGGCGATGTAGTGCAGGGCCTGCAGCAACTGCTGCTTGCGCCCCTCGCGCTCCATGCTGCCGCTGGTGTCGAGCACGAAGGTTGACGCGATGGGCCTGCGGAATTCGTTGAGGTAGGCGTCTATCAGGCCGTCGGCCAGTGCGCGGTCGGGAGAGAACGGCAGTTCGACAAGCATGCCCTGGCGGGGCAGGATGTCGGCCACCTTGGCCGCCACCTCCGGAACGATAGGCCGGCGCAAGGTCTGCTTTGCCAGCCACAGTTGTGCGGGTTCGCTCTTCAAGTAGGCGACGACCTTTCGATAATCGTCGCGCTTTGCGTCGTTCAATAGCATCAATGGGTAATCCGCCGTGCTCACACCTTCGTGCGGATACATGAGCACGAGCTTTTCGCGCAGCTTGCCCGACTGGCCCAGGCTCAGCAGCCAGCTTTCGTAGTTGATGAAGGCGTTGACGTCAATGCCTTGCTGCTCGATGAACTTTTCGGACAGGTAGGTCGAGTTGTCGCCGGGCAGCTTGTAGCCCTTGAGAAAGGCGGCAATGGCCGCGCGGTCGACGTCGGCGGCGCCGAGGCCGTCGGTCTTCTGGCTTGCAGCGGCCACCACGCCCATCAGCGCCATGAAGCCCTGGTTGGACGTGGCAGGGTTTGACAGCGCGTAGGTCAGCTGTCCGCTGCTGGCAGCGTCGGTGATGTCCTTCCACGTCACCTTCGCTGCCTTGGCAGGGTTGTCCCAGCCAAGTTTCTTCGCCGCCGACTCGCTCACGCCCACGGCAATGGGCGACAGCATGATTTTTTCCTGCAGCTTCACGCGCGACTGCCCCTGCATGTCCGACAGCAGGTACTTGGCGTTCGCGAACCAGGCCACGTCGGCATCGGTCTTGCCATTCAATACGGCTTCGGTGCTTTCCATCGTGCCGCCGAACTTGAACTTCAGCGTGATGCCGGTGGCTTTTCTCACCATGTCCTGCAGAGGTTCGATGTCGCGCAAGTCGCTCGTTGCCAGCACGTTGAGCGCGGCCGCTTCGACCTGAGCAGGGGATGATGCGGCAGCCGGACCGGGGGAATTTTCCTTGCGTCCGCAGCCGACAAAGCCCACGACGACCAGCATGCCGGCCCAGGCCAGCCAACGGGATCTCATTGCGTCATCTCCTTGGTCACGACGTCGATCATTTCACCAATGATTTCGAATGAAGGCGGGTCGATCACATTCGACAACCTGGGCTCGATGGCCAGCCCCGTCGCCTTGACCGATTGCGCGAAACGCTCCGCATCTGGAATGCGGAAGCCGTATTCCACAGCGACGCTTTGCAAATCTGAATTCGTCGACAGCAAAGTGCCCAGCGACTTGGCGCGTTCATTGGTGGCGATGAAGACGACCTTGTTGATGATGGTCGGCTGCGGGTAGATCAGCACCATGTCGGCACCCACGCCCTTCTTGGCCAACGCGTGGCTCACGATCTGGTTCTCATAGATCCACGCCATCGGCGTCTTGCCGATACCTTGCGAGATGTAGTCGTCGAAGTTGCCGTTGACATAGCTTTCCTGGTAGCCCTGGCGCTTGAACAACTCGGCGAGCATGTGAGCTGCCTTTCGAGCGGTTTCGCGGTCGGTGACCATGTCGCCGTTCAAGGCGATGCTGGTCAACGCGAGGTACATCGCGGCGGAGTTGCTTCGCCGCACGTCCGTTGTCGACACCAGCACGCTGCGGCTCACGTCGTAAGCGCCTGCGTTTTTCAGATCCTTCCAGCGCTTGCGGGCAATCATGGTTTGCGTGAGCTTGTCCATGTCGATGCCATAGACCTTGGGCTGCAACTGCTTGGCGATGCCGTTGTCGACGAGGATCTTGGCGATCGGCTCCCAGGACGCAATGACCATCGGCGTGTGGAAGGGCGAGTACTGTGCCGTCGTGATATGGGCCTTGCGCGCCGCATCGGTGATCTGGTTGGCGGCGACGACGCCGGAGGGAAACAGGAAGTCTGGAGTCTTTGCGGTGCCGAGCTTGGAAGCCATGTCGCGGCTTCCAACGCGTGTGACGCGCACCGGCAACTTGCTGGCCGCGAGCACCTTGGTCACACGCGGATCCTTGAGGAAGTCTTCGACATCCAGGGCGACAAGGCCTGTCAGTTCCGTCTCTGCCGCCTGCTCGACGGCTTCCTGTTGGGCGATCTGCTCATGGCGCTGGCTGCGCAGCGCAAACCAGACGGCAGACCCGAATCCGGCGAGCAGGGCCAGGGTGACCAGTACCTTTGTCGGCTTGTTCATGTCGGACAGCCTTCAGAGTGTGAACGGCGGCAGTCTAGATGCTTTATCAGCAGTTTGGATGCCAGCCGCGCATGGCGGGGAGAATTCACTGCTAATGCCAAGCGCGGACTGGAACGTGCACACTCGCAGTTGGGTTCGACTGCTGCAGGTCGAACATGTCCATCCCGGGTTGCACCGGGCTACAAGCACCCATCATGACTGCAAGCTATTTGAAACGTCTTGCCGGCCACGCGCTGGTCGAGGCTCTCGTTGCCCAGGGCGTTGACACCGTCTTCGGAGTTCCCGGCGAGAGCTACCTTGCGGTGCTCGACGGCTTTCACGAATACCGCGACAGCATCCGGTTCATCGCATGCCGGCAAGAGGGCGGCGCGTCGTTCATGGCCGAGGCCCAGGGCAAGCTGACCGGACGGCCGGGCATCTGCTTCGTGACGCGTGGCCCGGGCGCGACGAACGCGAGCATCGGTCTGCACACTGCGTTCCAGGACAGCACGCCCATGATTCTCTTCGTCGGCCAGGTCGCGAGCGATCAGCGCGACCGTGAAGCGTTCCAGGAGGTCGACTACCGCCAGATGTTCGGGCCGGGAACGCTGGGTTTGGCAAAGTGGGTCGGCGAAGTGCATGACCCGGACCGACTCCCCGAGTACGTCGCCCGTGCATTTCATACGGCAATGCAGGGGCGGCAGGGGCCGGTGGTGCTGTCGCTTCCGGAAGACATGCTCACGCAGGAAACCGATGCGCGAGTGCTTCCTCGCGTCGTACCTGCGTTGGCTTGGCCGGCGCCAGGTGCGCTGCGCGACGTGCGGGCTATGTTGCTCGAGGCAAAGCGACCTTTCATCCTCGTCGGCGGCAGCGGATGGGATGAAGCCTCGTGCAATGCGCTGGAACGATTCGTGGAAGGCTGGCAACTGCCGGTCGGGTGCGCCTTCCGCTTCCAGGACACCATCGACAACCGCCATCCGAACTATGTGGGCGACGTGGGCATCGGCATCAACCCGAAGCTCGCAAAGCGCATCGAGGAGGCGGACTTGATCGTCGCCATCGGGCCGCGCCTGGGCGAGATGACGACCGGCGGCTACACGCTGCTGAAAGTGCCGCGGCCCGTGCAAAAGCTGATCCACATTCACTCCGGGCCTGAGGAGTTGGGGCGCGTGTATGCGGCCGATCTGCTGTTGCAGGCGTCGATGGCTTGTGCCGCCAAGGCGCTCGAGACCTTGGCGCCACCGATGTCCTTGCCCTGGTCCGAATGGACGCAGCGGGCCCGTGCCGACTATGAAGAGAATCTCGTCGCGCCCGCGGTCGAGCCGCTGGACATGGCGGTGGTCGTCAAGACCATACAGCGCCTCGCACCTGAGGACACGGTCTATACCAACGGTGCAGGCAACTACAGCGGGTGGCTGCATCGATATTGCCAGTACGTGGGACTCAAGAAGCACGGCAAGACCCAGCTCGCGCCGACATCGGGAGCCATGGGCTACGGCGTGCCGGCGGCGGTGGCTGCGTCATTGTTGTATCCGCATCGCACGGCGGTGAACATCGCAGGGGACGGCGACTTCCTGATGACGGGGCAGGAGTTGGCGACGGCCACGGCCTATGGCGCGACGAGGCTCATCAGCATCGTGGTAGACAACGGCACCTACGGCACGATCCGCATGCATCAGGAGCGGGAATATCCGGCGCGAGTGAGTGGGACGGATTTGTTCAACCCGGATTTCGCCGCATTGGCCCGGGCTTATGGATGGGGTGCGGCGACGATTGATGCCACCGAGCAGTTCGAGCCGGCCTTTGCTGCGGCACTTGCAAGCGGCAAGCCGACCTTGCTGCACTTGAAGCTGTCACCGGAAGTGATCACGAGCCGGACGACGCTGTCGGCGATCAGGTCTTCCGCAGAGAAGCGCTGAGAATTGCTCCCTCTCTCCCTCGGGGGAGAGGGCAGGGGCGAGGGGTGGTCAGAATGGTGAAAATCGTTTGCCCCCACCTCACCCTCACCCCAACCCTCTCCCTCGCCGGGAGAGGGAGAGGGAGAGGGAGTGACTAGCGCTTGGCGCCGCGCAGCATCAGCACCACACCCATCAGCACCACACCCATCAGCACCACGCCCGCCGCCATCCCCTCGAACGACGTCACCGCTTCCCCTGCAATCGCCACCCCCAGGACCATCGCGATCACCGGATTTACAAAGGTACAGCTCGAAGCCAACCCCGCCGACGCATTGAAGCGCTGAGAATTGCTCCCTCTCCCCCTCGGGGGAGAGGGCAGGGGTGAGGGGTGGTCAGAAAAGTGAAATCGTTTGCCCCCACCTCACCCTC
>JAJKJU010000271.1 GCA_021153565.1 Rhizobacter sp.
GGAGCCGAAATGCGTTACTTCGAAGCGGGCCACAGCGAACTGGCCTGCATTGCTCCCTCGCCCCTTCGGGGAGAGGGCTGGGGTGAGGGGCCTGGACCTGGGCCTGGGCCTGAGCCTGGGCCTGGGCCTCTGAGCAAACATGAACTTGTCATGCGTCAACCCCGCCTTCTTCAAACCTCGTAGGGGAAAACTTTGCTCCAACGGCCATCTTCCGCGTGTCCAGCGTACGTAAAGGTCAGCCTCTGGGGAGAGGTTGGGTGAGGGGCTGCGGTGATGGCAACCCATGGCTTTATTCACCGCCCACGGCCCTCAGAGGCTGAGAGTATTTCGATCATGCCCGCTCATCACGCCAAAAGCCCCCTGCTCGTCGTTGCAAATGCTCGCCATAGCCAAGCCATGGCTGCGCTTTGCGCCTAGATCAGGTGCCTTTTGACGTGCTGCTCGGACACGTTCGAAATACTCTCAGCCTCTCACCCCACCCCTCTCCCAGAGGGTCCCAGAGGGAGAGGGAGCGAAGACCTTGAAAGGGGTGTCACTCAAGACGCAAGAATGACTCCGGAGCCGCCCTCGTACAGCCTTTGCACGGTCGCCGCGCGCCGCCGCAGGACGGCCGATTGATTGATGTAGCCCTTGTCGGTGATCTCGCCGGCCGCCGCGCTGGGCGGCTCCTCAAGAACGAGTGCGCGCCGCGGCACTTGTGACGAGCCACCGCCCTGCGCATGGAAGGCCTTCAATGCGGACGAGATCTTTTCGGCCAGCGCATCGGCTGACATCGTGCTTGCCTGCGGAGACAGAAAGATCAGCGCCCCGACCTCGTCGCGGTCGTGGCCGGTGATGACCACGTCCTGGGCGAACGGCGCGAGTGCCGACACGACACGTAAGCGAAGCGTGCCGACTGACACCCATGTGCCCGTCGCGAGTTTGAAGTCCTCGGCAATTCGGCCATTGAATACCACTCCGTGCTCGGGGCTTTGTTCATCGGCCAGGAAGCCGGCGTCGCCGATGCAGTAATAGCCCTCGCCGTCGAAGGCCTGGGCCGTGAGATGCGGTGCATCGCGATAGCCGGGAAATACCGTCACACCGCGCACACGCATCTCGAGCTTGTCTGCGTTCGGTACGAACTTCAAGTCGACGCCCGGCAGGGGAAGTCCGATAACACCGGCCCGCTCCAGCTTCCAGTGGGCGCTCGTGACCGCCGGTGCGGTCTCCGTGGAACCCCAGGATGTCGTCAGCCACACGGGCTCGCCGCGCACGCGCAGGGCCAGTGCCTGCAGCCGATCCCAGGATGCCTGAGGCAATGCGGCCCCAGCGTAGAAGACCGCACGCAGCCGCGCGAAGAAACTGCGCGCCAGTGACTCGTCGGCTTCGAGGTGGGGCAGCAGCATGTCGATCCCGCGCGGCACATTGAGGTAGACCGTCGGCTGAATCTCGCAGACATTGCGCACCGACTTCTCAATCAGTCCCGGCGCGGGACGCCCTTCGTCGATGACGAGCGTGCCGCCATGGCGCAGCACCATGTTCAGGTTGTGATTGCCGCCGAAGGTGTGGCTCCAGGGCAGCCAATCGACGATCACCGGTTTCTCGCGCTCGAGAAAGAGCCAGGCCTGCGCGATCATCTGCTGGTTCGCGCACAGCATGCGGTGCGTGTTGATGACGACCTTCGGATGCCCCGTCGAACCGGAAGTCAGAAGGTACTTGGCATGGGTGTCGGGGCCTATCTCATGAAATGCCTGCATGACCATCGGACCTTCTTCCGTGCGCGAGAGGCTGTCGAAGGACAGCGCGCCGGCGTACGTCTGCGCGCCCTTGCTGAACACGACGACGGCCTTGAGCCCTGCGCTCGATAGCGGCGCCCCGTAGACCTCGGCGTCCGACGCGTAGACCAAGGCCGGTCCGAGCGTGTTGAGGATGCCGTGAATCGTCGAATGGTCTTTGGCGAGACGAGAATAGGCGCTCGACACCGTGCACACCGCTCGGCCGATGTGCATGCCCGCCAGCATGAGCAGCAAGTGGTCGATGCTGTTGTCCGAGACCACGACGATGGGCGCCTGTGGGGCGAGGTCCAGGTCAAGCAAGCCTTGAGCGATGCGGCCGACTTGGTCGAGCGCCTGCCGCCAGGTCAGCTCGCGCCAGCCGCCGTCGGGGTCACGTTCTGCGAAAGCCCGCGCATCCGGCGTTTCGGCTGCCCAGCGCTCCAGCCACTCGCCGACGCAGCGCGAGTACGGCTTCAACGGCTCGGGCGAGCGCAGCACGAAACTGCCGTCATCAAATGTGACCCGCACAGTTCGCGGGGGTGCGAGGAGCAAAGGATCGTCGAACATGCGGCTCCTTGTCTGGTTCAGCCAGAGTCAAGCTCTCAGAGGCTTCTCTCCGAGGCTGAGAGTATTTCGATCATGCCCGCTCATCACGCCAAAAGCCCCCTGCTCGTCGTTGCAAATGATCGCCATAGCCAGGCCATGGCTGCGGTTTGCGCCTAGATCAGGCGTCTTTTGACGTGCTGCTCGGACACGTTCGAAATACTCTCAGCCTCTCACGCGTTGCTGGTCGCGCGCACTTCCTCGATGGTCGTCTGCCCTGCGAGCACCTTCTCGATGCCGTCCTGGCGCAGCGTGCGCATGCCCTCGCGCAGCGCCGTCTCCTGCAGCGCCTCGGCGCGCGCACCGGTTTGCACCAGACGTCGAAGCTCGCGAGAAATGACCATCAGTTCGTGCAACCCGACGCGGCCTTTGAACCCGGTCTTGTCGCAGTGCGAGCAGCCAACACTCGCGTACATCTGCAACCGGCCATCGCGGCCGTGATGTTTCATCCAGTCGCGGCGCACCGCCTCGCGGTCAGTCGGCGCATCGCCGGCGCCGAAAGCATGCATGTAATCGGTCAGCAGTTCGTCCACCTCTGCTTCATTCGCCGCCCGGCTGGTGCAACAGTGTGAGCACAGCCTACGCACCAGGCGCTGCGCGAGCACGACCAGCAGCGAGTCGGCAAAGTTGAACGGGTCCATGCCCATGTCAAGCAGGCGTGTCACCGTTTCGGGTGCGCTGTTGGTGTGCAGCGTCGAGAGCACCAGATGGCCGGTGAGCGAGGCTTCGATCGCCATCTGGGCGGTCTCCTGATCGCGGATCTCGCCAACCATGATGACGTCCGGGTCGGCGCGCAGGAAAGCGCGCAGCGCCTTGGCGAAGGTCCAGTCGATGCGCGGATTGATCTGCACTTGGCGCAAGCCGGGCTGCGTGATCTCGATCGGATCTTCTGCAGTCCAGATCTTTCGCTCCGCCACGTTGACGTAACCGAGTGCCGAATGCAGCGTCGTCGTCTTGCCCGAGCCGGTCGGCCCCACACACAGCACCATGCCATAGGGCCGCTCGATCGCATGCTTGAGCTGTGCAAGGTTGTACTCCGACAGGCCAAGCCGATCCAGCGGAATCGGCTTGGCCGAGGCCAGGATGCGCATCACCACGTCCTCGAGGCCGTTGTTGGTCGGAATGGTTGCGACTCGAAGTTCGATGCGATGCTGTGGCGAGAACTTCGCGAAGTTGATCTTGCCGTCCTGCGGCTTGCGCTTCTCGCTGATGTCGAGGTCGCACATGATCTTGATGCGCGCGATGATTGCGCTGCGGTAGTTCGGCGGCAGTTCCAGGTAGGTGCGCAGCACCCCGTCCTTGCGAAAACGGATGCGGATCTTCTCGCGCCCCGGGTAACTTTCGACGTGGATGTCCGACACGCCTTCCTTGTGCGCCTCGAGGATCATCCTGTTGATCAGACGAACGAGCGAGTTGTCCGACTGCTCGATCACTGCATCGTCGTCAAAACGCTGCCCTTCCTTCTCCAGTGTTTCGACGAGTTTGTCAGTGCCCGTCAGGCTGAAGTCGATCGACTGCTGCGACTCCTTCGACGCGGCGCGGGTGCTCGATGCAGCGCCGATCTTGTCGTAGGCGGCGAACAGCACGCTGTCCATGTCGCGGCATTGCGCCAGAACCGGCACGACCTTCATCTGCGCACTGAACTCGACTTCTTCCACAGCACTGTGGCGCCTCGCAGGATCGTCCAGCGCCACCACCAGGCGCCCGGCGCGTATCAGCAAAGGCATCAGTTGCAGGCGCTGCGCGACGCTGAAGCTGAGCTTGCGCAGCGCCTCGGGCTCGACCGGAAACACATCCAGGTCGACCAGCGGATACCCCATCCTGCGTGCGAGTGCGGCCTGCAGATTCGCTTGCGTCACCACACCCATGCGCACCAGCACTTCACCCAGCGGCACGCTGCGATCGAGCTTCTGCTGCGCAAGCGCGTCGCTGAGCTGGCTCTCGCTGACCATGCCCAGCGAAATCAGCGCTTCGCCGATTCGCACCATGGGCATCCTGGCCTGGCGCTCGATCGCTTCGACCAATTGTTCCGGCGAGACGATGCGGCGCACCAGCAGAATGTCGCCCACCCTTTGCTCGCGCAGCTTGCGCTGCATGTCGATGGCCTCGTTGACATCATGCGAAGTGACGTGCCGCTGCTCGACGAGTACCTCGCCGATCCGCGGGCCGACCTCGAAGTGCTTGAACGCGTTGCGAGGCACGAACTGTCGCCGCACGCTGCCGTCGTCGCCAACTGGCGGAAACAAAAACAGGCCGAACTCGCTCTCCACGTAACCCACGGTCTCGCCATTCAGTTCGCTCCCGTCGTTCAGAACGACCCGGAAGCTCATGTGTACGCGATGCCCCAGGATGCCGGAATGCGGGTCGCCGGCTGGCAACTCCAACGGTGCCAGCGGCGTGACGAGCGTCAGCGTGCGGAACTGGTCGAAACGCAGGGGCAGCGTGGTGCGCGCCGGGGGAAACTGAACAAGCGCCACCTCTTCTTCCGGCACGAAAAAGGTCATGCGGGCGGATTCGCGCTTGTTGTTCAGGTCGACGATCTCACAGGCGAGAGGCTCGGTCTGCGCTGTCGCGAAAGGGAAACTCGCATAGGGCGGGTTCGGCCAGACGGCGTCCTCGCGGCCGATTTCGCCGGCGGCGACCACTGCCGCCTCGAACTGGGGTACCTCCCACTCCACGGGGCTCAACATTTCTGCCATCACAATCCTCGCTCATTTGGCGTAGGCCGCGCAACGGTGAAGGCGGATCGGAACTGGGCGCCACCGGAACACGAGCACGTTGCGCGAAAGGTCCAATGCTGCCTATGCTCACGGCATTCAGGGGGTTATAGGGTGGCGCCTTGTGGGCACACAAGCTGTAAGGACTGACAGTAAGGATTTGGCCCGGAATATGTTCCCGGTTTGGGGGCGCTGGGCGGGACGCGATGCAAGGCGCTCCGAGCGCCGTGTGGCGCGCCACACAAGTGAGGAGCAACGCCGCAGCGCGCCCGCCCAGCGCCCCCAAACCGGGAAATTGTTTCGGACCAAATCCTAAGGTCAATCAACCGGACGCGTGGCGACATCCGACTTCCCTCCCCATGGCCCAGCCTATGTCGAGTCTCATCCTGATCCCGCGAGACGATCCCAAGCAAGCAGTCAGGATGCGTCGCTTTTTCATGGCGGCGGGGACCAGCGTTCTCGTCATCGGCGTGCTCTTGGCCTGGCACCTGCTCGGGATGCTGAAACGAGGCCCGTTCGTCCTGATCTCTGTGCTCATCGTCTTTTGGATACTCGCGTTCTATGGGCTATTTCGCACCGGGTCGAATCGCAAGTGGGCGGATGCCAGCCTGACTCTGCCGCAGATGGCAGCATCTTCCCTCACCTTGCTGGGAGCCATGTACGCCGCAGACCGTGGGCGAGCAGTCTTCCTTCTGCTTCTCCTGATGGTGTTCATGTTCGGCGTGTTGCGCCTGAGAACCCGTGCGCTGCTCGTCTACACGGCCTGCATCGTGAGCGGTTATGCCGGCGTGATCGGCCTGTCGTGGCTGTTCAAGCGTGAGGCGCTCGATCTGCAACTCGAACTTCTGCAACTGCTCATTCTCGGCGTGACGATGCCCTGGTTTGCTCTGATGGGAGGCTACATCAGCGCGCTACGGGAGCAATTGAAGACTGCGTTGCGTACCGTGCGGGACCGCGAGCAAACGTTGGCGCAAGCGCAGCGCCTTGCGGGTATTGGAAGTTGGACGTACAACCCTGTGACCCGCGTCGCCGTGTGGTCAGCAGAGGCCTATCGCATATTCGGCGTCGATCCCAACGAGGCCCCCCTGGTTGGCGCTGCATTGCGTTCGATCGTTCATGCCGAAGACAAAAAGCGGTACATCCAAGTGGTCGAGAAATCGGCGCGCGACGGCAAGGACTTCGACTCCGAGTTCCGCATCGTGCTGCCCTCGGGAGTCATACGCTGGGTACACGCGATTGGGCAACCGACCGTCGATGACAAGGGACTGATGACGCTGCTGCGTGGCACGGTGATGGACATCACCGAACGCAAAGCATCGGAAGAGCAAATCCGCCAGCTTGCCCACTTCGATGCTCAGACCCGGCTTCCGAACCGGAACCTCCTGATGCAGCTTCTTCACCATGCGCTTGCAAAGACGCAACGCCTGGGAACACCACTCGCGGTTCTCTTCATCGATCTCGACGGATTCAAGAACGTCAATGACACTTTGGGGCATGAGGCAGGGGACTTCCTGTTGGCCGCTTTTGCTCAGCGGCTTGGCAATTGCCTGCGCAAGTCAGACACTGCAGCACGGTTGGGCGGTGATGAATTCATCGTAGTGCTCGACGATTTCGACGGCCCATCCGCCGTTCGTGCCATTGCAGAGCGGGTGTTGTTGGCCGCGTCAACTCCGTTTCAGGTGGAGAGCCACGAATGCATCGTTTCAGCCAGCTTGGGGGTCGCTATGTACCCACAAGCCGGAGCAGACGTCGATACGCTCATCAAGAATGCTGACAAGGCCATGTACTTTGCAAAACAGGCAGGCAGGAACAATTATCGATTTTGGGGAGAACCGACGGACGCCAGAAGCCAGACCTGACGGCGTGCCAAAGTTGTAGACAGAACCCTTGCGGCCCCCGATCTTGCGGTAGCACCAAATAGTCGGTTTACCCTTCGTTGCACAAGACTGTCTGCTTGTGGAACGTACCAACCAAGGCTATATTGCAACGCAGCAATTGTCTGGAAGCGCGCCGTAGCAACGCGCTCCAGAGACCCATCACCTTGTGCCGCTGCCGTTCGGTAGCGCTTTCAAAACAAACATGAACAAACCTAAGCGCATGCTTTTGGAAAACATCGCCTGGGCGGCGGAAACTGCCGAGAGCGACCCGGCATTCTTTGGCAGACTCGCTCAGGGACAGAGCCCGACGGTCCTGTGGATCGGCTGCTCGGATAGCCGCGTCCCGGCCGAAACAATCACGAACTCCAACCCCGGCAACCTGTTCGTTCATCGCAATATCGCCAATCTGTTCTGCGCCGAAGACGACAACATGATGAGCGTCCTCGAGTACGCGGTATGCGTGCTGAAAGTCGAGGACGTGATCGTCTGCGGCCACTACGGCTGCGGCGGTGTGCAAGCGTCTTTGTCGCCGACGTGCACCGGGCTTCCACATGTCGACCGTCGCATTGGCCCGCTGCGCTCGCTGGCGCATGCACATTGTGTTGAACTCAACGCCTTGCCTGCCGGAGAAGAGCGAATCAACCGCTTGGCCGAACTGAGCGTCCTCGAGCAGGTGCGCGCGTTGCGCCGCGTGCCGCTCGTGCGCGATGCCGAGCGGGTACCGCGCGTGCATGGCTGGATATTCGGCTTGCGAAACGGGCGCATCAAGGTGCTGTCATCAGGCGATCCGCGCGAAGCGGGAGAAGCCGCAGCTTCGACCGGGCATGTCGCCACTTGCGCCGAGAGCGAGTGCTGCCCCGAAGCCGCCAGCCTCTAGGACATGGCCCAA
>JAJKJU010000272.1 GCA_021153565.1 Rhizobacter sp.
TGGAGAGGCTTACTTGAATCGATTCGGGACAGAGGAGCAAAGACATACCCTTTCTCGGGTTCTGTCGCAATAAGGACGTCGGGCCAAGCGAAGCCCGGCAGTGCATTTGAGATCAGACTGCGAGTGAGTAGTACTGGTCAGCAGACAAAGTTTCGCCATTGGGGCAATCGAGACGCTCATCGAGCTGCTCGTGGTGATGGCCATCCTGGCTCTTTTGCTATCGATTGCCGCACCGCGCTATTTCGAATCTGTCGACCGTGCCAAGGAGGCGGCACTGCGCACCGATCTGCGAATGCTGCGCGAGGCCATCGACAAGTACCGCGCCGACACGGGTCGACTGCCGGAGTCATTGGCGCAACTCAGCGAGGCCAGGTATCTGCGCGCCATTCCCGCGGATCCCATCACAGAGAGCGAATCGACATGGGTTCCGGTGGCGCATCCCGACGGAAAGACAGGCGGGGTCTATGACGTCCGCAGCGGCTCCAGCAAGATGAGCCGCGATGGCCCCGCGTACGGAAGCTGGTAGCCATGCGAAGGCAGTCAGGCTTCACCTATCTTGGCGTGCTCCTTGCCATCGCATTGATCGGCATCGGGCTCGCGGCGGCATCCGAGGTGTGGTTCACCACTGCGCGACGCCAGCGACTTGAACAACTCGATTGGGTCGGTCAGCAATTCGTGCAGGCCATTGGCAGCTATTACGAGTCGACGCCTGGGCGCGTAAAGAGTTTTCCGAGTTCGTTGCAAGACCTATTGCAGGACAACCGGTCTATCACCGTACGTCGGCACTTGAGAGCGCTGTATGTCAATCCGATGACTGGAACGGCGGAGTGGAAACTGGTGACGACGCCGAACGGAGGAATTCGCGGAGTGATGTCCGTCGTCACCCAATCGTCAGAAATGACAAAGCCTGCATCACGGGAGTACGCCTATGTTCCTGGGAACTCGACGCGGGCTGACATAGTGAATTCAAGATAGCGTTTCAGAATGCCTAAATATTGGCTATTTTTATAGACTGCTGGCTGGAAGAATTCCAAAAGTAACAAGCCGTGAGACACTTTCGCGTCGCAAGAAATTTGCGAAAGCGGCATCAAAAAGCTGCGGCACATCAATCAAGGCGCTCGCCTTGATCATCGGGAAGAAAAAGAACTTGGAAGCGATCGTTCGGACATGCAGCCCGTGGGACATCGCGCGACGCGGCAAGCTTGTGGCCGCGTACGACACTCGACGCAAGGTCCCGAGTGTGGATGGCTCGCCAACGTTCAGCGCGATTCCCTCCGCGTCCTTTGGCGACCTTTGGTCGAGCAACCTGCACAAGAGCCTGGTGTTGCAGTTGGACAATAGTGGCACGACTCAAGCCATCCAGGCGTCACGAGGGGCAGGCGCCTGGGTAAGCTTTGTGCGCGTGGGCTCTGGCTATGTGCCCGATCCAGACGTACAGGACCGCCTGACGGCCACGTCCGGCGGATTCAAGTACGTTGACGCCGCGGGTGGCGCCGATCATTACAGCGTCACGTATGACACGGCGCCTTCGTGGAACATCGTCGAGACGCTACGACAGCGTTGCCAACGTCGTGTGGCGCGACCACTACTGGCAACTTCCACAGGGCATCACCATTACAAAGCCCAATGGCAGCATCAGCACCTTGGGCGCTGTGCTCGTGCAAGGCATGCCGAGGCTGGGCAGTCAGGACCAGCCAGCCGGATCCGGATGTGCGGCAAGCACGAGCGAGCAGACTTACGACGCCAACGGCAACGTAGCGAGTGCGGACGATTTCAATGGCAACCGGGTCTGCTATTGCACGGACCTGAGCCGCAACTTGGAGTCGACCAGGGTGGAAGGCTTGCCCAACACCACGTCGTGCGACGGCGTGACGCCAGCGGGAGCGGTGCTGCCGACGGGGAGCCGCAAAGTCAGCAGCGTCTGGCACTCTGACTGGCGACTCAAGGCGCAGGAGGCTGAACCGCGCAAGCTGAGCACCTACGTCTACAACGGCCAGCCTGACCCGACGGCCGGCAACGCGATCGCGAGTTGCACGCCGAGCGCTGCATTGCTTCCCGACGGCAAACCGATCGCGGTGCTGTGCAAGAAAGTCGAGCAGACGACCACTGACGCTGATGGCAGTCAGGGATTCAATGCGACCCTTGATGCGAGCGTCGCTATCAGGATGTGGACCTACATCTATAACCAATACGGCCAAGTGTTGACAGCCAAGGGCCCGCGTACGGACGTAAACAACACATCGACGTACACGTACTACGCAGACACAACGTCCGACCATACGTTGGGTGACCTGCAAAGCGTGACCAACCCAGCAGGGCACGTGATGCAGTACTTGCGCTACGACAAGGCCGGTCGACTGCTGCGAAGCATCGATTCGACAGGTGTGTCGACCGACATTACCTACAAGCCGCGCGGCTGGGTGGAGAGCGTGACAGTGACGCCCGCGGGTGGCGGTGCCGCGCAGGTCACTATCTACAGCTACGACGCAGTGGTCCAGCTCAAGCAAGTGACGCTGCCCGACGCGGTGACGCTGCAGTACATCTATGACGACGCGCACCGGCTGACAGGCATCACCGACGGCGCCGGCAACACGGTGACGTACACGCTGGACAACGCGGGCAACAGGACGGGCGAGAGGCTCAAGGATGCGGGCGGCAACCTGGCACGCAACATCACGCGTGTGTTCGACGCCCTGGGACGAGTGCAGCAAGTCACAGGGGCGGGGCAATGAGTCAGAGTCGTCAGTTCAAAACAGCAGATCAATTCGAAGGGGCAAAGATGCGAGAGATGCAGGGAGTGGGCCGCCGCCCAAGGGTCACGGCATGGAACACCGCATGCCTGTGCGTGCAGCGGGTGTTTGCGATGCTGTGCGTTGCACTGCTCGGCCTTGCAGGCCAAAGCGTCTTTGCCAAGACAGCGATCAGGCTCACGGCAAGCACAAGTCCGTCGTTCGTCGATGACTGCGGCACAACGGAACTCATCGGCGGCTTTTTCCGGGCTGCGCTGATCGGCATGCTCATGCTGATCGGCGGTGCAGCACACGCCCAGAGTTGGACCAAGATTGCCAGCGAAGGCGCATCCTTCAGCGTCAATGGCACGCAGACAGTGCGTTACGGCGCCGGAAGCACCTGGATCCAGAAGATCGTGAGCGGCAGCGGCACATGCACCAACGCCTACTTCGGCAGCGATCCCGTCTTCGGAACGACCAAAGAGTGCGACGTCCTGAACTCCGCCAGCAGCACACCGACCACCACCGTGCTGACCGCGTCGGCCAACCCTGTTTCCATCGGCCAAAGCATCACTCTCACCGCCAGCATCACCGGCGCAAGCCCCACGGGCACTGTGACGTTCAAGGATGGAGCGACGACGCTCGGGACAGGAACGATCAGCGACGGCAAAGCCACGCTCGCCACGAGCCTCAGCATCACCGGTGCGCGCAGTCTGACGGCCAGCTATGCAGGTGACGCCAACAACGGCGCGAGCTTGGCCACGCTCAGCGAGACGGTCAATGCCACAGGGGGCACTTGGACCAAGATCGCCAGCGAAGGCGCATCCTTCAGCGTCAGCGGCACGCAGACCGTGCGTTACGGCGCCGGCAGTACCTGGATCCAGAAGACCGTGAGCGGCAGCGGCGCATGCACCAATGCCTACTTCAGCGACCCGCTGCCCGGCACCGTCAAGGAGTGCGACGTCCTGAGCTCCGGCGGCAGCACGCCCACCACATCGGGCTGACCGTGTCGGCCAACCCTGTTTCCATCGGCCAAAGCATCACCCTCACCGCCAGCATCACCGGCGCAAGCCCCACGGGCACCGTGACGTTCAAGGATGGAACGACAACGCTCGGGACAGGAACAATCAGCGACGGCAAAGCGACGCTCGCGACGAGCCTCAGCATCACCGGTGCGCGCAGCCTGACGGCCAGCTATGCAGGCGACGCCAACAACGGTGCGAGCTTGGCCGCGCTCAGCGAGACGGTCAACGCCACAGGGGGCACTTGGGCCAAGATCGCCAGCGAAGGCGCATCCTTCAGCGTCAGCGGCACGCAGACCGTGCGCTACGGCGCAGGAAGCAGTTGGATCCAGAAGACCGTGAGCGGCAGCGGCGCATGCACCCACGCCTACTTCGTCAGCGATCCGCTCCCCGGCACCGTCAAGGAGTGCGACGTCCTGACCTCCGGCGGCAGCACACCGACCACCACCGCGCTGACCGCCTCGGCCAACCCAGCCCTCAGCGGCCAGAGCGTCACCCTCACCGCCAGCATCACCGGTGCAAGCCCCACGGGCACCGTGACGTTCAAGGATGGAGCGACGACGCTCGGGACAGGAACGATCAGCGACGGCAAAGCCACGCTCGCTACGAGCTTCAGCACGAGCGGCAGCCACAGCCTCACTGCAGCGTACGCAGGCGACGCCAACAACGCGCCGAGCACGTCGTCAGGGGTGATGGAGACGATCAGCCTGCCTCCAAGCAGCACCACGCTGAACGTGACACCGGGCAACATCACCGCGGGCGACAGTGTCACGCTCACCGCCACCGTGAGCGGCACGTCGCCCACGGGCAACGTCACCTTCAAGGATGGCGCGACCGTGCTCGGCAGCGTGCCCCTGAATGCAGGCACCGCCACGCTCGCCACTGCCGTTACCGGCGCCGGCACGCACAGCCTGACGGCCAGCTATGTCGGCGACGCCGGCAATAGTCCCAGCAGCTCCACCACTGCGAGCCTCGCGGTGAGCGCCGCGAGCACCAGCACGGCATTGACCGCGGCGCCGAACCCGGTATCGGCGGGCGCCCAACTCGTGCTGACGGGGGAGGTCAGCGGGGCATCCCCGAGCGGAACGGTGACCTTCAGCGATGGTGGCACCGTGCTGGGCACCGCCACGCTCGCCTCCGGCCAAGCCAGCCTGAGCACGAGCTTGAGCGCCGCCGGCAGCCACAGCATCACGGCCAGCTACGCCGGTGACGCGAGCAACACCACGAGTACCTCCAGTGCGGCAAGCGTGCAAGTCGGCGCCACCAGCAGCACCACGCCGCCGGGCGGCATGACCTGGCTGTACGGCTACGACGCCGAAGGCAACCGCACGACGGTGGTGGACCCCAACGGCAACCAGACCGCCACGGCCTACGACCCCCTGCAGCGTCCCACCAGCGTGACCCAGCCGGCGCCGAGCGCTGGGCAACCCGCCCCGGTGATCAGCATGGGCTACGACAGCCGCGACCAGCTCACCCGGGTGACGGACCAGAGATCGCTGGTGACGAGCTACACCGTGGACGGCCTAGGCAACGTCAAGGCCACCGCCAGCCCCGACAGCGGCACGGCCACCAGCAGCTACGACGCGGCGGGCAACCTCACCAGCAGCACCGACGCACGGGGCAAAACCACCACCTACACCTACGACAGCCTGAATCGGCTGACGAGCGCCACCTATGCGAGCGGCACGCCCACCGTGTTCGAGTACGACGGAGGCAGCACCCAGGTGGCCACGAGCATCGGCAAGCTGAGCAAGATCACCGACGAGTCGGGCAGCACGAGCTACAGCTACGACGGGTTCGGGCGCGTCACCACCAAGACGCAGGTGGTGGGAATCAAGACCTTCAACGTGAGCTACACCTGGGGCACGACAGGCAGCGCGACGGGCAAGCTCACCGCCATCACCTACCCGAGCGGCAATCGGATGAACTACGGCTACGACGCAGCGGGACGGGTGAACGCGGTGAGCGTGAATCCGGTGAATGCCAATGGAGCGGGCACCAGCGGCAGCACGCTCAACGTGCTAACGGGCATCGGCTATAACGGGGCCAACGACATCCTCAACTGGACCTGGAGCGATGGCACGGCCTATCAGAGGACCTACGACGGCTTCGGGCGGCTGGCCACCTACCCCTTGGGCAACCCGGCAGGAACGGGCGCATCAGCGGGCCTCATGCGCACGCTGAGCTATGACAACGCGGGGCGCATCCTGGGCTTCACGCACACCAATGCTGCGGGGGCTCAAACGCCATTCGATCAGGGCTTCGCCTACGACGGGCTGGATCGGGTGAACGAGACGGTGGTGAACGGCAGCTACTTTGGGTACGGGTACGACGCGACGGGCAATCGGACCGACCTGACCACCAGCTCTGGCGGGTACCTCAACAAAGTGGACCCGGCGAGCAACCGGCTCACCAGCGTGCAGACGGCCGGTACCAGCGGCACGGTGACGAACACGTATCTGTATGACGCGGCGGGGAACATCACGAGCGATGGGAACGCCACATACAGCTACAGCGACCGCGGACGGATGAGCAGTGCGACCGTCGCTGGAAGCACGGTCAGCTACAAGTACAACGGGCTCGAACAGCGGGTGAGCAAGATCGGCACACTCGTGCCGACTGGGGCGGGCTACTTTGCATACAACGAAGCAGGGCAGCTCATTGGTGAATACGACGCCAGCCTCAACCCGATCTTCGAAACCGTGTACCTCAACGGGACGCCGGTGGCTATGCTGAAGTCGACGGGATCGGCCGCAAGTTCGACGCTCTCCACCAGCGTAAGCTATGCGTACGCCGACCACCTCGACACGACGCGTGTGATCGCAAGAAGTAGCGACCATGCAATCGTCTGGCGCTGGGACTCGGCCGAAGTTTTCGGCAATACTTCGCCCGATGAAAATCCCAACGGGCTGAGCGTCTTTCGGTTCAACCAGCGCTTCCCGGGGCAAGTGTTCGATCAGGAGACGGGCAACTTCCAGAATGTCAATCGCGAATACAA
>JAJKJU010000273.1 GCA_021153565.1 Rhizobacter sp.
AACGACTACGTCTACGGCGAGAACGGCAACGACGTGATCGACGGCGGCGCAGGCAACGACCAGCTCTCGGGCGGTGCGGGCAACGACACCTACCTGTTCGGTCGTGGGTCTGGTGCAGATACGGTCAGCGACTACGACTCAACGGCCGGAAACACTGATCTACTCTCGATTGGCACTGGCGTGGCGACCAACCAGCTATGGTTCCGCCGCGTTGGCGCTGATCTGGAAGTCAGCATCATCGGCGGCACCGACAAGAGCACCTTCAGCAATTGGTACTCGGGCAGTGCCTACCACGTCGAGCAGTTCAAGACCTCTGACGGCAAGATGCTCCTTGACAGCCAGGTTGATGCTCTGGTCTCCGCGATGGCAGCCTTCGCGCCGCCGGCCGCGGGCCAGACCACCCTCCCGGCAGACTATCAGACGGCACTCAACCCGGTGATTGCTGCGAACTGGAAGTAAGCCACCAGTCCCAAGGCTGCGGCCTTGCCCCCATAGCCCGGTCTCTGGCCCGGGCTTGGGGGTTTTTCATATGGATGAAGAGAAAAGCGTTTGATGACACAAGTACCCCGCGACGACCTGCCCCACATACCCCATAAGGGGCTGACGGTCGTCGGCTCGACAACAGAACATGGGGCGCCCGCTTCCCCGCCGCCCACAATCGACACCGGCTTGGCGTGCTTGGTCATGATGGCGCGCTTGCACGGAATTGCCGCCGATCCAGACCAACTGGCGTACGAGGCGGCAGTGGCTGGCCGCCCCTTGGGCACGACCGACTTGTTGTTGGCTGCCAAGCGCCTGGAGTTGCAAGCCAAAGCCGTGAAAGTGGATATGGCGCGACTGGCCAATACGCCCCTGCCCGCCGTGGCTGTGGGACAGGACGAAGACAGATCGGTGGATTTCTTCATTCTGGCGCGCGTGGATGGTGATCAGGCATTGATCCAATCGCCTGCCGTCGGTCGCCCGGAGACGTTGACGCTCTCCGAACTACAAACCCGCTGGTCGGGCGAGCTGATCCTGTTCACTTCCCGAGCTTCAATGTCGGGCGAGCTGAGCAAGTTCGATTTCACCTGGTTCATTCCGGCCATCGTCAAATACCGCAAGCTGCTGATGGAAGTCTTGCTGGTCAGCTTTGTGTTGCAGTTCTTTGCCCTCATCACACCACTGTTCTTTCAGGTGGTGATGGACAAGGTGCTTGTGCATCGAGGCTTTGCCACGCTGGATGTGATTGCCGTGGGGCTGACGGTGGTGGTGCTGTTTGAAGTGTCGCTCACTGCCTTGCGTAGCTACGTGTTCGCGCACACCACCAGTCGCATCGATGTGGAGCTGGGCGCAGGGCTGTTCCGACATCTCTTGACCCTGCCGCTGGCGTATTTTCAGGCGCGGCGTGTGGGCGACTCGGTGGCGAGGGTGCGCGAGCTGGAGAACATTCGCTCCTTCTTGACCGGCAACGCCATCACCCTGGTGCTGGACTTGCTGTTCTCGGTCGTATTCATTGCCGTGATGCTGTACTACAGCGGCTGGCTCACCCTGATCGTGGTGATCTCGCTGCCGTGCTATGTGATCTTGTCAGCCTCGTTCACGCCTGTGCTGCGCGCCCGCTTGCATGAGAAATTCAATCGCGGCGCGGAGAACCAGGCCTTTCTGGTGGAAACCATCAGCGGCATCGACACCGTCAAGGCGATGGCGGTGGAGCCCTATTGGACGCGCAAGTGGGACAACCAGTTGGCGGCTTATGTGTCGTCAAGCTTCAAAGCAGCCACGGTCGGCGCCTTTGCCAACAGCGGCGTGACGCTGATCTCCAAACTGGTGACGGTGGCGAGCATGTACGTGGGTGCGCGGCTGGTTATCGACAACCAGCTCACCGTGGGCCAATTGATCGCTTTCAATATGCTGGCCGGGCAGGTGGCACAGCCGGTGATGCGGTTGGCACAGTTGTGGACAGATTTTCAGCAAACGGGTATTTCGGTTCAGCGCCTGGGCGATATTCTGAACACCCGTACGGAAGTCGCTGGCAACAAGAGTGCTCTGCCGCCGTTGGCTGGGCGCATCACGCTCGATGAGGTGGTGTTTCGCTACCGGCCTGACGGGCCAGAAGTGCTCAAGAGCGTATCGGTGGATATTGCCGCTGGCGAGGTGATCGGCATTGTGGGCCGCTCCGGTTCAGGCAAGAGCACCCTGACCAAGCTGGTGCAGCGCCTGTACGTGCCCGAGCGCGGCCGGGTGATGGTGGACGGCATGGATTTGGCGCTGGCTGACTCGACGTCGCTGCGCCGCCAGATTGGCGTGGTGCTGCAAGAAAACGTGCTGTTCGCCCGCAGCGTCCGCGACAACATCGCCCTGGCCGACCCGGGTGCACCACTGGAGGTCGTGATTCAAGCGGCCAAGCTCGCCGGGGCGCATGAGTTCATTTTGGAACTGCCCGAAGGCTACGACACCCGGGTGGGCGAACACGGCTCCACGCTATCAGGCGGGCAGCGCCAGCGCATCGCCATTGCCCGTGCATTGATGACCAACCCACGGGTGCTGATTTTTGACGAAGCCACCAGCGCGCTGGACTACGAGAGCGAACGCATCATTCAAGACAATATGAAGGCCATCTGCAAAGGTCGCACGGTGATCATCATTGCCCACAGACTGTCGGCGGTCCGTGATGCGAACCGCATCATCGTCATGGAGCGTGGGCAGATCGTGGAGACGGGGACGCATGCCGACTTGCTTCGCCCTGTAACGGACGGCTCGGCCGGTCACTACGCACGGCTGCACCGCTTGCAGCAGGGGTGAAGAGAATGCGTATCAACCTAGCCAACCCTGTACGAGTAAGCCCGCGCCTACAAGCCTTTGCCGATCTATTTAAACGCTACGGCGCTGCATTCCGCCACGCATGGCAACACCGCGCCGGCATGCAACCTACCGAGCGTCTTCCGCACGAGGCGCAGTTTTTGCCCGCCGCGCTCTCCTTGCAGGAGACGCCCGTCTCGCCTGCACCGCGTGTGGCAATGTGGATGCTGATCGGATTCGCATTGCTGGCAGTGATGTGGGCCAGCTTCGGCCATATCGACGTGGTGGCCACGGCGCAAGGCAAGGTGGTGCCGAACGATCGCACCAAGACCATCCAGCCGTTTGAAACCGCCACCGTCAAGGCCATCCATGTCACGGACGGGCAGCAAGTCAAAGCCGGTGACGTGCTGATCGAGCTGGATGCCACCACCGCACAAGCCGACCAGGATCGGGTGCAGAGCGATTTGGGGGTGGCCCGGTTGCAAGTGGCACGCGGGCAAGCCATGCTGTCCGCGCTGGACAGTGGCCGAACCTTGAAGCTGACGAGACCTAACGGAGTGGACGACGTCAAATTCGCCGAGGCACAACGCCTGCTTGCAGGCCAGATGGCCGAAGTCAGCGCCAAACAAGGCCGGATTGAGGCTGAAACCGCCAAGCGCGAGGCGGAACTGCGCTCGACGCAAGAGTTGGTGCGCAAGCTGGAACAGACTGTGCCGATTGCCACGCAACGCGCGCAGGATTTCAAGAATCTGGTTGACCAGAATTTTGTGTCCAAGCACGGCTACATGGAGCGCGAGCAGGCCCGCATCGAGCAGGAAGCTGATCTGGCTAATCTGCGCAGTCGACTCAAGGAGATTGAAGCCGCGTTGCGCGAGGCCCGTGGCCAGCGTGCCGAGTTGCTGGCCGAGACAGGGCGTGCCAGCCTGGACAGCATCACCGATGGACAGCAAAAGGTTGCAGCACTGGAGCAAGATCTGGTCAAGGCCGATTCACGCGGCAAGCTGATGCAACTGACCTCGCCGGTGGACGGCACGGTGCAGCAACTGGTGGTTCACACGGTCGGTGGGGTGGTGACACCCGCGCAGCCGGTGATGGTGATCGTGCCGCGCGACAACTCGCTGGAGGTGGAAGCCTTTCTGGAGAACAAAGACATCGGCTTTGTCAAACCGAACCAGGATGCGGAGGTCAAGATCGAGACCTTCCAGTACACCAAGTACGGCACCATCCACGCCAAGGTGACCACGGTGTCGCATGACGCGATCAATGACGAGAAGCGCGGCCTGATTTACTCGACACGGGTCAAGATGGAAAAGGCCAGCATCAACGTGGACGGCTCCCCAGTTTCCTTGAGCCCGGGCATGGCCGTGTCTGTGGAGATCAAAACCGGTAAGCGGCGGGTGATCGAGTATTTCTTGTCGCCGCTGATGCAGCATACGAGTGAGAGTTTGCGGGAGCGTTGAGCGGTGTGACGCAGAATCTGCAGTAGGGGTGCAGGCGTTGGCAACCGTCTGTGGATTTGGGTTCGATCGCGAATTCCACCACCTACTGCAGTGTTTCAGGCTATGCGGAACATAAGACCGCCTCTTTGGCCCCGTGACGTTCGTTGCAAATCCTCGCGATACCACGGGTGTCGCTGCGGTTTGCGCCTAGCCACGCGGCCAATTCCGTCGGTCTGATCAAGTTCCGCATAGCGTGAAACACTGTGCGAGGAGTTTTTCGATCGCTTCACCGCGCAGGGGCAGGGCATTGGCTTCGCCGTGCTGGGCGGATCGTTTGCCGAGGGCATCGACCTGCCTGGCAAGCTGCTGATCGGCGCCTTCATCGCAACGCTGGGCATGCCGCAGTTCAATCGCATCAACGAAGAGGTGCGCCGCCGCATGGATGCGACTTTCGGCGAGGGTTATGAATACACCAATCTATTCCTGGGTATCCGCAAGGTCGTGCAAGCCGGGGGCGGGTAATCCGAACTCCCTCGGACCGTGGAAGCCTGCATCTGATTGACGATCGGTTTTCAAAGCCTGAGATCGTTCGATTGCTGCCGAGTTGGTGGAAGGTATTGCACTCCTATGGCCAGCCTGGCCTCGCGCTTCCTTCAGCTGGTTCGTGCAGTTGCCAGTAAATGACGCTTGTCTGAACCAAAGATAATAGGTGTCAAGTCCCGTGTGTTCATAGACCTTTTTGACGAACAACTCGGGCTTTTTTTCACGCCAAGCCTTGAGCGCCTGAATGGGTGTTTGATGCTTCA
>JAJKJU010000274.1 GCA_021153565.1 Rhizobacter sp.
GCGGTCCCAAGCTGAGCAAGGTGCCGATCTCAACATCGCCCTCAAGAACACCGGGACGTCACCCCCTCAGATCGCCTCGGATATCAACGGACATAACAGCCATGAGGCAGTCGCCTAGTTCCGCTGTTTAGCCAACATCGCGATCACCAGACCGCGCACCGTTGCCGAGGCGAAGTCCTTGCTCCGCTGCTTCGATGCCCTCGGCCGCCCTTCCGAGAAGCCGAGAAACAGGTGGGGCGCAATCAGGCTGTTCGATAGCTACCGGTTGTGAACGTCTCGTGATGGCCGGGTGCCGGCACTGACGACCGGCGGTTTGCTGGCAATCTCGTGCATGCTGCTCAAAGCACGCAGCGACGCGACCGTCGCCAAGTCATTGTCCGCATTCACGCACCAGAGCGGAAACTCTGGCGTCCTACGGTTGTTGTGCTGCGCCCTTGACCGGCGTCCACATGTGGGTTATGGCTGAGGTGTGTTCACAGGATCTCGCCGAGATGGCCAAGGTGGCCTTGGAAGACGCCGATCAAGTCCTCCGCGCAGGGCGTATTGCACCGCGGTGTGGATGGGCTTGTGCAGCCCGCGGTGCTCGACGCGTGCGTGTCGGTCGGAATGCAGAGTGCTGGCGTTGAAACCTATGGTGATGCCAGACATGGATTGCATCCGTTTCGATGAAGCCGGATGCCCTCCGCCAGAAGCCGCCTACTTGTCGTTACCCAGCAGCGAGGCCTTCAACCCGCGATCGGCCGGCGAGTCGCCTACCCAGATATTCATCACCATCGTGAAGAACTCGTCGTCGCCGACGGGCTCGCCCTGCGGTTGGCCCAGGATGTAGAACTGTGTGCCCTTGCCCGGGGTGTATTCCATGGCGAAGGTGTCGCCCGCCACAAGCTTGGACTTGGCTGAGAAAATTTCAATGAAGCGGGTGGTGGACGGTGCGTGGCGCTGCACCTGATCTTTGTGCGAGTTTTCGGAGAGACCCTTCATGAACAGGCGGCCGAGATCGGTGCCGGGGATGTCTCGCAACGCTGTGAACTGCAATCGCTTCGGCCCGGGCAGTGCCAGCAGTTCTTCGGGGGTACTGACCTTTCTGGTTGTATACAACGCCATGTCGTAGACCTTGAAGATGGCCTTGTAGCGGGTGCCCGCGCCGTTGAGTTGCAGCTTGGCACCCCTTACTTCTGTCACGGGCTCGAACTTGGTCGACGTGTTGGCCGCGAGCGCGGGGACGGACGCGACAAAGGAGCAGACCATCGCGCATGAAGCGAGGGCGAATCGAAGGCTTTTGGACAAGGTCATTGGGTTTCTCCAGTGGATGGTCTTCGGTAGCCGACGAATCGAATCGGGTCGACTTGCGGTGTGCTGACGCTCGCGGTCCATTCCGCTCGATCGAAAAAAACCCTGAGCATCGGGGCGCAGACTCTATCGCGCTTCAACGGCACGCCAGTGCGGCAGAGTGTCCCCGGTGGGTAGAGGCGTCCAACAGGGTGCCCGGTAAAATCGCGCCCCTTTGGCCATCGGCCAGTACATCCGCTCCCAACGGAGCCAACAAGGCGAGTGCCAGCATGACCTACCAGGTCAAAGAGATTTTCTACACATTGCAAGGCGAAGGCGCCAATGCCGGCCGGCCGGCGGTGTTCTGCCGCTTCGCGGGCTGCAACCTCTGGAGCGGTCGCGAAGAGGACCGCGCGACGGCCGTGTGCCGCTTTTGCGATACCGACTTCGTGGGCACGGATGGGCCGGACGGCGGACGTTTTGCCGATGCCGCGTCGCTGGCCGCTGCCATCGCATCGCGCTGGACGGGCATGACCTCGGGCCAGCGGCTCGTGGTGTTCACCGGCGGCGAGCCCTTATTGCAGCTCGATGCCCCGCTCATCGACGCCATCCATGCCAGGGGCTTCGAGATCGCCGTCGAAAGCAATGGCACCATCGCAGCCCCCGCAGGCATCGACTGGCTGTGTGTGAGCCCCAAGGCTGGCGCACCCTTGAAGCAGACACGCGGGCAGGAATTGAAAGTGGTGGTGCCGCAGCCAGCGCTGTCGCTGGACGATCTGGCGCTGCTCGATTTCGACCATCGCTTTCTTCAGCCGATGGACGGCCCCGATGCGGCCGCCAACACGCAATGGGCCATTGCGCAATGCCTGCGCGATCCGCGCTGGCGCCTGAGCGTGCAGACGCACAAGGTCATCGGGATTCGATGATGGTTTACGAACTCTCCCAGCGATTTCACTTCGAGGCGGCGCACACGCTGGAACGAAAGATCGATGCCGTCCCCAGCAAGCGCATCCACGGGCACACCTATCATGCAGAGGTTACGCTGCGGGGGCAGCCAGACCCCGAGACCGGGATGCTGATCGATCTAGGCATCTTTCGCCGCGAGTTGGCGCAGGTGCATGAACTGATTGATCACCACTTTCTTGATGACGTCGAGGGCTTGGGCAAGCCCACGCTCGAAGGGCTGTGTGCTTTCATCGCGAAGCAACTTCAGGGGCGATTGCCAACGCTGGTGTCGGTGAAGATATGGCGTGCGTCGGGCGATTCCTGCAAGCTGATCGTCTGAATTTCAACTGGCCGGTCGACTCTTCTCGCCCATGAAAAACGCCGGCACGAAGCCGGCGTTTTGACGAGCAGTGCGATCTGGAGATCAGAAACCGTAGGTCAGGCCGACACTGGCGAGACGAATGTTGCCGCTGGAGCCCTGGTACTTCGCGCGCGACAAGTCGAGGGCGCCGGTCAGTTGCAGACCCTTGCTGATTTCGTAGCCGATGCCGAACCCGAGGTAGGCATTGGTGCTGGACTCCGAACCCACGACTGACGACGTCGGATTCGTGTCGACCTTGACGCGGTTGGACGCAATCCCGAGGCGGGCAACACCGGACCACTGCGGTGCGAAGTCGCCCAAGAAGGCAACACCAAGACCCACGCCCGTGCCTTTGACCGAGGCGTCGACGCCGCCGCTGCTTGCCTTGGCTTTGCCAAAGTTGAAATAGGTGACTTCACCGGCGACGTTCGGGGTGAACTTGTAGCCACCGAAAATCTTGTAGCCAGTGTCGCTGTTGTCGCAGCTCGCAAAACCTGCGCAGTCGAGATTGACGTGGCCTTGGCCGATGGCGCCACCGACGTAGGTTTGCGCAAAGGCCGTGTTGGCCGACAGAGCGCCGAGTGCCGCAATAGCCAGAATGATCTTCTTCATGTAGGTCCTCCATTTTTGTGAAGCTGCCGCAGAGAGATCGCGGCGCGACGGATTTTGCCGATCTACCGATCTAAAGGGGGCCGCTGTTGTGGTGGCGATACACCTAGAAGAAGGGGGGCGCAAGAAGGAATGCCTGCGCATTGATGTGAGAGGCTGACCTTGCAGTGTGGACACAGTGAATGTGGGATCGCCCGGTGCCCTGATCAACGCTTTCTCGCGAGCGTGAGGCCGTCGCCGACTGGCAAAAGTGACAAGTCGATTCGTTCGTCGTGATGCAGCTTGTCGTTCAGGGCCTGGATGGCCGCCGTGTCCTCGCTGTCGGCGGGACCAGCCACCTTGCCGCTCCAAAGCACGTTGTCGATCGTGATCAAGCCTCCGGCGCGAACGAGGGTGAGGCAACGTTCGTAGTAGGCGTCGTAGCTGCCCTTGTCGGCATCGATGAAGGCGAAGTCGTACTGGCCTTTGGCGCCCTCGGCGATGCGTTGGTCCAGGGTTGTCAATGCCGGCTGCAGACGCAAGTCGATCTTGTGCGCCACACCCGCCTGCGTCCAGAAGGGCTTGCCGATGCGTGTGTACTCATCGCTGATGTCGCAGGCGAGTACCTGGCCGTCCTCGGGCAGCGCCAAGGCCACGGCCAAGGCGCTGTAGCCCGTGAAGACGCCGATCTCGATGGTCTTTCGCGCACCCATCAGCTTCACGAGCAACGCCATGAACTGGCCTTGCTCGGGCGAGATCTGCATGCCGCTGTGGGGGTGGTTGCGCGTTGCTTCGCGCAAGGCGGCTTGGGAGGGATGCTCTCGCACCGAGTGATCGAGTACGTAACGGTAGAGCTTGTCGTCGAGATTCAGTGTGCGGTCGGACATGGCGGCTCCTGCGTGAGGAGGCGCAGGTTAGCTCAAGTGCCGCCCTCATTGCATGTCGGGTACGAGCCGCAGCGTGTGATCCCAAACGGCGCGCCAATCCGATTGGACTTGGGGCGGCCCCCAGTAGCCTGTGCCGCGGCCGATCCAGGCCCACAGGGCTCGCAGCTGGACACCACGAGCAACGCGCCCTCGATCGGCGTTTCAGTCGTTGTTCAGGAGGCCCTGTTGCCACATTGGCCAGGCCTGCTTGAACGGATCCGCCTCGTGTGCAAACGCGCCGCGGTCCTTCGCGAGCCGAAGCCATGCGCGCGTGTCGTGGTGGGCGCCCGGCACCGGCTGGTCATCGCGCACTTTGCTGAACCAGGCGTGGACCTGTTCGTACTGCGCCGGGTGCTGCGACAGTGTCCAGGCCAGACCCACGAGATCGGCGAAACCTTCCTCGCGCCGCGTCTCGCGCATGTCGCGGCGCATCTTCATGAATTCCTGGTCGGTGTTGGTGGGCGTGTCATCGCTGGTGTCGACGAAGCCGGCAGGCAAGGTGTGCCATGCGCCGTGAACGTAACGCCAGCAATGGCCGAGTTCGTGCGCCACCATCGCCTCGACCACAGGGTCGAGCAGTGAAGGTTCGATCTGCGCCAATGTCGTTTCCGCCTCCGGGTTGCCGCGCATCGACAGCACGAGCTTGCAGCGCTGGTCGACGAAGCCCATCGCGATTGGCGCGTCGCCGGGCTTGGCATGCGGCTGCACGACGACGTCGACCGGCAGCTTCTGCTCTTTCGCGTACTCGATGACCGGCCAGCCGGCCTTGAGCCAGCGCATTTCGGTGCCCGTCAGGTCGGCGCTAAAGGAGGGTGTATGCACCGCCGCGAACAACAGCACGAGCGACACGAGGCGAAGGAGGGTGGAGGGCTTGACCATGCCCTCTGATTGGACCGGCACATGCGCTCGGGCGGGCGTGAATAAGCGCCATCAAGCGGCCAATTCGGCGACTCCCGAAGCGCCTGCCCGCGGATTCCGTGAATCATTGCCCGTTCGTGGCCTCGCTGGCGGCGGGCATGGAACTGCTCCTGCCGCTGCCCGAATTGCCTCCGGTCGATTCCCGGCTCATGCCCTGGATCACACGGTCGAGCTCGGCCGATGTCTTCGGCGCATCACTCGCCGGGGCCGGCTGGCTCGTCGTCATGCTGGCCTTGTCGCCAATGTTGATGCCGCTCGAATCTTCCCGTACCACGACGTCGTCGGCACCGGTTGCGGGTGAATCGTGCGATTTGTCCGGCGCTGAGGCGTCAATGGACCATGGGTCAGAAGGCCACGAGGCGCCGGGCGCCACGGGCGGGTGCCGGGCCGTCGGGAAGGTGGCTTTCGCGTTGATCAGGCGGCTCTTCAGGGCCGTGCGAAAGAAGTCGCCCACCAGCAGGATGGCGTTGTGTCCACCTTGCCCCCAGTAGTCGCTGCGCATGGTGACGCGCGAGTCGTTGAAGCCCACCCACGCTCCGGCGACAAGCTCAGGGTGCATGAGGATGAACCAGCCGTCGGTGTTGTTTTGCGTCGTGCCGGTCTTGCCGGCGATGTCACTCACGATGCCGAATCGCGACTTGATTTGCGTGCCGGTGCCTCGGTTGATCACGCCGCGCATCATGTCGATGAGATCGACGGCGGAGTCCGCCGACATCGCGCGCCGGGTCTCTCCACCGAACTCGGCGAGCACATTGCCTTGTCGATCGGTGATGCGCCGGACCATCACAGGTTTGTGGTACTGCCCCTGCTGCGCGATCGTGGAATAGGCGTTGACCATCTCGAGCAGTGTCACCGGGCTCGTCCCGAGCGCGAGCGAAGGCACAGGGTCGAGCTTGCTCTGCGACACCCCCATGGACTTCGCGAGTTCCGCGATGCGCGATATGCCGACCTCCTGGGCCACCTGTGCAGTGATGACGTTCTTCGAGTAGACGAGGCCGTCGCGCAAGGTCATGGGCTCGCCGCTGGGAGCCGTCATGTCGGTGGGTCGCCAGACCGTGCCGTCGCCGAGCTTGATTTCCACCGGGCCGTCTATGTAGGTGCGGTCCGGGCTGAGGCCGGCTTCCAGCGCCGCGCCGTAGACGAAGGGCTTGAAGGTCGAACCGGGCTGGCGTTGGGCGAGCGAGACGTGGTCGAACTGATCGGTGTCGAAGTCGCGGCTGCCGACCCAGGCCTTCACGTCGCCGGTGCCCGGGTCCATGGCGAGAAAGCCGGCTTCGAGGCGCGTCTTTTCCTTTCTGAGGCGGGCCATCAGCGTCGTGTCGTCCATCAGCGCCTGCATCGCCGCGGCTTCGCTGGCGTGGGCCTTGACCGCAGCGCTGAACTCGGGCGACTCGCGCACGAACATGCTCACCAAATCGCGCCTCCTGGTCCAGAAGTGCGCGAACGGGTCGACCTTGTTGCGTATGCCGAGGTAGGCATCGACCGAGGTCGATGCGAGTCGCATGCCGGACGAACTCCATTCCACGTCAGCGACCGCCTGCAAAGCCTTGGCCTGCTGCTCCACGGCGCGTGTGGCCGCTTCCTGCAAGCGCGAGTCGATGGTGGTGTGCACGACGAGACCATCGGTGTAGAGGTTGTAGTCATGCTCGTCGGCCCAGTCGATGAGCGACTTTCGAAGCGCGATCGCGAAATGCGGCGCGTCGCCGAGGATATCGGGCTGACGATTGAATTCGACGTTGAGCGGCTGCTCGCGCAGACGATTGAACCTGTCTTCGGCCAGCACCTTGTGCCGGACCATCTGCGCAAGCACGACGTTGCGCCGCTCCTTGGCGCGCGCGGGATGCAGGACCGGGTTGTAGTAGTGCGTTCCCTTGAGCATGCCGATCAGCGTCGCGCTTTCGAGTTCGTCGAGTTCGTTGGCGGACTTGTCGTAGTAGGTGCGGGCGGCCATTTCGATGCCGACCACGTTGTAGAGAAACGGCGCGCTGTTGAGGTAGTTCTCGAGGATCTCCGTCTTGGTGAAGTTGCGCTCGATGCGTAGCGCCGTGATGAGCTCTTTCGCCTTGCGTGTGAGCGTGCGCGAGCGGCCGATGTTGTCGGGAAAGAGGTTACGTGCGAGCTGCTGCGTGATCGTCGAGCCTCCCTGGGTGTCGCCGCCAGCGGTGCGAACTGCGGCGCCAAGCGTGCGGTAGAAATCGATGCCGTGGTGTTCGTAGAAGTGCTGGTCTTCGGTGGAGATGAGCGCATTGACGACGTGCGGCGAAATCTTGGCGAGCGTCACACGCTCTTGTTGCGCGCGCTTGAAGGTGGTGAGCACTTTGCCGTCGGCAGACAGGAGCACACTTGGCTTGATGTCCTGCAGGGCGCGTAGTTCTTTCACACCCGGCGAGCCCGGAATCATCGCAACAAGGAAGGTGATGAGACAGATCACCGGCACGCCAATCGCCAGCGCCATCCACAAGGCGATTCGGCGCGCTAGACCTGCCATGGCAAAGGCCCGTGGGCGTTGAAGGGCCAGCGTGCCCAGTTGGGAAAATTCCAGTTCATGTCCACCGTACTGCCGCGAAAAAAACGCGCAGCTCGGCCTTCAGGGGCAAACCTTGTGCCCATCCAGTTGCCTCGGGCACAAGGCTTGCCGCAGCGTTGCGATGAGCACAGTGAAACCGATGGAGTTGGCTATGTCGAAAGTGAATGTTGCTCAGGTACGCGCAATCGAACAGAGGCTGGCAAGCCGGGAAGCCGAGTTGCGCTCGCGCGTTCGCGAAGCCAAGGAAGCGCTGGCTGATCGACCGGGCACGGGCGCCGGCCACGTCGAAGACCTGGGCGAAGAAGGCGAGCAGCGTTTTCGCAACGGCATCGAGCACGTCGAGCTGCAACGCGATCAGGAAGAGCTGACCGACATCGCGTCCACACGCGAACGCATTGCCGATGGCAGCTACGGAGAATGTGTCGATTGCGGGCAGGACATCGCCCCGGAGCGGCTTGCAGCTCAACCGACGGCGAGCCGCTGTGTCATCTGCCAGGGTGCGTATGAGAAGAAGTATGGGACTACGCTGCGCTACTCGACTTGAGTGGCCAAAGCAAAGGCCGTGCATCTTGGGCCTGTCGAAGGAGCTCACGCACTTTTTCATCGGTCAGCAATCGGCCTTAACCCAATAGGAGGTGAACATGGCCAACTCGAATCCCAAATCCTCAGGCGCGGGAGCCGACGCAAGCGCCATCAAGCAGCGCCGTATGCAGGCGGAACAGGACCGACACGATGCGGGCAAGAAGGACGAAGGCAAGCCCGAAGCCAAGGGTGCGTCACAGGCCGGCGCCCGCCCCCAGCCTGAAAAGCTGCCGGCGCAGCACCTGAAGAAGCCCGGCCTCGAAGCGGACCTCGAACTCAAGCCGAATTCGCATGCGCCGGACTACGAAGGCAGCAACAAGCTGCGCCACATGGCGGCCATCATCACGGGCGGCGACTCGGGCATTGGCCGTTCGGTGGCGATCCTGTATGCGCGCGAAGGTGCCGATGTGGCGATCGTCTACCTGAACGAACACGAGGATGCGCAAGAGACGCAGCGCTGGGTCGAGGCGGAAGGCCGCCGCTGCATTCTCATTCCGGGCGATGTGAAGGATTCCCAGTTCTGCAAGCAGGCCGTGGAACAAGCGCTGAGGGCCTTCGGCAGGCTTGACATCCTGGTTAACAACGCGGCCTTCCAATTGCATGCGGATTCGCTGGAAGACATCACGGACGAGCGCTTCGATGAAACGCTGCGCACCAACGTCTACGGCTACTTCCACATGGCGCGCGCCGCCTTGCCGCATTTGAAGAAGGGCTCGTCGATCATCAACACGGGATCGGTCGTGGGCTTGGAAGGAAGCCCGCGGCTGCTCGACTATTCGACGACCAAGGGGGCGATACATGCGTTCACCAAGTCGCTGGCCGCAAACCTCGTCGACAAGGGGATCCGTGTGAACGCCGTTGCACCAGGGCCGGTGTGGACGCCGCTCAATCCGGCGGATTCGCCGGCAGAGAAGGTTGCGACCTTCGGGCAGAACACGGATTTGAAGCGGGCTGCGCAGCCGGAGGAGCTGTCGCCGGCGTATGTGTTCCTGGCGGCGCCGTGTTGCTCGGGTTACATCACGGGGATCGTGTTGCCGGTGACGGGAAGCGTGGGTGCGATTTAGCGCGGCCAGGCGTGGTCGGGGGGCCATCTCAGCCTCAGAGTCCGCCTGAGAGTCCGGTGGGTGCAACGAGATCCGAATTGTGGGTAATTGAATGGAACGAAGGCGCCCGGGCTACGACAATGCCGCATGCCTCAATTGCACGCCGTTGACGTTCACCCTGCTGAGCCCTCTGCGCCCCGCGCGAAGGGCCAGCGCAGCGATCCACAAAAGTTCGCTGTTGATGTGGCGCCAAGCCGCATCGACGGCCAGGGCGCATTCGCGGCGGAGCCGATCCCCGCACGCCGCAAGATCGGCGAGATCCGCGGCGAGCCCATCAGCGTGCGCGAAGCTCGCCGACGGGCCAAAGGCCAGGCACGCATCATGATCGTGGAGCTGAGCGACAAGCGCGCCATCGACGCCTCGGCGTCGAGCGACCCGCTGCGCTTCACGAACCATTGCTGCGTGCCGAATGCCGTGCTGCGCATCCGCCAGGGCCGAGTCGAGTTCTACGCAATGCGGGATGTGGCTGCGGGCGAGGAAATCACGGTGAACTATGGCGAGACGCACCACGAAGGAAAGCTGCGGTGTCGCTGCGGCGCTCCGGGGTGCATCGGGCGGCTTTGAACTTTGAATTTATCCGGTGAAATCCACGCTACGAATTCGATTAATGCGATGCAAGTCCGCGCGCGTGTGCGGCATGTGCCTTCCCGACAGCTTGAGCGCAAGCCGCGTGACCATGTCGTGGGTCGTTGAAGCGGGCGCATGCACCGGCATGATGGCAAGCCATGCCGCCATGCCCAGCGGCAGCCACAAGGGCACACTGGGGTGCCGCGTTCGCGCCATCCACAGCGTGGACACGCTCACCCCACAGCCGATCGCGAGACCGGCGATCACCTCGGACCATGAATGCGCCTCGACCATCACACGCGACACGCCGATCATGAGTGCGAGCACAAAGCCGGCCAGCCATGCGACGCGTTTCCATGCCGGAGAACGCGAACTCGCGATGATGAACAGCAGCGGTGGATAGACAGCGCTTGCGAACATCGCGTGGCCGGAAATGCCTGTGAAATCGAGCGTGGCGCTACCAATGCCCCAGCCCATGTATGCGACCTTGGTGATGGTGGTGACGATCGCCGCGGCCGACATCCAGGCGAGCCAGCGAATGACCACGGGCCGGGATTCGTCGCGATGGGCGAGCCATAAGCAGGCGCCGAGTGTGGCTGGCAAGAGGATTTGGGCTTCGCCGAAACGGCTTACGAAAATCCAGAACATCGATGTTTCCATGGTCCGAATGCTACCGTCCCCGATGGCAATGCGTCACGCACGGAAACGATTGCCGTCATCGATTTCGAAACCACCGGCAGGTCCTCGCGCATGGGAGCACGGGCGACTGACATGGCCCTGGCGCTTGCGACGGCCGCATTGTCGACCGCTACCAGAGCCTCATGCACACCGGGGCGTGGGTGCCGCCATTCGGGGAGGCACAAGCCTGCCCTGGCGAACACGCCTCTTCGTTCGCACTGATTTTTCGATACCTCTCAGGACAGTGCATCAACGCTGCTGGAACAACACAAGCCTCGTGTCCCTCGTCTGGTTGCCCGACGTTGCTTTCACGTTCACCTCATAGCGCATCCCCGGCACCGGCATCTGCGGCGCGATGTCGAAGCTGAAGTTGCCATCTGCATCGGCGGTGATGCGCTCGTTGTAGAGCTTCTGCGCCATGCCGATCATGCCGACAACCGAGGCGACGCCGACCACTTCCGCATCCACCGTCGCGCCAGGCGCGGTCTTGCCTCGCACTGTCACGCGGCCACCCGCCGGCACGGTGGCGTTGGGCTGGTGGCTCGTGATCGCCAGCGGCAGCCCGATGGCGGCCGTGGGTTGTTGCTCGACATTGAAGGCCCACGTGCTTCGTACCGGATTGCCTGCACCGTCCTTGGCGGTCACGTCGGCCACGTAGCGGCCGGGGGCGAGTTCACTGCGATAGGTGAAGAAGTCGCGCGTGATGCTGGCGTTGGATGTGACGTCGCGGCTGCCGAGCAGGATCTTCACGGTCTTCGGGTCGACGCCGAGACCGCCGCGGTCATCGAATGTGCCGGACACGGACACCGGGCCGGTGGCATGCACCGTATCGCCGTCTTTCGGCACCTGGTTGCGAATCGTTGGCGGACGTGAATCCACGAGCATCTGATTGCGCGTGAGGTTGCTGCGCACAACCTGGTTGTTGCCTTCGAGCGTGGCGACGATGGGCACGCCCCCGGTCACCTTGTCCAGCCGCTTGAGCGTGTAGGTGCCCTCATAGTGGCCAGGTGAGACTTCGCGCATGGGAATGCTGGTGGCGACGTTCTCGATTGCAAAGGTGGCGCGCTGGCCCGGCGTTCCTTCGGCCACGAACTTCAGCTCGGTGCCGGGCTCGAGCTTGTCGACGGGCATCGCGACGAAGCGATTCAGCGCGATCGCCGTCGGCCGTGCGAGTTGCGGCGCCGGCGTGGCGGCCACCGGTGGCGCTGAAGCATTCAGGCGCGCCATGGTGCTCGCGCTGCTTCGGTTGTTGCGGCGCATCGTGACCGTGGCTGACGAGTTGACATTCGCGCGGTCGATCGGCCGCAGCGTGTAGCCACCTTCGTAGACGCCTTCATCGACTTCCTGCAGCACCAGCGTGCGCGAAACTCCACCCACACGAACGGTCACGCGAGAGCCGGGCGTGCCCTCAACCCGGAAGAACAATTCATTTCCGGTCGCAACGTTCTGGGCGGGCTCCATTTCGAATGAGGTGATCTGCGGGGCGGGGACGACGGCGCGCTTGGTCGCCGCAAAAGCGGACTGCGCGGGAATGAATGTCATGCCTGAGAGTGCGATGAGCAGCGCACAAAGGCGCCTCGATTCAAGCCAAGGGCTCATGACGACCTCCTATGGGTTTTGTGCCCATGAAGAGGGGCAAATGGCGCGCCCGGCCCGTGCCGCGCCCTTCAAGACCACCGAGAGGGCGATCTGTTCGCTGCCGCGGCGATCAGCGGTTGCTGGCCTCCATCTGTTCGGCGATGAATTCGGGGCGTGCCCGTCGCCGGGGGCGGTCAGCGTGCAGACGTGGGCCCGTAGCGATGGCAATGCAACAGGCTCATCGCGAGGCCGGCGAGTTCAGGGCTGCCGCGGCGCTTGGCGAAGATGAACCGTTCGCGGGCATAGATGCGGTCGAAGGCGAGCGCCGACACGTGCGCCGTCCATCCCTCGGCAGCCATCAGCGCGCAGAAGCGCTCTAGCGTCGTCACATCAGCCTGCAAGGGCCGGGCGAGGCTGGGCAGAAGCCCTTCGAAGACAAGGCGCGCACTGGCTTGCTGGATCAGCATGGGAGTGGGGCCGGTGCTGGCTTGTGATGGTTTTGGCGGTCGCGTTGTCATGATGGGATCTGGTCAAGCGTGATGGTGCGAGGACTGCACCTGTCGACACCATAGGGCAGCGCGGCGGATTCGAAACATCGAAAGGCGACGGGATCGTGGCGCATTTCGCGTGCTCGACCGATATGGGGTATGGCTCGCTCCCGTTCGGGCTGCGAGGCAGGGAGTATTTCGAACGGTGTCCGGGAAGCACGTCAAAAGGCGCCTGATCTAGACGCAAAACGCAGCCATAGCTTGGGCTATGGCGAGCATTTGCAACGACGAGCAGGGGGCTTTTGGCGTGATGAGCGGGCATGATCGAAAGACTCTCAGCCTCTGAGGTATCGAATCCCCTCGACCTCGGGTTGAGGCTTCGATACTTCAGCCCGAACGGAGTTTGGGTATTTGTTCCGAGCCAAATCCAAGCCAACAAGCCAACAAGCCAACAAGCCAACAAGCCAACAAGCCAAATCCATCTCAGCCGTGGGCGTCGCGTTTCCTGTTGCGCTGGGGTGCGATTCAAACTGATGTGTACGCTTCAGGTTGCGGACACCGATTTCCGCTCAGGCTGACCCTTCGATACCTCAGGGCAGGGTACGCCTGCGGCGTATCGAAGCCCCATCCCGACGCTCCACAAGCCCTTCGATCGCGAAGCGACCCAGTCCTGAGGTATCGAAGGATCAGGGCGAACGGGTGTTGATGAC
>JAJKJU010000275.1 GCA_021153565.1 Rhizobacter sp.
GCGCGGGTCGGCCGGTGCCGGCACCGGTTGCGGCTGCGGCTGCGGCTGCGGCTGCGGCTGCGATTGCGGCTGCGATTGCGATTGCGGCCGCGCAGCGGACTGCTCCTGCGCTGCCACGGGCCCGAAGAACCGGGCCTCGATCTGCGCCGTCACGCCATGCATCACCAGCACATGAGGCTCGCCGCAGGCCCAGGCGCTGTAGAAGGCCTGCAGGCCGGTCGCCGTGTCCATCGCCACCATGCCGGTGGCGGCGCGAACGGCCTCCTCGCCGGCTTCGCTCATCTTCATGCCGGCATCGCGCCACAGCGGCCAGCCCACGGCCAGCGTGCGGCCTTGCCGCAGGCCCGCAGCGCGCCAGGCCTCGCGCCGGCGCGCGAACTCGTCGAGGAAGGCGTTGGCCACCGCATAGTCGGCTTGCCCCGGGTTGCCAATGCGCGCAGCCGCCGACGAGAACAACACGAAGAAGTCGAGCGCCTCACGCCCGACGGCACGGTCCAGCTGGAGCGCGCCGCGTACCTTGGGTGCGAGAACGCGCAGGCATTCGGCTTCGGACTTGCGCGCAACGAACCGGTCCTCGACCACGCCAGCGCTGTGCAGGATGCCGTCCAGCCGGCCATGGCGGCGGCGAATGTCGGCCAGCGCCGCATCGACCGCCCGTGCGTCGCTGACGTCCAGCGGCAGGTAGTGCACCGTCGCGCCCAGCTCCCTGAGGCCGGCGAGGACCTCCGGCGCCGGGCCCCGCGACGAGCGGCCGCTGAGCACCAGCACCGGCGCGGACACGCGCTGCGCAATCTCGCGCGCGAAGACCAGGCCCAGGCTGCCCGCGCCGCCCACGATCCAGTACACGCCGCCGTTGCGCCATGGCAGCGCCTGGGCCGACGAAACGCTCACCGGGGCGTGCTGCCGCAGTTGCAGTCGACCGTCCACCACCAGTAAGTCCTCCGCCGCGAGGCGGCGTGCGGCCTGAAGGTGCTGCGCCAGGCCTTGCACGGAAGCCGCATCGGGCCATGCCAAAAGCTGGCAGCGCAAGCGCGGGTGCTCGGCCTGCACGGTCTTCAGCAGCCCGGACAGCGCGCCCAGCAGACCCGAGCCGCCCTGGGCACACACCAGCACCTGCAGGCATGCGCCCTGCGCCGGCTGCGCACGCACCAGTGCCTGCACCGCTCGCAGCAAGGCCAGGCTGCACTGCTCGAACGCCTCGGCCAGCGCGGCGGGGTCATGCTCAGGGGGCGTCGCATCGGAGAGCACTTGGGCGCGGTACGCTGGCAGATCGGCTCGCAGCCGGTCCAGCACGGCCTGAGCGTGGGCCGGGCCGAAGCCGCACACCAGCACGAGGTGCTCCTCGCTGTCGGCAATGTTGGTGGCGCCTGCCTCGGCAGTCGCCTGCCAGCGGTCGCGGATCAGCACCAGGCCGTGCGGCTCGACGGCCTTCACCGGCCCTTCGAGCACGCGCGAGGAGAAGCCTCTCAGGCGCACGCGAGGCCGGCCCTGCTCGTCGAACAGGTCGACGTCGAAGCGTCGCAGCGGGTCGGTGGCTGCGCCGCCCGTCAGCTGCGAAGGCCGCACCCAGGCCCACATCGTGGCGGTGCAAGCGCCCAGCACCTCCACCCGCTCCATGGCGAACGGCAGCACGGGCTTGCGGCCCTGGCCGATGACGCGGAACTGCACTTCCTGCAGCGCGGAGTCCATCAGGCTGGGATGCAGCACGTACTCGGCCTCGGTGCCGCGCACCGGGGCGGGCAGCGCCAACCGGGCCAGCGACTCGTTGCCTTCGCCGACCCACACCCGCTGCAGCCCCTGGTAGGCGGGACCGTGGCAGACGTTCACCGAGCGGAAGAACTCGTAGTAGGCCTCGACCACATCGCCCTCGCGGGCCAGCCGCTCGCGCAGCGCGGCCAGCGAAGGCCCCGCGTCCTGCGCACCGGTGGCCACCAGCCGGGCCGTGCCCTGGCTGTGCAGCGCCGCTTCGTCCAGCGGATCGTCCGAGCCGCTGTAGATGCGGTACTCGAACTCGCCGCCGTCGAGCGGGCGGACGGCCAGATGGACCTGCCGCGGTCGCTCCACCGCGATCGGGCGCAGCCACACCACATTCCCCAGCTGCAGGTGGAAGCCCTCGCCCAACTGCCGGCCCAGCGAGCGCGCCAGCGCCTGGTAGGCCATCTCGAGGTGGGCGACGCCCGGCAGCACGGGCACGCCATGCACCAGGTGCTCCTTCAGGAAGAACTCCTCGCCGGCGAAGGAGACGCTGAACTGCTGCCACTCGAAGGTGGAGGTGTTGGCGTGCAGCAGCGGATGCAGCGCGGCCGGCGCGGCGCTCGGCGCCACGGCCGCTGCCTCGGCGCGCCGCGAATCGCCGTCGAGGCGGAACCAGTGATGCTGGCGGGCGAAGGGATAGGTCGGCGCCGACACCGGCTCGGGCCGCACGTCGCCGTACAGCGCCAGCCAGTCCACCGGCATGCCCTTGACCCACAGGTCCAGCAGCGTGGAAAGCTTGCCGCGCGCCATCCATTGGCCCATTGCCTGCTGCAGGTCCTCGTCGGCGGCAAACGCGGCGAGCGTCTCCTTGTGCAGCTTCACCTGCCCCACGTACAGCGGCTCGCCGGAGGTGTCCCCGGCCAGGAAGCGCTGCAAGCCGTACCTCAGCTCGCCGACGGAGCGCACCAGCAGGCCGAGCCGCTCGTCCATCGCCTCGCGGCCCACCTGCAGCGTGTACGCCAGCGCGTTGAGGTCGATGTCGGACGGCGACTGCAGCGCGTCGAGCAGCTTGCGCGCATAGGCTTGCAGCCGATCTGCATGGGTGGCAGACAGCACGACTGCCACGGCGCCGCTGCTTTGCGGCGAGCGAGCCGGCGTGGCGTCGCCGTCGTCGTGCTGGCGCCCTGGGCGTGCATCCGCACGCACGTACTCCTCGAGAATCACATGGGCATTGGAGCCACCGGCCCCGAACGAAGACACGCCTGCCATCCTGGTCACTTCCTTTCCGTCGATGACGGGCCGTTCCCACGCCCGCAAGCCCCGGTTCAGCACGAAGGGCGTGCGCGCGAAATCGATGTTCGGGTTGAGTTGATCGGCATGCAGCGTCGGCACCAGCTGGCGGTGCTTCATCTGCAGCACCAGCTTGGCCAGGCCGGCGATGCCCGCGGCGGCCTCGAGGTGGCCGATGTTGGACTTCACCGAGCCGATGGCGCAGAAGCCGGTGTCGGCCGTTTCGCGTTCGAAGGCCTGCGTGAGGCCGCGGATCTCCACCGGGTCGCCCAACGCCGTACCGGTGCCGTGCGCCTCGATGCAACTGATCTGGCGCGCGCTCAGCCCGGCGGCATCGAGCGCCTTGCGCACCACCTCCGCCTGCACCGCTGGGTTGGGCACGGTGTAGCCGTTTGTCTTGCCGCCGTGGTTGACGCTGGTGGCGCGGACCAGCGCGAGGATCCGGTCGCCGTCGGCCTGCGCACGCGACAGGGGCTTCAGCAGCACCAGGCCGACGCCCTCGCCGGGCACGAAGCCATCGCCGCCCGCGCCGAAGCTCTTGCAGCGGCCCTCGGCGGACAACATGTGAAGCCCGCAGAACAGCACATAGCTCGACGGGTGCACGTAGACGTTGACGCCGCCGGCGACGGCCATGTCGCAGGCGCCCGACCGCAGGTGCTCGCAGGCCTCGTGCACCGCCGTCAGCGAGGACGAGCACATCGTGTCCACCGCGATGCTCGGGCCGGTGAAGTTCAGCACGTACGAGAGGCGGTTGGCCATCGAGGCGAACGACGTGCGCGGCAGCAGCGTTTGCCCGGCACGCCACAGATCGGGCCCGTACAGCTCGAAGCCGGTGCGCGTGGCGCCGATGAACACGCCCACCCGGCCGCCATGCTGCGACGCGATGCGCGCGCGGGTATAGGCCGCGTCCTCCAGAAGCTCCCAGCAGGACTCCAGCAGCAGGCGCTCCTGCGGATCCATGGCTTGCGCCTCGCGTGGCGAGATGTTGAAGAACAGCGGGTCGAACTCTGCATGCCCGTCGAGAAAGCCGCCCCACTTGCTGTAGCTCATGCCGCGGGCCACGGCTTCTTCCTTGTCGGGATGGAAGAAGCCGTCCAGCGGCCAGCGGTCCTGCGGCACTTCGACGACGCAATCGCGGCCCGAGCGCAGGTTCTCCCAGTACTCGGCCAGGTCGCGCGCCTGCGGATAGCGCCCGCTCATGCCGATGATGGCGATCGGTTCCCGGTCGGACCGCCGGCCCGCCACCGGGAGGTCGCTGCCGGTGGGCTGATTGCGGACGGGCAGCCTCGGCGCGGCCGACGGCAAGACGATCGCAGGCACGGGTTCGGCCGGGGCCGGGGCGTCCATGCCGAGCATGCGCAGCAGCTGCTCGCGGTGCTCGCGCAGGAAGTGGTCCGTCAGCGCATCGACCGTCTGCAACTCGAACAGCAGCGCGCTGTCGACGTGCCCGAAGTCGCCTTGCAGCCGCTCGTTGAGCTGGACGATGAGGATCGAGTCCAGGCCGTAGCTGCTCAAGGGCTGGTCCGTGTCCAGCTGCTGCGGCTCCATGCGCAGGGCCTGGGCGATCAGCCTGCGCAGGTGCTGACGCGCCTGGCTGCGCAGCTGCGCCTCGTCGGGCCGGGGCACGGGCAGGCTGGCCCGCGCGACGGCGGTCGCGGCCGCCGCGCTCTGCACCGGCCGCGCCTCCACACGCCCGCCGTCTTCGGGCAGGCCGGCCGGCAGCCCGGCGCTCACCGACGTCGGGGACGGGTCGGCAGCGGCCACCTGCTGCAACACGATGCCATCGCTGCAGCACGCGACGACCTGCTGGCCCAGTGCATGCGCATGCTCGGCGCTGAAGCGGATGTCGCCGAAGCCCTCGGCCTCCAGCACGCGCCGCCAGGCATGCGGATACAGCGCTGGCGAGCCGGGGATGCGCAGGCCCTCGTCCTGGTTGAGCCACCAGCCCGGCAGCAGGCCGAAGGTCACGTGGGCGAACAGCGACTTGTCGCTCAACTCGTTGAGCAGCAGCACGCCGCCGGGCCGCAGGCAGGCCTTGGCATGCCGAAGCGCCCACCGGATGTTCCGGGTGGCGTGCAGCACGTTGGTGGCGATGACGAAGTCGTACGCCTGCACACCGATGCCCTGCCCCGCCAGCGGCTTCTCGACGTCGAACAAGGCGGTGCGCACGAAGCCGTACTGCGGCGCGAAGTGCTCCTGCGCATGGAACAGGAAGGCCTTGGACACGTCGGTGTAGCAGTACTCGCCGATGTGTTCGCGGTACGGCTGCAGCGCCGGCAGCACGGCGGCGGTGGTGCCGCCCGTGCCGGCGCCGATCTCCAGGATGCGCACCGGCCGCTGCGGCGCCCGGGCCAGGCCGTCGGCGATGCACGCCACGAGCGTGCGCACCAGGCACTGGTTGAAGAAGTCCGCCACCGGGTTGCCCTGGTAGACCCCTTCCACCAGCGTCATCGACGACCGCGGGAACATCACTTCGGTGGCCGGCCTGCGCCCGGCCAGGATGTCGGGCAACGCCCGCAGGCAGGCCTCGGCCAGCGTCGCTTTCGCGCGCAGGCCGGGATTCGCGCGCCAGACCTCGGCGCTGCGCGCCCAAGCCTGCCATGCGTCGGAGGCCGTGCCGACGGTGCCTTCGAGGCACAGCTGCCCGCCCTGCTTCGCCAGCCGGCCGTGCCGCTGCAGCCAGGCCAGCGATTCGCGCAGCCAGCGCGTGTACTGCGGGGTCGCCGGCAACCGCTGCGCCAGCTGCGTCGGGTCGATGGCGCCGCCTTCGAACAGGCCCGCCTCCTGCAGGCAGGCCAGCAGCACCTCGGCGCACAGGTCCTCGAAGCGCGCTGCCTGCGGCGCCTCGGCCTGCAGTTCGGCCACGCGCCCGGGCCAGGCCAGCGGCAGCCCGCGCAGCGCCCAGGGCGCAGGCGCCTGCGACGCGCAGGTGATCCGCCGGGCCGGTTCGATCGCTGGCAGCGCCTGGGCATGGGCGAGCCTGGCCACGGCCAGCTGTCGGAAAGGTCCCTCCAGCAGGGACTGCAACAGCGCCATGCCCTGCTCCGCCTCGATGGCCTCGATGCCGATGCGCTGGTAGCGCGACTTGACGTGCGGGCCGACACGTTCGCCCGAACCCACCCGCCAGTAGCCCCAGTTCAGCACCCGCGCTGCCCGGCGCCCGCGTGCTGCCGCTTGCAGCGCCACCGCGTCCTTGAAGGCACAGCCGGCCGCATAGCCGCTGTAGCCGGCGCTGCGGCTGAAGGCCTCCACCGACGAGAAGAACAGCAGGAAGTCCAGCGGCTCGGCGCCGAAGACCTGATCCACCGCCAACGTGACGTCGACGTTCACCGACAGCACCGCGCGGAAGTGGGCTTCGTCCACCTGCGCGAGGGACTTGTCGAACAGGTCCAGCGCGGAGACCACCACGCCGTCGATGCGACCGAAGCACGCCTTGGCCTGCTGCCGCACCCGCTCGAGCGCGGCCGCGTCCGATGCATCGGCCTGGAGGTATTCGGGCTGGAGGCCGTGCACCGAGCAGGCGTCCAGCTGCGCCTGGACCTGGGCGCGCTCGCGCCGGCCGACCCACACCAGCCGGGCATCGTGGCGCTCGGCCACCCACCGGCTCCAGACCGAGCCGATGCCCCCTGCGCCGCCGATGACCAGGTAGACCCCGCCCTGTCGGTACGCGGGAGTACCGCTGTGCGGTGCCACCGGCTGCACCGGCACCAGTTTCTGCACGAACCATTCGCCGTCACGGCAGGCCCAGGTGGGGCCGTCCGCGTCGAACGGCAGGCGCCGCATGTCGGCCGGCGACCAGGGCAGGCCGGGCTGGAGGTCGCAGGTTCGCAGCCGCCAGAACCCGCATTCTTTGGCGACGCAGCCGACGAAGGCGGCAAGGGCTGCCTGGGCGGCCTGCGGGATGTCGGCGGGCATCACGGCCTGGCCGGCGGTGGTCACCACCGTCCACGACAACGCCTGCTTGTCATGGCCGGCAAGCAGCATGGCCTTGACCAGGCGGAACAGGCGCAACAGCGGCTGCACGCCAGGCGCGGCGGCATCGTTCGGTGCGACCCACACGATGTGGTCGAAGCTGCCCGGCGGCGGCAGGCGGCCGGCCAGTTCCCCGATGTCGGCATCGGCCGGTGCATCGAGCGTCGTGACCGCCGGGTGGATGAGGCGAATCGTCTCCTGCTGCGCGGCGTTGGCGCCGGCCAGCAGCACGCGCACCTGGCGATCGGGCGTCGGGAGGTCGGCCGGCAAGGGCACCGCGTCCCAGCGGGGGGTGGTCAGCCAGGTCTCGGACACCTCGCCGGCGGCTGGCGGGGACGAAGCAGCGGGGCTCGTCGCCGTCGCGAACCTGTCGGACGTGTTCTCGTTCGGTAGCGGGTGCAGCACCTCTTTCGAACTGTGGCGCATGCCTTCGCCCCTTTCCTTTTCCGGCACCCAGTGGCGTTCCCGCGCGAAGGGATAGCTGGGCGCGCTCACGCGGCGCGGTGTGTGGTCGCCGTACCAGGCGAGCCAGTCGACGGTGTGACCGCCGGCCCAGGTCCGCGCCAAGGCGTCGGCATCGGCCTGGGGACCGACCGGCACGCCGGACGACCCATCGGAGCGCCCTGCGGCCGAGGCCTGCCGGCCCGGACGCACCGCTCGGCCGGTGTGGACGCCCGGCACGCCGGCGTCCTGCGCGAGGTGGCGGTGCAGGCGCTCCTGCAACTGGGCGACCGAGGACGCGACGATCGCCAGGCGGTCTTCCATCGCCTCGCGGCCGGTTTGCAGCGTGAACGCCAGGTCATGCAAGTCGATGCGGCCCTGCCCGCCGTCAGCAGCCAGGTGATCCGACAGGCGCTGCGCGTACGCCAGCAGCCGCTGCGGGTCGCGGGCCGACAGCACCACCACGGCGGGCCTGCCGAGCCGGGCGTGCGGCCGGGTCGGCCGCTCGTCGTATTCCTGCACCACCAGGTGCACGTTGGTGCCGGTGGCGCCGAACGACGACACGCCCGCGGTGCGAGGCACCGGCGCGCCGTCCACCTGGGGCCGGGTCCACGGGCGCAGGCCGCGGTTCACCGCAAAGGGCGTGGCCGTGAAATCGATGTTCGGGTTGAGCTGCTCGGCATGCAGCGACGGCACCAGTTCGCCATGCTGCAGTTGCAGCAGCACCTTGCTCAAGCCGCACACGCCGGCGGCGGCCTCGCAGTGGCCGATGTTGGACTTGACTGAGCCGATCGCGCACGACTGCCTGCGCACCTGCGCGCCGAAGGCCTCGCTCAACGCGGCCACTTCGATGGGGTCGCCGAGCGAGGTGCCGGTGCCATGGGCTTCCACGTAGCTCACCGCCTCGGGCGCGATACCGGCCTGCGCCAGCGCGCGGACGATCGCGTCCTTCTGGGCCTTTGGATTGGGCACCGTGTAGCCGTTGACCCGGCCACCATGGGTGATGGCACTGCCCTTGATGACACCGTAGACGTGGTCGCCGTCGCGCACCGCGTCGGCCAGGCGCTTGAGCACGACCACACCGACGCCCTCCGCCGGCACGTAGCCGTCGCCGCCCGCGCCGAAGCTCTCGCAACGGCCCTTGCTGGAGAGGAAACCCGCGGCACTGAGGCCCGCGTACTTGTTCGGATGCACGCTGAGGTTCACCCCGCCGGCCAGAGCCATGCGGGTCACGCCGTGCCGCAGGTCCTGGCACGCCAGGTGGATTGCCACCAGCGAACTGGAGCACAGGGTGTCCACCGACAGGCTGGGGCCGTGCAGGTTCAACACCGCCGACACCCTGTTGGCGACGCTGCCGAAGGTGCTGGTGATGACGTGCGAGTTGCCGTTGATGCCGTCGACCGGGTTGAACAGCAGCTGGTACTGGCCGTAGCACAGGCCGGCATAGACGCCCACCTGACCCGCGAGCGGATCGTGCGCCGCGCCGTGGAGCGACTGGCGGGTGTAGCCGGCATCCTCGACGGCGCCCCAGGCCTGCTCGAGGAACAGCCGCTCCTGCGGTTCGAGGTAGTCCGCCTCGTAGGGCGAGATGTTGAAGAACAGCGCGTCGAAGCAGTCAGCGTCAGAGACGAAGCCGCCCCACTTGCTGTGGTGCCTCCCCGGCTGCTCGCGGTCCCCGGTGTAGAAGACGCGCCAGTCCCAGCGGCTGGAAGGCACCTCCTCGATGCAGTCGCGGCCCTCGCGCAGGTTCCGCCAGAAGGCCTGCAGGGACTCGGCCTGTGGGTAGCGGCCCGACAGGCCGATGACGGCGATGTCCAAGGGGCCACCCGCGGGGGCAGGCGCTGCGGACGGAGCATCGGCAAACGACGCCCGTGCCGGCGTGGCGGTCGCGGCGGCTGCGCACGCGGGTTGCGGCCGAAGATCGCCGGCATCGTCCGCGGCAACCGGCGTGCACGCCGGCTGCGCCGAAGCGGCCGGGAACAGCCGTTCGACCGTGCCACGGTGTTGCGCCAGGAAGTACGCCGCCAGTTCGGACAACGTGTGGTACTCGAAGAACAGCGTCTTCGGCAGCGAGCCGAAATCGTCCTCCAGTTCCATCGTCAGCTCCGTGGCATAGATCGAATCGAGCCCGTAGCTGCCGAGCAGTTCGTCTTCGTCGATCGCCTCCACTGCGCGCTGCGAGACCTGGGAGAACATGCGCTTGAGCAGCGCCAGCAAGGGCGGTCGCAGCACCCTGTCCGTGGCAACCTGCTCGTCAATGGCTTGGCGCGAGGGCGGCGTTGGCTCGGCGGCAGGCGGCGGCGGCGCGCTCGCAGCGTGGGCGTCCGAAAAGAGCCGCCGCAACGCGGGGGCGTGCGAGGCGATGAAGTACTGCGCCAGCTCGTTCAGCGTGTGGTACTCGAAGAGCAGCGTCTTCGGCAGCACGCCGAAGCTGTCCTCGAGCTCGAGCGTGAGTTCGGTCGCGTAGATCGAGTCCAGCCCGTAGCTTCCGAGCTGTTCGTCTTCGTCGATGTCCTCCACCGGACGCTGCGTCGTGCGGGAGAACATGCGCTTGAGCCAATCCAGCAACGGCGCGCGCCACGTCTGGGCAGGCACCGCGGATGGAGAGGCCGGCGGCGCTGCCGGGGAGGCAGTGGCAGGCCAAATGTTTGCCACGTCGAGCGAGCGGACCAGCAGGTCGTGGTCGCCCGTGGCCACCACCACATGGTTCTCCCCGCTGGCCAAGCTGTCGTAGAACGCCGCCAGGCCGTCGCCGGAGTCCATCGGCACGAGGCCCAGCCGGGTCTTGAAGGTCTTCAGCGTGGCGGCGTCGACCTGCATGCCGCCGTCCCGCCACAGCGGCCAGCCGATCGACAAGCTCAGGCCCCAGCGGGCGCCGGCCGCCACCAGCTCCTGGCGATAGTCGACGAAGGCGTCCAGGAAGGCATTGCCCACCGCATAGTCGGCCTGCCCCGGGTTGCCGGTCCAACCCAGAATGGAGGAGAACACCAGGAAAAAGTCCAGCGGCAAGTGCTTGCTGGCCTCGTCCAGATGGAGCAAGCCAGCCACCTTGGGCCGCAGCACCCGGCGGACGCTGTCGGCGTTCTTGCGCAGGATGAAGTCGTCCTCGATCACGCCGGCGGCGTGCACGATGCCATGCAAGGCGCCATGCGCATGCACCACCTCTGCCAACAGCGATGCGACCGCCTGCGCGTCGGCGACGTCGAGTTGCCGGTATGCCGCTGCGCCGCCGGCTTCGCGCAAGCTGTCGAGCGCCGCCGCGATCTCGGCCGATGGCTCGGAGCGCCCCGCCAGCACCAGCGTGGCGCGCGGGGCGCGGCGGCGGATCTCCCGCGCGAACAGCAGCCCCAGGCCGCCCGCGCCGCCGGTGAGCAGATAGACACCATCCTCACGCCACGGGTCGGCCGTGCCACCTGCCGGCGCGGGATGCAGCGGCACCATGCGCCGGACGCAGCGGTGCTCGCCGTCGTAGGACACCAGCATGTCCTCGGGACAGGCCGCGTTCTCCTGCAGCTTGCGCAGCAGCGACTGCGCGGTCTCCTGCGCGCCCACCGCGATCAGTTGCCCGACGAAGAGAGGGTTCTCCAGGTGTGCCGTCTTCAGCAGGCCCGACAGGGCCGCGTGCAGCCGCTGCGGCCCCCATGCGGGCACCACCACTTGCAGCAGCACCGGCGCGCAGGGCCGCGCAGCCAGGATCTGCTTCACCTGCTCGAACAGCTTCAGCGTGCGCGCTTCGAAGGCATCGGCCAGGCCCTGCGGCGCGTCCTGCGCCAGCATCAGCTGCATCGACGGGGCAACGCGGCGCAGTTCCGCCCCATCGAGGCCCGGCACGCACAAGGCCAGGTGCCAGGCGAAGCCCTGGGGTTGGGCTCGTGCCGGAGCGGGCTGGTGCTGCCACACCGGCTTGAACAGGCATGGCCGGTTCGTCTCGCGGCCCGGCGCCGACCCGGTCGCCGAGGCGGGCAGCTCGCGCGCCGAATAGCCCTGCAGGCGCATGCAGACGCGGCCGCGCTCATCGCAAAGGTCGATGTCCCATGCCTGCGAGCGGCGGTGAGACGCTCGGCGGATCCACGCGCGGTTCACCTCGGGACAGCGGCCCAGGACCACGATGGATTCGAGCGAGAACGGCAATGCGGTACGCAGCGGCCCGTCCTGCACGGCCGCGCACATGACGGCCTGGAGCACGCCGTCGAGCAGGCTGGGATGGATGACGTACTCGGCAGCGCCGGCTCGAAGGAAGGCCGGCAACGCGATCGTGGCGAGCAGTTCGCCGGTGCCCACACGAACCTGCTGCAAGGGCCGGTGCGCCGGGCCATAGGCCAGGCCCACGGACTCGAAGGCGCGATAGCACGCGTCGGCTTCGAGCAGGGCCACGTCGGTTCGGGCCTGCACCGCCGGGAGATCGACGTCGGTGATGGTGGGCCGGCGCACCCGCACGGCCGCGCCCACGCAGTGGACGGTCTTGCCGCCGGACTCCGCGCTGTCGGTGAAGATCTCGAAGGCGGTCTCGCCGCCGGCACGCAGACGCAGCGCAATGTGCACCGCGCGCGGCTCGCTGGCCACGACGACGGGCTGGGCCCACGCCAGATGGCGCAGTTCGATCGCGCTACCCTCGTCCCCGGTCGGCATCGAACGGGTCACCGCCTCGCGGGCCATCTCGAGGTAGGCCACCGCGGGCAGCACCCGCGAGCCGTTGACGCGGTGGTCGTCCAGGAAGAACTCGCGGCCCGACAGCCAGGTGCTGAAGCGCAACCCCTGCAGGTCGGAGGTGTTGGCATGCAGCAAGGCATGCAGCGCCGCATCCGGAGCAGCGCCTTGCACCGACGCGGCGGCTGGCCGGCCCGGCTGGTCCACCCAGTGGCGATTTCGCGCAAAGGCATAGGTCGGCAGGCCGATGCGCCGCGGACGCGGCACCACGGGATACAAGCGCGACCAGTCGACCGCCGTGCCCTCCACCCAGGCCTGTGCGACGAGGTCGAAGCAGCCCTGCGCCACCCAGGCTTCCAGCTGGTGCGCCACCTCCTCGTTCTGGCGGCGCCGGGCTTCGCGTGCCAGTGGCTTGGTCCGTGCGCGCACTGCAGGCGCCTGCACCACGGCCCGGGTCGCCAGTGCCCCGAGTACCTCGCGAACCACCTCCATCGTGCTCGCCACGACGGCCCAGCGCTCGCGCATCGGCTCGCGGCCCATCTGCAGCGTGAAGGCCATGTCCGCCAGGTCGGCGTCGACGAGGGCATGGCGCTCGATGTGATCGAGCAGCCGCCGCGCCTGTTGGGCCAACTGGTCTTCGGTGGCAGCCGACAGCACCACGATGCACGGCCGCTCGCGGTAGCACGCGGCGGCGGCCGGCGCACCGGCTGCGAACGCCTCCAGCAACACATGGGCGTTGGTGCCACCCGAGCCGAAACTGCTGACGCCGGCACGGCGTGGAAGGCAATCAGGCGCCGGCCAGGGCTTCAAGGTGTCGACCATGTAGAAAGGCGACCCCTCGAGCTGGATGTTGGGATTCAAGCGGCTGAAGTGCAGCGATGGCACCAGGGTCTGGTGCTGCAGGCACAGCACGGCCTTGAGCACGCCCGCGACGCCGGCGGCGGCCTCGAGATGCCCGATGTTGGTCTTGACGGAGCCCAGCCCGCATGGGGTGCAGCTGTCCCGGAAGACGTCCGCCAGGGCACGCACCTCGATCGGGTCGCCGAGCGACGTGCCCGTGCCGTGCGCCTCGATGTAGCTGACCGACGCAGGCGCCACGCCGCCGTCGGCCAGCGCCTGGCGCACCAGCGCGGACTGCCGGGCCGCATTGGGCACGGTGAGCCCGCCGGACGTGCCGCCGTGATTGACCGCCACCCCTTTCACCACCGCGTGGATGCGGTCGCCATCGGCCAGTGCATGCGACAGCTTCTTCAGCAGCAGCACCACGGCGCCTTCGGCACGCACGTAGCCGTTGGCCGACGCGTCGAAGGTCTTGCACAAGCCCTCGCGCGACAGCATGCCCGCCTGGTAGTAGGCGAGCGTGCCGGCCGGATGACACATCACGTTCACGCCACCGACCAGCGCGGCTTCGCAATCGCCTGCGCGCAGCGCCCGCACCGCCGAATGCAGCGCGACGAGTGAACTCGAGCAAGCGGTGTCGATCTGGACGCTCGGCCCTTGCAGGTCGAAGAAATAGGACAGGCGATTGGCGAGAACGGCCATGGAGGTGGCCAGCCCCGAATGCGCCTGCACCGGCACCTGCGCGGCGTCCATCAGGCGCTGATAGTCCGAGCCGCTCGCGCCCACGAACACGCCCACCGGGCGGCTGGCCATCGTGCCCGGCGCGTGGCCGGCGTCCTCAAGGCAAGCCCAGCCTAGCTCGAGCAACCAGCGCTGTTGCGGGTCCATGCGTTGCGCCTCGCTGGGAGCGACGCGGAACAGGTCGGCATCGAACTCGTCGATCCGCGCAACGAAGCCTCCCCGGTCGATGCCCGGGTGCGTGCTGCGCGGGTCGATGCCCTCCGGCCAAACCCAGCGCCCCGGCGGCAGCGTGCCGACCAGCAAGCAGCCGTCGCGCAAGGCCTGCCAGAAGGCCTGCGGGTCCTCCAGCCCACCCGGGAAACGGCATGCCATGCCGATGATCGCGATGTCGCCGTCCGCGGCGGCGTTGAATTCGGGAGCCGCCTCGGGCGCCGTTGACGGCAGTTCGACCGCCGCCGCGCGCGGCGCCTGGATGAAGGAGGCGACCTTCTCCAGCGTGTTGTGCTCGAAGAAGAACAAGGGCGTCAGCCGCAGCCCGAAGCGCGATTCGATGCGATCCCGGAGGTCGAGCAGATCGGCGGATTCGAACCCCAGTTCGAACAGCGGCGATTGCGGACGCAGCGGGCGCTCCGCGCCAAGCCGCGATGCACCCAGGACTTCGCCGGCGATCCGCAGCAGTTCCGGCTCCACGTCGACGACCGGGCATGGCAATGGCACGGTGGCCGCCTGGCGCGCGTCCTGAAGCGCACGAAGCCGCTGCTGCCGGCCGGGCAGGTCGTAGCGCACGAGCACGCCATGGCCGTCGTTTTCAGTATCGGCCGGCCGATATCCCGGCATCGGCGACACGATCTCCGCGCCGTGAAACTGGTGCATGCGCAGCACGGTATCGACATGACGCCCTTCTGCGTTTTTCAGCTGGATATAGTCAGCCAGTGGAATAACAGGGTGTTTTTTTCTATCCTTGCAGCGTGTCACCCAGACCACTACCGCGACGCCGATTCGTTCGCACTCATCGAGCAGATGCTCCAGTAATGCGTCACCATAATCGAGGTCCTGCCGGTGTGGGTAGACATTCAGCGAGAGCACCTGCGCAAAAGGGCCGTCGCCCCGATGCAAGGAAAATGCATTATCGAAACGCACTCCCGACAGCTTGCCAATATCTGCAATACGCTGCGAGTAAATAGCAGCCCATACCTCGCCGGCCGATTCCACGACGAATTGCCCGGATGGAAAACCGATCAGGCGCGCGCGAAGTGCATCTTCAGATACACGCAGCGCGGGATTCCAGCAAAGCGCCTCCAGTTCCAGCAGGCGCGACAGGTCTTCTTCCGTCGCTTGACGGATGACACGTTGATTCGGGATAGCCATTCAGGGCGATTGTATGAAGGTAAAAGTCGTTTAAAAACAATAGGTTACGAATGTCTCAATGTAATACTTTGTTCTTTCATCCCTCAATTGAGCGCTTAATTTTTGAGCACAATCGGCGTGTCTGGCTTCGTTTTTGGATATTTGAGTCTTCGTCAGGTTGCCTACCACATTTCAGCGGTCGGCTTCACGCAATCGCCCTGTCGGGCGAAAAATTCAAACCATGGTTCTGCGATGGAGTTGAGCGGCTGTCTGGAGCGGAAGCCGCGCTGAGGTCTCATGGCGCAAGGCCGGCATTAGAGTTGGAGAACATCCCTTTGCCCATCCCTAGAAAAGCGATAGTCGACAAAATCAATGCGGTAACTATTACAGTGCAAGGCAATCCTTATAGAAAACTTCACCGAACTGCTTTAATATGAAGCAACCGTTGGGCATCCGACGCACGAATGTCATTGTTAGCGCACAAGATTTATTGCAATAGTTACATACCGAAGGAAGGGAATGGTCGCCGCGCATGCGGCAAATGCGCCGGGCAATTGGCAACCGTCTGAGATAATCCTGCGCACTGATCGCGCCGTTTTGCTGCCGGACGTTACGCGCCGATCCAGCACCTGCGCAGACTTCCCCCGCGAAACCCCGCGTCATTTACCAGGGAAAAGACGACACCCGTGGAGCGCCTCGAACAGCTTCCCGCCTTCCGCTCGGTCTCGATCCGCCGCACGGCGCTGCCGACCAGCGATTGGATTGACGTGTCGACCCTGTGCTTTGACGAGGCGGCGTTCACGCCGGCGCATTTCGCCGAGGCGGGAATGCCCTGTCCCGACAGCATCGCCCGCAGCGTGCGAAAGCGCCAGGCGGAGTTCTTCTTCGGGCGCCTGGCTGCACGTCGTGCGATCGAGCGGGCCGGCGTGGACCGGGCTGTCGCGCAGGCCGATATCGGCATTGGAGCGTCGCGGGAGCCGCTGTGGCCCCGGAACGTCGTCGGCAGCATCTCGCACACCGCGGGCATCGCCGCGGCGGTGGTCGCGTCGTCGCAGGCGTACGGCGGCATCGGCATCGACGTGGAGCAGATCGTCTCCGCGAGTACGCGGCCGGCCGTGCTGGAAATGGCCTTGAACGGCGCGGAAGTGCACATGCTGCAAGCCTGTCCCGGCCCGATGTCGCTGGACGAGAAGGTCACGCTGGTGTTCTCCGCCAAGGAGAGCCTCTTCAAGGCGGCGTTCGGCTCCGTGAGGCGCTATTTCGATTTCAGTGCGGCACGCCTGTCGTCGATCGACCCGGACTCCGGCCGGCTGGCCCTCACGCTGGTAGAGCATCTCAACGAGGAGTTCACACTCGGCCGGTGTTGCGAACTGTCCTTCACCCGCTTGGACGGCGGCACAATCCTGACGATCTGCGCGTTCCGCCCTCGCCCGGGGTCGGCCGCGGTCGAACTGGCGTCGCGGTCGCTGCACTCGCGCCTGCACTCTGCATGAAGTCTCGATGAACACGACAAAGACAAAGGATCGCCCGGTGATCCGGCTGGCGCCGGTGGCCGCTGGCGAATTTTCACAATGGCTCGGCGACACCGAACGTGCGCTGGAGGACGGCGGCGCGGGGGCCGACGTGCCCTGTGGCAGTTGCACGTCCTGTTGCCACTCCAGGATGTTCATCCACATCCGCCCGCATGAGAAAGAGACACTGAAGGCCATCCCGCGGCCGCTGCTGTTCCAGGTGCCCGGCCTGCCGAAAGGCCATGTGCTGATGGGCTACAACGACAAGGGCTCCTGCCCGATGCTGGTCGACAACAAGTGCACGATCTATGCGGTGCGGCCACAGACCTGCCGCGACTACGACTGCCGCATCTTCGCCGCCACCGGCGTCCCGGTCGATGCAGCCCTGCAGCCGGAGATTGCCGAACAGATCAAGGCGTGGCGCTTCGAATACCGAGACGAGGCCAGCCACTCGGCGCATGAGTCGTTGATTCGCACGGCGCGCTTCCTCCGCGAGCGTTCCGATCTCTTCCCGCGTGGAAGCCTGCCGGGCAATCCGGTCCAGTTCGCTGTGCTGGTGGTGCGGGTGCATCGGCTCTTCGATGCCGCCGGGGGGGAAGGCGCAGGCGAGCGCATGAGCGATGCCGAGGTGGCGAAGAACGTGCTCGCGCGGCTGAATGCGCCTTCCGAACAAGCCGGCCCTCGGGGACGCGACGCCGCCCGTTAGGGGCGAGAGCGTTCGATTGGAGGGGGCCATGCGGCGTGGTTCATTCGAGGGTGACAGGTAGCGGTTAACCGTCGGACGGTGCAGAACGCCCTGGGGCGCCTTGACCAGGCCCTGCACGGTTTCCACGCCGTGCTCTTCGAGCAGCTCAATGGCTCGCTGGGTTGAGAGGTGCCGGCCTTGCTTGTTGGTGGTGCGCAGTTTGAGCGCGGCGACCAGCTCGCAAAAGCGCTGCAACTCGGCCGACTGCAGCACACGCGGCTTGCCATGGTCGGCGCGGTGGGCAGGGTGGGGTCTGTTGACCAGGTGCAGTGCCCGGTAGACGGTGGCGGGGCGTTGGTGCATGGATACCGCCGTATCGGGACGGTAGGATCGGTTTTTCAGATCGATCAGACCCGCTGCGCCATATGCCGAATAAGTTCAACGCCGA
>JAJKJU010000276.1 GCA_021153565.1 Rhizobacter sp.
AAGCGCAGCCATAGCTCGTGCTATGGCGAGCATTTGCAACGACGAGCAGGGGTCTTTTGGCGTGATGAGCGGGCATGATCGAAATACTCTCAGCCTCTCAGGCCTTGCCGAAAGGGGAACTTCCAAGCGAAATGAGAGACAATCTCATTTGCAGGAACGCTTCGGTACCTGCTTCATCTTTCTGATGCGATGTCCACCCCGACGATGCTGTTGACCGAGTTGCCCAACGGAGCACACGCCACTGTTGAAGGCGTCGTTGCTGCGTCGGAGGATGTCGATGCCGTCACCCTTCGCCGGCTCGGGGAATTGGGCTTCATTCCTGGCGAACCGCTTCAGCTGCTACGACGTGGTCCCGGTGGGCGCGAACCGCTCGCAGTCGTGATCGGCGAAACCATGTTCGCCTTGCGCCTGCTGGAAGCGCAGTGCATCGAGGTGCGGCCCATTGCCGCCTGACGCGATGCCGCATTCGCAAGCTCACGCCGATCCGCAACTGCCTGCGTGGAGCGTGGCGCTGGTCGGCAACCCAAACTGTGGCAAGACCGCCCTTTTCAATCTGCTGACGGGCGCGAGACAAAAGGTTGCCAACTACGCAGGCGTGACGGTCGAACGCAAGGTCGGTGCCGCGCGACTGCGCAACGGACGAGTCGTGTCCGTGGTCGATCTCCCCGGCGCCTACAGCCTCACTCCCGCCACCCCTGATGAGCAGGTCACGCTCGAAGTGATCGAGGGCCGACGCCACGGCGAAGCGGCCCCGGACGCCATCATTGCGGTGGTCGACGCGACAAACCTGCGTATGAACCTGCGGTTGGTGCTCGAGCTGAAGCGCATGGGCCGGCCGATGATCGTCGCGCTGAACATGGCCGACGTGGCGCGCTCCGAAGGCCTCGTCATCGACGTGAAGAAGCTGTCACAGGAACTCGGCTGCGCGGTCGTCGAGACGGTGGCCGTCAAGCATGACGGGCATGCGCAACTGCTGGCCGAGCTGGAGCGCGAATTTTCGACCGGCCTGGCGCCCACGCATGCAGACGTGCTGGTGGGCGATGCGCCGTCGTCGGCCGACCTTCAACGCGAGGTGCGTCGCATCCTCGCCGCAGTGGCGCCGAACGCGATGAAGGTGCAACGCTTCCACCATCGCCTCGATGGCGTCGTGATGCACCCCGTGTGGGGCCTGACACTTCTTGCAGCGCTGCTCTTCCTCATCTTCCAGGCGGTGTTCTCCTGGGCCAACGTGCCCATGGACGCGATCAAGGCCGCGATGGCCGGGCTGGGCGGATGGGTCACCGATCACATGGCCGACGGCCCGCTGCGCAGCCTGCTGGTCAACGGCGTGATCGCAGGTGCGGGCGGTGTGATCGTCTTCCTGCCGCAGATCCTCATCCTCTTCTTCTTCATCCTGTTGCTTGAAGACTCCGGCTACCTGCCGCGCGCGGCCTTTCTGCTCGACAACCTGATGGGCAAAGTGGGCTTGTCGGGGCGAGCGTTCATTCCACTGCTGTCGAGCTTTGCCTGCGCGATTCCCGGGATCATGGCCACGCGCACGATCGCCAACTGGAAGGACAGACTCGCGACCATCATGATCGCGCCGCTGATGACCTGCTCGGCGCGCCTACCGGTCTATGCGCTGCTGATCGGCGCTTTCGTTCCAGATCGCGCGGTCGGGCCTTTCAATCTTCGCGGCCTCACGCTATTTGGCCTCTACGTCGCTGGCGTCGTGTCGGCCATGGGAGTGGCTTATCTCTTCAAACGCGTGTGGATGAAGACGACCTACCAGCCACTGATGCTGGAGTTGCCGCCCTATCGCGTGCCAGGCTTGCGCAACCTGGTGCTTGGCCTGTGGGAACGTGCACGCATTTTCCTTCGTCGCGTGGGCGGGATCATCTTCTCGTTGATGGTGATCCTGTGGTTCCTGTCGAGCTACCCCTCGGCGCCCCTCGGCGCCACGGGCCCAGCAATCCAGTACAGCATCGCTGGCCTGCTCGGGCAGGCACTGCAGCATCTGTTCGCACCCATCGGCTTCAACTGGCAGATCTCGATCGCGCTGGTGCCGGGACTTGCCGCACGTGAAGTCGCGGTCGGTGCCTTGGGTACGGTGTATTCGCTGTCCGCAGCGGGTGACTCGGTGGCCGACACCTTGGCCCCTGTGATCGCGCAGGGCTGGTCGATTGCCACTGCCTACTCATTGCTGGCCTGGTACGTGTTCGCGCCGCAATGCATCTCGACGCTCGCGGTCGTCAAGCGCGAAACCAATTCGTGGCGCTATCCGATCCTGATGGCGGCCTATCTCTTCATGCTCGCCTATGTAGCGGCGTTCGTCACCTACCGCGTGACGCTTTGGTTGGGAGGCTGAGATGGCAGCCCAGAATCTCATCATGGCCTTGCTCGTGCTGGCGTGCACTGCGTATGCCGTGTGGACCTTGATGCCCTCAAATGCACGGCGAGCGATCGCATCACGGGTGTTGAAGTGGTCGTTGCCGGAAGTGATGCTGCGGCCGTTTCAAAAGGCGATGAAGCCGGCCGGCGCATGTGGTGGATGCGACAGCTGTGGGGATGCGAAGCCGGCGGTGAAGTCTGCCGTCCAGCCAATCCGATTCCATCGGATGACCAAGCGCTGATGCCTTCGCAGCCCGGTTGCAATCCGGAGATTGGCTTCACGCGGATGCCCACAATAAGACTAAGGATCCGGCCTACCTCAATCCCTTCGGCAACGGAAACTGAATCGTTTCCTCCACCCCAGGCATCTTTCTCACCGACACGGCTCCCAGTGCCTTGAGCCGCTCGATCACGTGCTGCACCAGGATGTCCGGTGCAGAGGCACCTGCCGTCAGCCCGACTCGCCGCTTTCCATCGAACCATTCGGGCCGCAAATCGTCCGGCGAATCGACCATGTGCGCCTGCGTCCCCAGCCGCTCGGCGAGTTCCCTCAGGCGATTGCTGTTGGAGCTTGTCGGGCTACCCACGACGATCAAAATGTCCACCTGCGGGGCAAGCACCTTGACCGCATCTTGCCGGTTCTGCGTGGCGTAGCAGATGTCCTGCTGCTTGGGCTCACGCACGTTCGGGAAGCGTCGCTTCACCGCGCGCAGGATCTCGGCAGCGTCATCCACCGACAGCGTCGTCTGCGTCACCACCGCGAGCTTGTCGGTTTGCTCGACCACGAGCCGATCGACGTCGGACACGTCTTCGACCAGATAAATGCCTTCGGTCAATTGCCCCATCGTGCCCTCGACTTCGGGATGCCCCTTGTGGCCGATCATGATGAAGTCGTAGCCTTCCTTGTGCAGCTTCGCCACTTCGACGTGCACTTTGGTCACGAGCGGACAGGTTGCGTCGAACACGCTGAAGCCCCGTGCTGCCGCCTCCTGCCGCACGGCCTGCGACACGCCATGAGCGCTGAAGACCAGCGTCGCGCCGGCGGGCACGTCATCAAGGTCTTCGATGAAGATCGCGCCTTTGCTCTTCAGGTCGTTGACGACGTAGGTGTTGTGCACGATTTCGTGCCGAACGTAGATCGGCGCCCCGAACTTCGCGAGCGCACGCTCGACGATCTCGATGGCGCGGTCCACGCCCGCACAGAATCCGCGCGGCGCGGCGAGAACCACTTCATCCAGAGGTCCGCTCATCACAACACCCCGATCAGTTGGACTTCGAAAGTCACCGGCTGGCCAGCCAAAGGGTGATTGAAGTCGAACAGCACCGACTCGTCACCGACCTCTTTCACCACTCCCGCGTAGGCCCCCTGCCCGTCGGGCGTCGGAAACTGCACCACGTCGCCGATGCGATAGGTTTCGTCGGGATCGCCCAGTTCGTCGAGCAGGCCTCTTTTCACGCGTTGCAGCAGCTCGGGGTTGCGCTCACCGAACGCTTCGCCTGCGGCGAGCTCAAAGCTCGCGCGGGTGCCTTCGGAAAGACCCAGTAGGCGAGCCTCCATGGCAGGTGCCAGTTCGCCGGTGCCAAGCGACAAGGTGGCTGGCTTGTCGAAAAAGGTGTTGATGATGTCGGCGCCGTCGAGCCCGGCGAGGCGGTAGTGCAGAGTCAGGAAGGACCCCGGTTGGACAAAATTCACGGGAGGACCCGGTTGATAGACTGACTGCAATTTTACGAGCGGGCCGCCGCGACAGGAGACATGGTTTTGAAGGACATTCCGGCAAGTGCCCGACCGCGCGAGCGATTGATGGCGCATGGCCCTGCGGCGCTTGCCGATGCGGAGCTCATCGCGCTGCTGCTGCGCACGGGCGTGAAGGGCACCTCGGTACTGCAGCTTTCGCAAAATCTGCTGGACAACTTCAACGGTTTGAGCGGCCTCTTGCAAGCCCAGCCCTCAGACTTGCAGAAGATCAAGGGCCTTGGACCCGCCAAGCGCGCAGAAATCGCCGCGGTGATGGAACTGGCTCGCCGCTCGCTCGCGCAGGAGATGGGCAAGCGGCCGGTGTTCGACTCGCCGCAGCGGGTGAAGGACTACCTTCGCATGCAGCTCGGCCATCTGGGACACGAGGTGTTCGTGGTGCTGTTTCTCGATGCGCAGAACCACCTCGTGCGCATCGAAGAGATGTTTCGCGGCACGCTCACGCAAACCAGCGTGTACCCGCGCGAGGTGGTCAAGCGTGCCCTCGAACTGCATGCGAGCGCGGTGATCCTCGCCCACAACCACCCGTCGAACGTGGCTGAACCGTCGCGTGCGGATGAGACCCTGACACAGACGCTGGTGCAGGCCATGCGCTTGATCGACGTTCGCGTGCTCGACCATCTCGTCGTCGGGAAGACCGAGGTCGTTTCCTTCGCAGAGCGAGGCCTCTTGTGACCACGCGCGCGCGCAGCCTGCAGGACCTCGCGGACATCCGCCGGGCGCTGCACGAGGCGGCGCAGGAAGCCGCGCGCCTGGAGGCCGAGGCGCGCGAGAAAGCCGCGAAGGAAAAGCGCGAGCGCGAACTGTTCGCGCACACCGTCGGCCCGGTGGCGCCGTTGCGCAGCGCCGTGCGGGCCTCGATGGACAAGCCCCGGCCAAGCCCCTTGCCTCGCCAACGCGAACGCGACGACGCAGCCGTGCTGCACGAGGCCATCTCCGACGAATTCGACGTCGAGACCTTGCTCGACACTGACGATGCACTCTCCTTTCGACGGCATGACATCGGGCCGGAGGTGGTCCGAAAACTCAGGCGAGGCGCATGGTCCATCCAGGCGCAACTCGACCTGCATGGCTTGCGCCGCGATGAAGCGCGCGAACAGCTCGGGGCGTTCCTGCGCGAGGCCGTTCGCCACGGACTGCGCTGCGTGCGCGTGATTCACGGCAAGGGCAATGGATCGCCCGGCCGCGAGCCGGTGCTCAAAGCCAAGGTGAAGAGCTGGCTGGTGCAAAAGAGCGAGGTGATCGCTTTCGCGCAGGCGCGTGCTGCCGATGGCGGACAGGGGGCGTTGCTGGTGCTGCTGAGAGGCTGAGACCGGCCCAGCCAGGCAGGGTGCGATCCGACCGGTACCCACCCATCGCACCTCGTGCGATACCACGCATCGACACTGTCGATATATACAGTACAGTGTGCCACCAAACCTCGTGTCCACACGCCGCAGGCGAATGCCGTACCGACCATGCCAACGCCCAGGCGCCTCATCGCTCATCTCGACATGGACGCGTTCTACGCGTCGGTCGAGCTCTTGCGTTACCCGGACCTGAAAGGCCAGCCGGTGGTGATCGGCGGCGGGCGCGACGCCCAGCCAAGGCACATGCCCGACGGGGCTCGCCGCTACGCCAAGCTGCGCGACTACGCCGGCCGCGGCGTCATTACCACCGCCACGTACGAGGCGCGGGCGCTGGGCGTGCATTCGGGCATGGGCGTGATGAAGGCAGCGCTGCTTGCGCCCGACGCAGTTTTGCTGCCCGTCGACTTCGATGAATACCGCAGGTATTCGAAGCTCTTCAAGGCCGCTGTCCGGCAGATTGCGCCCCTTGTCGAAGACCGCGGCATCGACGAGATCTACATAGCCCTCACCGACATCCCGGGCGCGCAAGACGACGCAGGCGCTGCCATCGCGCAGGAACTGAAAGACGCCGTGCGCAATGCCACTGGCCTGAGCTGTTCCATCGGCGTGACACCGAACAAGCTTCTGTCGAAGATCTGCTCCGATCTCGACAAACCTGACGGCCTCACGCTGCTGTCAGAAGATGAAGTACCCACGCGCATCTGGCCGCTGCCCGCGAAGAAGATCAACGGGATCGGCCCCAAGGCGACCGAGAAGCTCGCCGCGCTGGGCATCCATACCATCGGAGAACTGGCCGCGGCAGATGCGGCGTTTCTGGTCGCGCAGTTCGGCAAGAGTTATGGCGCGTGGATGCACGAGGCATCGCACGGCCGCGACGAGCGGCCGGTGGTGACCTACAGCGAGCCCAAGTCCATCAGCCGCGAAACCACCTTCGATCGCGACCTGCACGCGGTGCGCGACAAGAGCACGCTGGGCGCCATCTTCACGGAACTGTGCATCGAACTGGCCGGCGACCTCGCTCGCAAGGGCTATGCGGGCAAGACCATCGGTATCAAGCTGCGCTTCGACGACTTCAAGATCGTGACACGTGACATGACGCTGCCAGCGCACACCATGGACGCGCGCACCATTCGCCGCGCGGCGGGCGAATGCCTGAAGCGGGTGGACTTGACACGGCGCCTGAGACTGCTCGGCGTTCGCGCCGGCACCCTCGCCAAACTCAGCGATCTCGTCGCCCCGATCTCGCCGTATATGGCTGGCGATGCACCGACCAAGCATGCAGTGCAAGAGCCACCTTCTCCCTACAGCCTGCCTCTCTTCGATGCGCCAGACAAACCGGGAGTTAACTGTCAAGTCCCGTGTGTTCATAGACCTTTTTGACGAACAACTCGGGCTTTTTTTCACGCCAAGCCTTGAGCGCCTGAATGGGTGTTTGATGCTTCAA
>JAJKJU010000277.1 GCA_021153565.1 Rhizobacter sp.
ATGCTTTTCTTTCGGGAACTGGTACTGCTTGATGTCTTCGATCTCGCGCGCCGTCACCTTGTCCGGCATCGCCTCCAAGACCGAGATGCGCTCGGTGAGCTGGGCCCCCAGGCGTTTGACGTCCGGGTCGGAGCGCTTCTCGCTCGGCAACGCGGCGAGCTCGACGCTCGCCGCGCGAAGCTGCTTGATGTCGCCGAACCACTTTGGCAAAAAAGATCGGACGGTGCCTGCGATGTGCATCGGGTCGACATGGTGGCGCCTGAACAGGTCGATCGTGTCGGTGCTCTGGCCCAGCACACGAGCAACCTCGACCGGATCGTCGCCGGCCATCTGCAGAGTCACAGGCCGAGACCTCGCCAATGCCAGGAGGGCGCTGTCGAGCGCGAGACGGGCCCCGTCCGCAGGCGCCGAAACCCCCTTCGCGGACACCTGGGACTCGGTGCGCAACGGGCGTTGCTTGCCTTTACGGCCGGAGCGCTTCCTGCCGCCACCGCTCATGCCGTCGCCCGCGGGTGATGCGACCATGCGACCTGCGGAAGGATCTGCGCTGGCCGGCCCAGTCGACGCGGAGGCCCGCGAACCCGGTTCCGCTGGAGCGTTCCTTGCTCTTTTCATGGTTTCGGCCATCGCCAAGCTGAAACCGCGAGCCGCATCGGCGCATTCCAGCGCCATCTTCCAGGTCGGCGCGTCGCTCTCCAGTTCGCGTGAAGCGACCAGGCAAAGCTGTTGTGCCGCGCCGTCAATCTGGGAACGGATGTGTTCCATGGCCTCCAGCGCGGCGGGCAAGGTTTGTTGATCGACTTGCGAACACGTGAGGAGGCTCTCCGCAGCGGAGTAGGCATCCTGGTTGGCGAAGATGATGCCTATGAGCACATCGAGGGCATCGATGAGCGACGGAGAAAGCTCCTTCGCATGCGTCAGCAACCGGTTCGTCGTCAGCGACATGATCTCGTCCCATTCGAAGGCCTGACATAACAGGCTGAGGCGATTGGTTTCGTTCGATATCTCAGCAGAAATAGTCCATCCACCCAGCTTCATCACTTCGCGCGCCGCCAGAGTCTGCCCAAGGAGCTGACGGCCCTCGACGAGCGCTTTCTCGAACGCGGCCCGTTTGACCACGAGGGTTTCCATGTCGGCATCGCGGTCCAAGCCGTCAACGACGACGTCTGACAGCTGACTGTCATCTCGCAGCGCCAAGAAGCGCATGGCGCCATTAAATCGCTCCTCCTCGAGTAACTCTCGCGCTGCAAGATTGGCGCGTTGCGCGCGCGCGCTCGATGCCGCCAAGGCATCGAGGCCCCGTTGCGCAGCTTCCATCGCCTGCAGCGAGGCGCGCGCTACCAGCAGGTTCGGCCTTTGAAACGCCTTCTTGGGGTACGTGCGTTCAATGTATTCCTGATACCTTTTCGAGTGAGCGACCGCGGCGTCGATCTCCGTCTGCAGATTGCGGACGAGCGGGGCTGACGAAGGAGACGTAGGCGATCGGGAATCGATCGAAGGCCGAGTCAGCGTCGGCGCGGGAGTGTGATGCTCCTCCACGCGAGACGTCGAGGCGCCGGACGACTGCGGGGCTCTTCCGAGCTCTTGCATCCCCGACGGTGGGTTGAGGCTCGGACGCGTATGAGACGACGGATTGATGCACTCATCCGGCATGGGCGCGGTCGTCGCAGTGGGTAAGGGAGCGGTGGCTCTGCGCTGGATCTGGTCGCCGGACATCTTGGATTCCCATCAAACGTTCGTTCGCCAATTTAGACCGCCACCGCATGCCGTGCTGGTGACACTCCGAACCGGTGCTTGTTCCGGCGAAAAAGGCACGTTGCCTGTGCAACGTGCGTTCTACCCAACGGCGACGTGCTTGGAGGCCGAGACCATTCACCACCCAAGCCGGAAGACGGCCAGGGCATTCGGTGAGGCGCTTTCCGTACGCCGAGGGCCAGACCCATATCACCGCCCCGGGCACCAGGCTGACCAACCTGCCCGGCCGGCGTAGCGCCTTCAGGTTCCGGGCGAGGCCTTGGCCGCCGCGCGTAGCCGGCTCAGCAAGCTCGAGCCGATGGGACCTCGGTGCACGGTGTCGCGCGCCGCCAGAGTCTTCCCAAGGAACTGACGGCACTCGATGAGCGCTTTCTCGAACATGGCCCCCTTCCCCGCGAGGGTTTCCACGTCGGCAGTCATGAGGTCCAAGCAGTCATTGACGACGTCTGACGGCTGAAGGTCGTCTCGCAGTATCAAGAAGCGCATGGCGCTATTAAATCGCTCCTGCTCGAGTAAATCTCGCGCTGCAAGATTGGCGGGTTGCGCGCGCTCGCTTGATGCCGCCAAGGCATCGAAGCCCCCTTGCGCAGCTTCCATTGCCTGCAGCGAGATGCGCGCTACCAGCTGGTCCGGTCTTTGGAACGCCTTGTTGGGGGACCTGCGTTCAATGAATTCTTGATACCTTGTCGAGTGAGCGACCGCGGCGTCGATCTTCGCCTGCGGGTTGCGGACGAGCGGGGCGGACAAAGGAGGCGAATGCGATCGGGAATCAACCGAAGGCCGAGTCAGCGTCGGTGCGCGAGTGTGATGTGTCTCCATGCGAGACGTCGAGGCACCGGACGACTGCGGAGCTCTACCGAGCTTTTGCATCCCCGGTGGTGAGTTGAGGCTGGAACGTGCGTGAGACGACGGAATGATGCACTCATCCGGCACGGGCGCGGTCAATGCAGTGGGTAAGGGAGCGGTGGCTCTGCGCTGGATCTGGTCGCCGGACATCTTGGATTCTCATCAATTGTTCGTTCGCCAATTTAGACCCCCCACCACGTGATGTGCTGGCACATTCCGAACCGGTGTGTGCGCTTGCGAAGAAGCACGTTGCCGGTGCATCACTGGCTACGAATCAGAGTTTCACTTCGAGCCGAATCTGCCAACTCAGCAGCGATGCGGCACTGGCCTGTGCCGGCCGTGGTCTGCGATCGAACAGACGCGCAACTCATGCATGTCGTCGAATTGCATCGGGCCTACCAAGTCATCACTTGCTGACGAACATCACGTAATCCGCCCGATAGGCAACCCGGGCACTCTTGCCCAAGCTCTCCATCGTGCACCCATCCGCTGCCGGGGCAACCCCACCCACCGTATTCAAACGCTGAATGCTCGTCACCTTCGCAAAGGCTCCATCCGGCCCTACGGACTTGGTTGTCAGCAGCAAGCGCGGAATCGCCCCGGCCACCAGCGCGTCGGCACGTGCCTTGACGATGCCCGACACCTTGCTGCCATCCACGCTCTCCCAATGCGGGCCGGCGTAGTGCTTGCCCACGCGCTTGCCCTGTGCGTCCCACAACTCTGCCTCGGGCGCCACGAAGGCCCATTCGGCGGCCTGCGGGTTGTCCTTCGTCACCCGGCATTCATAGATCTGTACGCCGCGTGCAACCACTGAGCCCAAAGCCACTTCCTCGGCCGAGGGTTTCAGGTTGTCGGGCACCGTCACCTCGGGCATTGATGAATGGCTCGCGCAGGCGGCGACGACGACGGGCAACAAGGTGGAAAGATACTTTCGGTTCATGGGGGTTCTCCATTCGCAAAGAGCTCGGACGATTCACGTACGACACGATGCCGCGTTCGGACGCAGCCACTGCACTTCTTTACCGACAACTTGGTTGAAGAGTTCGCCGTGTATTACTCCCTCTCCCAGAGGGAGAGGGGGCAAGAGCCTTTCCACGGGTAACCGTGGAACGCACGCAGCGTTGGACTCCGTGCCGCCGGACAGACGGCGCTTTACGCGAACGCACAAACTCTGGCTTGCCTGCTACTACGAAAACCAGAGCGCGGCGAGCGCCGCCAAAGCGGGCACGGCCTGCACGAAGAAGATTTTCTTGTTGACCGTCAAAGCTCCATACACCCCAGCGACGATCACGCAGACCAGGAAGAACACCTTCACCTGAAAGCCCGCCGCTCCGAGGCAAATGCCCCAGGCCAATCCCGCCGCCAGGAACCCGTTGTACAGCCCCTGGTTCGCCGCAAGCGCCTTCGATCGCGCGGAGAACTCCGCCGTGAGCCCGAAGGTCTTGCGGCCGTAAGGCGTGTCCCAGAGGAACATCTCGAGCACGAGAAAGTAGAAGTGCAACAGGGCCACCAGGCCAATCAGGACATTGGCAACCATCGCTCCTCCGTTGGTGTGATTTGAGCGCTGCGAGTCTAGTGCAGGCGCGTCGCGTGCCTCTTCTACCGTGAATGACGCCACACAAGCCGCGTGCATGGTGGCAACATCCGAGCACGATGACATTTCGCGCGCTTCCCATTTCCGACGTTGCCGCCGGCACGCTGTGGCTGGGCTCCATGCCCGGCCGTTTCGAACGCTGGTCTGATTTCATGATCGAGGCCCGACTATGCCGACTTTCGATGGTGGTGGCCTTGACCCCGTCCGAAGAGATCGCGTCGCTGTCTCCTGCGTACTGGCAAGCCATCGCGGCGGGATCGCTGGACTTCCGCTACTTGAACCTGCCGGTGCAGAACTTCGGCGTTCCGCGGGACCTCAGGGGTTTTCGCGAAGGCATCGACCAGATCGCCAATGCATTGAAGGCCGGTGACGCCGTGATGCTGCATTGCGCCGCCGGCATCGGCCGCACGGGGACGGCGGCCGCATGCCTGCTCAAACGTCTGGGCGTGTCGCAGGACGAAGCGCTTCAGCGTGTGCGCGATGCCGGCTCGAACCCGGAGAATGCACTGCAGTCCGGCTTGGTGGATCGGTTTTGACGCCGGCGTTTCTGTACAGCGACGACGCACTCGTCGCCGTAGACAAGCCGGCGGGCATGCTTTCGGTGCCGGGGCGCGGGCCGGACAAGCAGGACTGCGCATCTGCGCGGGTGATGGAGCGGTTTCCGGATGCGCTCATCGTGCATCGGCTCGACATGGCGACATCAGGCTTGCTGTTGTTCGCGCGCGGAGTCGAGGCGCAACGGGCCATGAGCATCGCGTTCGCGAGGCGCGAAGTGAGAAAGCGGTATGTGGCAGTGGTGCATGGGCTCGTCGAGAAAATTCGTGGGGACATCGATCTTCCATTGATCGCGGACTGGCCGAATCGGCCGCTGCAAAAGGTGGACGTCGATGGAAAACCGTCGTTGACTCGGTATGCCGTGATCGAGCGTGACACGACGTCGAACAGGACTCGGGTCGAGCTCGAACCCGTGACCGGGCGCTCGCATCAACTGCGTGTGCATCTGTTGGCGATAGGACATCCGATCGTTGGCGACGCGCTGTATGCGGCGGGATTCTCGGCCGACCCCGGTCGACTGTTGCTTCATGCCTGCGAGCTGTCGCTGCCTCATCCCGGGACAGGCAAGTCGTTGCAACTCAAGAGCGACGCGGGCTTCTGACCTGTGCTCCTGACTTCATGTCGTGGCTGAAGGGACTCTCGCCGACGAACCGCATGAGGTACCAGCAGACAAAGGTAGATCTCGCTCATGCGTGCAGTGTATTGACGTGCCTCACGGCTTCACGAGCGATGCGGACCGCTGTCAGTTGCAATAAGAAGGCATGGCGATACCGGCTTCCCCCAATCGTCTTCTTCCCCATATTCGACGTCGCGGTAGCACAATGGCCCCGCTTCAAACGATGCGAAAGAGACTCCCAAACATGAAGAACCTCCCCAGTCTCGGACTCGGCACCTGCGTGGCCGTTGTCCTCGCCGGCCTGCTGGTGGCCTGCACCACGCCCAATGACAACAAAGCGGCAGCCGCCCGCGCCGCCGCAAGTGCTGCGTCGGCCGCTGCCGCCCAGGCGGTGTATCCGCCCAACCCCAATCTCCTCGCGCAGGGCATACCGCCTATTCCCCTGAGTCTCGTGAGCCAGGTGGCGAAGTACACCGAGTTCCGCGGGCATGGCTTCGTCGACTGGCACCCCACGCGCCGCGAGATGCTGGTGGCTCATCGCAAAGAGGGGGGCAATACGACGCAGATCTTCCGCGTGTCGGCGCCCAGCGGCGAGCTCGAGCAACTGACGGACTTTCCGGACCCGGTCACACAGGCGAGCTACGAACCGCACGATGGCAAGTACATCGTCTTCGAACGCAGTGCCGCCGGCAATGAAGCCGCGCAAGTCTTCCGGCTCGACCTCGATAGCAAGCAGATCGCGCTGCTGACCGAGCCGAGCGAAAAGCACAACATCGAGCGCTGGTTCCATCGTTCAAGCCAGTTGCTCATCAGTTCGGTCCCCTTGGACCGTACGGCGCAAGGTGGCACGCGCACTACCGTCACGCAAAGCCTCACCGTGCTCGACCCGTCCAAGCCCACCACCAAGCGCCGCCTGATCGAACTTGACGGCGCGGGCTGGGACGTGGGCGGCGTGTCCTGGGACGACAAGCAGATCGCGCTGAACCGCTACATCTCGGCCAATGAGTCGCAGGTGTGGCTGCTCAATGTCGCGACAGGCAAGTTGACACAGACCTTCCCCGCGCCAGACAGCAAGGAACGCGGCGTCCATCTCGCGACCGGCTTCAAGCGCGACAACTCAGGTCTTTTCGTGTTGAGCGATCGCGACGGCGAGTTTCAGGAGCTGGGCTTCTATCGCTTCTCGAACAAGCGCGTCACGCCCATCACCCGACATATCCCCTGGGATATCGACGGCGCGGAAATCTCCGACGACGGCACCCTCATCGCCTTGCGCAGCAACGTCGATGGACGTGAAGAGCTGCATCTCTTCGACGGGCAGAAATTCAAGGAACTGCCCGTCACCGCGCTACCGACTGGCAGCGTCACGGCAATCCATTTCCATCCAAAGTCGAACGAACTCGCGTATTCGATCAGTAGCGCCAAGGGGCCGAACCAGGTGTTCTCATTGAACGCCAAGTCAGGCGAGACTGAACAATGGACAAAGCCATACGTGCCGCCGGGGCTCGACCTCGCGAACTTCATCGACCAGAAGATCGTGCGCTGGCCGAGTTTTGACGGGCGCATGATTTCCGGTCTCTTGCAGATGCCGCCTGAGGGCTTTGCCGGACCGCGTCCGGTGCTGATTTCAATTCACGGTGGCCCCGAGGGCCAGACAAAGGCGGGCTTCGGCGGGCGGCAGAACTATCTCGTCAATGAACTGGGCATTGCCATCATTCAACCGAACGTGCGGGGATCAACGGGCTATGGCAAGACCTTTCTCGCGCTCGACAACGGCATGAAGCGTGAAGACGCGGTGCGCGACATTGGCGCGTTGCTCGACTGGATCGCCACGCAGCCACAGCTCGACGCGTCCCGCGTGCTGGTGACGGGCGGCAGCTACGGCGGCTACATGAGCCTGGCCGTGGCAACGCACTATGCGAATCGCATCGCGGGTTCGATCGATATCGTGGGCATCTCGAACTTCGTGACCTTCTTGCAGAACACCGAGAGCTATCGCCGCGACCTGCGCCGCGTCGAGTATGGCGACGAGCGCGACCCAGCGATGCGCGACTTCTTGCAGAAGATCTCGCCGCTTACCAACGCGAACCGCATCGTGAAGCCACTCTTCGTCGTGCAAGGCAAGAACGATCCACGTGTGCCCTACAGCGAGGCTGAGCAAATCGTGGCGAAGGCGCGCGAGAACAAGACACCGGTGTGGTACTTGCGTGCAGAGAACGAGGGCCACGGCTTTGCACGCAAGGAGAACGCGGACTATGAGTTCTATGCGACGTTGCTGTTCATGCAGCAGACGCTGCTGAAGTAGATTTTTGCAGGGTGGGCAAGGCGAAGCATGCCCACCCTGAAAATCACGCCGGCCCTTGGAAACGAGCCGCGCGAAATGTCAACACCAGCGTGTCCCGATGACCGCCTGGCGTCGCCGAATCCACCGGCTGAATCGGCGTCGTCTCGTGGATCACGCGCTCGTCGTCCAACAAGAGCGTGGTCCACGGCTCGGTCAACGTGAAGCGCATTCCTGATGGGCCGTTGGCGTCGAACACGCGCGTCTCGCCGCCCTTCACGCCCGCTCGATCCACCAGCGCGACCATCACGAAATCGACGCCGTCACGGTGAGCTCCTTCGGGAGTCGGCCGACCAATGCCATCCGTCGTGTCGATGCGGAACTGATGCGCCTCGACATACCAGGGCTGTGCGCCCTTCAAGGCCGAACAAGTGGCGGCAATGCTTCGCAGAAGTTGCGCCCACACCGGCTGCGATACCACTCCCGGATCCATTGGCTCGAACCAGCGCTCCAGCCCCCCGTGCAGCGCGTTGTATTCCAAGGGCTGCCAATGCGCTCGATGTGGCACCTGCTCGACGGCATCGCCCGTGACCACGAAGCACGAATGTCTGCGCTTGCGGTAGCGGCCGCCGTCGCGCAGATAGGCGTCGGCAGGCAAATCGTTCCAACTGGCCCGCAGGGCCAGAAGCGCGCCGGGCTCGGCACCGATCAAGGTGCTCAGGCCAAGGGGGCTCACAGCCGCCTGGCCGGAGGACTGCAGGGTGTCCGTGAGCCGCGCCGGCTCGATGAACAAAGGAGCAAGGGACTTGGTCATTCCGCGATGATGCCAGCGACCGGGAACATGCACGCCACACTCCCCAGTAGAGCGCCTTCGCGCTGGGCGCTGTTGGAGTCGACATGGAGCCGCGCCATGTCGTGCCGTCGGGCTGGTGGCAAGCGGCGCAACCGCTGGGCGGGTACGCATACGTCGGCGCAACAGTCGGCCCCGGGTTCGATTTTGCGGACTTTTCGTTCGCCAGGGGCTGCGACGCGGCCGATCGCATTGCGCGATTGCGCCCCGGTGCCGGCCGAGTTCCTCTGATTGCCCACCCTGAGATCAGGGCTTGTGGTACGCCTGCATCACTGAGGCATCCACGCGACAGGCGGGCTTTCGAATGGGTTTAACCCGATCGGTTCCCTTTACGCCGCGCCAACCCACGCCTGTGACTTGCCTTTACGTACGTCCACATTGAGATACCAACGAAAAGCGCCCTCTTTGCAATCTCCCGGCAATGTATGACTTGTCGACGGTTCGTTTTTGCTGTGATGCGAAATCGTGCCGAGGCATCCACATAAAAGGAGTAGCAAATGAAATTCATCGCCAAAGCAATCGTGTCAGCAGCCGCGCTCGCCGCGTTCTCAGCACACGCTGAAGGGCCGTATGTCGGCGGCTCCATCGGCACCTCCCGGTACAAGGGGCCCGACATCGGCGGCCTGTCCACCGATCGTTCCAGCACCGGGGGCAAGCTTTACGGCGGCTATGGGTTCATGCCGAACCTGGGGGTCGAAGCCGGCTATGCCGACCTCGGCAAGGCATCGAGCGCCGCGGGTGACGTGAAGGGCAGCGGCGTTTATGTCGACCTGGTCGGCACCGTGCCCATCGCCGAGGGCTTCTCGGCCATTGGTCGCATCGGCGCCTTCAATGGCAAGTCAAGCGTGACCGGCGGTGCCAGCGAAACCAGCACCAACCCGAAATATGGTCTCGGCGTGCAGTACGACTTCAACAAGCAGACCGGCATTCGCGGCGAGTGGGAGCGCTATAAGTTCAAGGCACTTGATGAGAAGGTAAATGCGGACTTGTTCACCGTGGGCGTGAACTACAAGTTCTAGGCTTGAGTTGCAGGGTGGGCAGAGCAAATCGTTCCCACCCTGCTCAGCCTCTCAGCTCACGGAGCGTTGCGGGACAAAGTCACCGCGATCTTGCACATCATCCACTTTGGCACCGCCCGCCCAGACCTCGGTCAAGCCTCTGGTGGATTGGACAGCGCAACGATCCGAACCCGCACGCCATGCACGCTGACGACCTGGCCAAGCCGGATCTTGCAGGTCTTGCGCAGTTCATCGCGGCCATCGACTTGCACGAGGCCGTCGGCCACCATGGCCTTGGCGGCCCCGCCGCTTCCGGCCAGTCCAGTCGCCTTGAGCAAGTTGTCGAGCGTGACGTATTCGCCCCGCAGTTCGAAGTCGATGAGTTGCATATCAGTTGAATTCGCGAGCGAGCAAAGCGTATGAGTGTCGCCGCACCGCGGGGACGCCCCGAGGGTCGACAATTGCTTAACCTTTGCTTTTCAGTGCCTCTATTCGATGAGGTACATTAGCTGCACAGGTATACGCAAGACTAGTGTGTTGTGAGTGATCTTTTGCTACACCGGTCTGGTTCCAGAACGGTTCTGTTAGAAATCCCCCCGAATAACGATCTTGAGTGTCTCTGCATGCGGAGCATGTGCTCTTGCATTACTTTGTTTGAAAGATAGGAATCGTCCATGACGACTCAAACCGGTACCGTGAAGTGGTTCAACGAGAGCAAGGGCTACGGCTTCATCGCTCAGGACGCAGGCGGCGCTGACCTGTTCGCCCACTTCCGTGACATTCAAGGCAATGGCTTCAAGACGCTTGCTGAAGGCCAACGCGTCGAATTCGAAGTCAAGCAAGGCCAGAAGGGCCTGCAAGCAGCGAACATCCGAGCTGTGTGAACGTTCGGATCTAGAGTAAAAAAACCGCGGCATGCCGCGGTTTTTTTACGTCCATCGCAAGAGATCTCGTCGGCATCAAGTGGTTAGCGTGTATCGATCGCCAGCCTGTTGTCCACGCCCGTCACGCCCTTTTCCGACACCGCAATGGCCTGTGCGCGCTCCCGGGCGGTCGCGTTCGGCGCATAGCCGTCGAGCGACACGTGACCGCTCTTCGTGTCGACGTTGATGCGCAAGGCACTCAGTTCCTTGTCCTTTGCCAGATCGGCCTTGATGGCGGCGGTGATGGCCATGTCGCTCACTGATTGAGCCACCTGGTCCGTCGTCTCCTTGCTCACCCGGGCGGCTTCGTCCAGCCCCTTCTTGGCGGACTGCTTGGCGTCCTGAGCCGCCGTCTGCGCTGACGCCAAGGCCTTGTCTACCTTCTGCCCCACCGTGGTGTCGTCTTCTCTCTTGTCGCACGCGGCCAATGTGAGGGCCACTGTCAGGAGCGCGGTGAACGATGCGCCGAACAGCGCGAATGGATTCATGGTTTTCATGGCAATTCCTTTACCTCCTACGACTGCGGCCGACACTGTCAATCGGCAAGCCCCACGTGCCCATCTCGTGTCGTGGTGGCGCTGCCTGCAGCAGTTCGAGATTTTCAATCTACAAGGACTCATGCCCCGCCCCCATCGGTGAGCAACGGTTCACGGTATCGGACAAATCCGACACTCGACACCGTGGAAAAGCTGATCCTGCAAGTCTCAGATTGAGGCGTTTGCAATCTTTTCACTGGCTCGACGTTGGACACCTCTGGAAGCATGGATCGCTTCACTTAGCTTTACGTCGCCTTGACATTCAGCCGTGGTCCGACGACTCATGAACCCGTTGTAGATGCAGGCCCAACATCTCCGGGTGCCGGGCCGGCAACCCAAGGAGCAGTTCATGAGCAAGAGCAAATTCATCACCGCTGCGGCACTGGCCCTCACGGGCGCACTCGGCGCCGGCATGGCGCAAGCGCATGGCAGCGACGACGTGCAATGGTCAGTGACGATCGGCTCGCAGGTCGGCACACCGGTGTATGGCCGGCAGGCGCCGGTGTATGTCGAACCGGCACGGGTCTATACCCGCCCTGCGCCGGCCTACCTCGAGCCTGCCGTGGTTTACGGACGCCCGTTGTATCGCGATCACGGCTACCGCCAGCCGACCCGCTGGGACCGGGACGGCGATGGCATCCCGAATCGCATAGATCCCGTCTACAACCCGCGCCGGGATCGCGATGGCGATGGCATTCCGAACCGTTACGACCGCCATGACAACCTGCTCCACGACCGTGACGGCGACGGCGTGCCGAACTGGCGCGATCATCATCGCGACGATGGCAGGCGGTAAGTCAGTCATGGCGTAGCGGGGACGTCGGGGGCGGACCCTCACTTGAGTTGATGCCCATTCCGGGGTCCCACGCCGGCTACGATTGCGGCCCCAACAATCCCCTCTTGCGAAGCATCGGCTCGATCGTCGGGGCGCGACCGCGGAATGATTCGAAAGCCTTGGACGGCTCCAGCGAATTGCCCGACGCATAGATGAACCGGTGCAGCTTCTGCGCCACGTTCGCATCGAACGGGCTTCCCGCCTCCTTGAAAGCGCCGTACCCGTCTGCGTCGAGCACCTCGGCCCACAGGTACACGTAGTAGCCCGCCGCATAGCTCGACCCCGAGAACAAGTGCTGGAAGTGCGGCAGGCGGTGGTTCATGCCCACGCCTTTTGGCATGCCGATGCGCTTCAATTCTTCCGCCTCGAAGGCGGCAATGTCAGGCGCCTCAGCCCCACCCTGCGAATGGATCGCCATGTCCACAAGCGCCGACGCGATGTAGCGGATGGTCTCGTAACCCTGGTTGAAATGACGCGCAGCTTCCAAGCGCTTCACAAGCTCATCCGGGATAACCTCGCCCGTCTGGTAGTGCCGTGCATGCTTCTTCAGCACCTCCGGCTCGGACAACCAGTTCTCGAAAATCTGCGACGGCAGCTCGACGAAATCTCGCAGCACGTTTGTTCCCGACAGGCGCTCGTAGGTCACGTTCGACAGCAGGCCATGCAGTCCGTGGCCGAACTCGTGGAACAGCGTGCGTGCATCATCGAAGCTCAACAGCGTGGGCTCGTCCGGTGCGCCCTTCGCGAAGTTGTTATTGTTGACGACGATGGGAAGCACGTCCTTCGCACCATTGCGCGACTGAAGGCGGTACGAACTCATCCACGCGCCGCTGCGCTTGCTTGGCCGCGCGAAATTGTCGTGAAGAAAAACGCCGACCAGCGCATCGTCTGCGCCGCGCACTTCATAGACCTTCACGTCAGGGTGATATGTCTTCACCTCCGGCTTTTCGATGAAGTGCAAGCCGAAGAGGCGCTGTGCGCAATCGAACACTGCCTCGACCATGCGATTGAGCGGGAAGTACGGCTTCACCGCAGCTTCGTCGAGGTCGTAGCGCTCCTGGCGGACCTTCTCGGCCACGTAGCGCCAGTCCCAGGCTTCGATTTCATAGCTTTCGCCGCGCGACACCTGCATGGCCTTGAGCGCGGCGCGTTCTTGTTCGAGCGCCTTCTCGGCGGGCACCCAAACCTTCCTGAGAAGGTCGCTCACCGCCGACGCACGACCTGCCATGGAATCTGCCAGCGCGTAGTCGGCGTAATTGGCGTAGCCGTGCACAAGCGCCTGCTCGCGACGCAAGGTGAGCATCTCTCGGACCACGGAGCGGTTGTCGTGCGGCCCCTCGTGTTCGCCGCGCGTCGTCCAAGCTTTGTACGCCTGCTCGCGAAGATCGCGCCGTGATGAAAAGGTGAGGAAGGGCACGATGTGCGAGCGCGACAGGGTGATCACGTACGCATCGGAGATGCCACGGTCGACGGCCGCCTGGCGTGCTGCGGCGCGAACGAAATCGGGCAGGCCGGCCAGGTCTTCTTCGGTGCGCAGTACGAGCCGGTAGTTCGACTCGTCAGCGAGTACGTTTTGAGCGAAGCGCGTCGACAGCTCGGCCAGCCGCTCCATGATCTGCGCATAGCGGGCTTGCGTGTTGCCTTCGAGCTTGGCACCGGCGCGAACGAAGTCGAGGTGCACGCGTTCCAGCAAGCGCTGCTGCTCGGGCGTCAGGTCCAACGCAGTGCGGCTTTCGAAGAGCGAATCGATGCGCTTGAACAGGCGGGAGTGCATGTAGATGGCGTTGCTGTGCGCGGCCGCCGGGCCGGCCAGTTCGCGCTCGACCGCCTGCAACGCGGGCGAAGTTTCGCTGGCGGTGAGGTTGTAGAAAAGACCGTCGAGCCGCGCGAGCCTGCGACCAGCCCGATCGAGCGCGGCGATGGTGTTGTCGAAGTCGGCGGGAGCGGGGTTGGATGCAATCGCATCCAGTTCAGCGCGATGCTCGGAGAACGCTGCGTCAAAGGCCGGCTTGAATTGCTCGGCCTGCATGCTGGCAAAGGGTGGTAGCCCGTAGGGCGTGTCCCAGGTCGTCAGCAGCGGGTTGCTTAGGGTCATGACGGCTCTCGTGGTGGGAGAGCAGCCATTCTAGCCAGCGCGTGAACAATAAGCTGAATTTGCTATACAGATCAATGGGTTACATGGCACGCCTTGGCAGGAAACCGTTGCACTGCGTAGCTATAGGGGTACTCACGCGCTTCCTTCAGACATCTGACCTTCTGCCCCCGCAGCATCCTCACGCTGCGGCTTCTTCTTTCTGCTCCGCGCCTCGCGTTTGGCTTGCCTTTCAGCATCGAGTGCCTGCCCCGCTGCCCACCACTGCGCAAACTCATCCGGCGTCTCAAGCGTGATCCGCCCCCAAGCACCGCAGCGGAAGTCATTGATTGCAATCTCGGCGGCCTTTTGCAGATTCACATTTCCTCCCGCCAACAGACCGCCGCGCTTGCGGCCGATGTTGGCCAACAAGCCTTCATCAGTGACGCCAGAAAAGTCGTCCAGCTTGTAGCGAGCCTGCAGCCGTTCACCGAAGCGATGGCGCACGCTTGCCAGCAAGGCGAGAGCCACTTCTTCCTCGTCATACGCATTGCGCCCGATACCACCGCTGGCCGCGAGGTGATAACCACTTTGTTCGACAACGATGCGCGGCCACAGCATGCCGGGTGTGTCGAACAGGTAGAAGTCGTTGGCCAGCAAGATCTTTTGCTCGACCTTGGTGATGCCGGGCTCGTCGCCGGTTTTGGCTGCACGTTGGCCGATCAAGGTGTTGATCAGCGTCGACTTGCCGACGTTCGGAATGCCGCAGATCAGCACCCGCACTGGCTTGACCATGCCCCCACGCAGCGGGGCCAGATCGCGGCAGGCCGCGATCAGTTGCCGGGCGGCAGCAGTGACGCTTGCATCGAGCGCCAGCGCGTTTGTGCCAGGCAGAGCCTGATAGTGGGCCAACCACTGGGCTGTGCACTCGGGATCGGCCAAGTCTTGCTTGTTCAACACCTTCAGCGCCGCCTTGTTCCGTGTCAGGTCAGCGAGCAGCGGATTGGCGCTGGAACCGGGTAGCCGCGCATCGAGCAACTCGATCACTACATCGATCTCTGGTAGTCGCTCGGCGATGGCTTTCTTGGTCGAGTGCATGTGACCCGGAAACCACTGGATGGGCATGTGTCGAGGCTTTCTGTTGGTGCTCCGCTGACGATTGCGGATATGGCGGATATGGCGGATATGGCGGATTGTCGACGGAGACGATCGACGCTTACGTCACACCGCGAGAGCCACGCATCGGAATTGCGAATCACCCGACGGAATGCCTGCAGGCTCTTACTACTTGTTTTTTTTCGGCTCTGCCGGCTTCGGTTGAACTCTTAGCATCTTTGCCCGCCCTTTAATTGGAAAGTACTGCTTACCACCATGGTGGGTACGGCATGGGTTTCGGCAGACGGCCCCGGGGTCGTCGCCATAATCGCACGCTGTTCCTCGCTGCACCGACACCCATGCAACCCGAATCACCACCGGCCTCACCTATCCTGCAGAGCCTGCAGACCCTAGAGACCCTGGCGCGGCCAGCGAAGGCCGGCAAGACCGCCGCCCTCGAGCCGGCCGGCCGCTTCTGCGCGGAAGGCCGGTTGGCGCTGGACGCCGTTGCCGTGACGGTGCGCAATGTGGGCACGCTGGACCGCCCCGTCACCTCAGAATCCGCGACAGCCCTCCACGCGGCCAGCGCTCCGGCGCGCCACGGCCGGCGCGAGGCCACACTGCTGGACAAGCACGTGCGGGACACCGGCGAGATCGACGCCAGCGCGCTGTCGCTGGAATGGGCCGCCGGTGCGCTGGCCTCGCTGCAGGCCGAGGTTGCGCAGGCCTTGGGCGTTCTTTGCCTGGAGGCGCGGCTGCACAACCTGCTGGTCTACGGCCCGGGCCAGTTTTTTAAGCCGCATCAGGACACAGAAAAGCATCCAGGCATGGTCGCCACGCTGGTGCTGGTGTGGCCATCGGCGCACATCGGCGGCGAGTTGCGCGTGTGCCACCGCGACACCGAACTCCACTTCGCATCGCAGCACCTGCGGGCCAGCGCGATCCGCTGGTTCGCCTTCTACGCCGACTGCCGGCACGAGGTGGCGCCGGTGTCCGAAGGTTGGCGGATCGTGCTGACGTTCGACCTGGTCCTGCCGGCCGAGCCCGCGCGCCCGCGCACGCCGGTGCATCCGCCCCTGCTGGACGCGCTGCGCGCGCACTTCCACCCCGAGGATGGAGAGCCGTGCCTGCAGCCCTGGGTGCTGCTGCTCGACCATGAATACACCGAGCGCGGGCTGCGCTGGCGGCTGCTGAAAGGCGAGGACCGTGCACGTGTGGCCGCGCTGCAGGCGGCCTGCGAGCCGCTCGGGCTGACCGTGCACCTGGCGCTGGCGGCAATCCACGAGCAGTGGACCGCGATCGGCGCCTATGGCGGGCGGCGCGGCGGCGTCGGCGAGCCTGAACCGGACGAATTGATCGACGAGGACATGGTGCTGGACTTCTGGGTCGATGCCGACGACCGGCCGCTGCGTCGAGATGCCTTGCACGTGGCGCCGGCGGACACCGCCAGCTTCACGGAAACCGGCGAAGACTTCCTTGTGGATGAGGAATACGAAGGCTACATGGGCAACTATGGCGAGACGCTGGACTACTGGTACCGCCGCGCCGCCCTGGTGATCCAGACGCCGCTGGCCGCCGAAGCGAGCCGCTTCACGACCGACTTCGATGCGGCGCTGGCCGATGCGCTCGCGCTGGCGCGCGGAGGGCGCAGCGACGAGTTGTCGCAGCGCTTGGAGGCCGCGATGAAGGCGCTTCGCATGCAGTGCCAGACACGAGGTCGGAAGCTGTTGGGCCACTACGCGGAATTGGCCGTTGCACTGCCCGATGCGGCGCAGGCCCATGCACTGTGCGAGGGGTTTGCGTGGAACGATCTCGTGCCCAGCGACGCTGCGGCATTGGCCTGTCTCGCCCGCCGATGGGGCGCGCCGTGGATGCAGGCGCTGCTGCAGAACTGGACCGCGCGTTCGATGGCCTGGCGCTTCAGCGGGTGGAACGACAAGCAGAACGATGACGTCTCACCCTGGCCGCAGTCGCTGGCGGAGTTCGTTCTCAAGGGTGAGTCGGCCGGACTGCAGGCGGCCGTGATCGACGACATCCTGGATCGATGCCGCGCCGCGCTGATCGCCGCTGACAAGTCGTTCGCGTCGTTCCCGCCCGCAGTGCGCAGCGCCACGCTCGAGCGGCGCCTGCAAAGGGTGGGCGACTTGGCGGCTGCTCTGCAGCGATCCACGACGGCCCCGCAACACCAAGCGGCCCTGGTGCGTCACGTGCAGGCGCACCCTGGCCTGTACCCCTTGCGCCAACTGGGACCGCTGCTGCAGCACTGGCCGTCCGACGCGGTCATGCTGCAGCCAGTGCAGGGCTTGCGCGCTGCGGTGATCCAGACATTGCAGCAGGCGCTCGATGAGCCCGCGCCGCCCGCTGGCGACTCCAGCCTGCACGACGTCGAGTGGACCTGCCGGTGCAAGGACTGCGGCGAAGTCATCGCCTGGGCCGAATCGGCCAACGGGCAGCCTCTGGTCCTGGCGATGGCCGAGTCGCGACGCCAGCATGTGCAGTCCCGATTGCAGGAGACCGGCGTCGCGCTTGATACCGAAACGGTAAAGCAGGGCTCGCCCCACAAGCTGGTCATTCGCAAACCGCCCGACTTGGCTGCCCGCCGAAGTGCCCGGCGAAGCGCATGGACGGACGACTTGGCGGCGCTCGGCCTGCGCTCTCGCACAGCGCAACGATAGCTTGGCTATGGCGAGCATTTGCAACGACGAGCAGGGGTCTTTTGACGTGATGAGCGGGCATGATCGAAATACTCTCAGCCTCTCAGTCATGACGAACCTCATGGAGCACCACTTCTGGAAGGCCGCGAGCGACCACGCTGATGAGCCAGCGCTCTGAGGATGGTGTCGAGCACATCCTCCAGATCCTTGCCTACATCCTGTGCGAGAAAGCGCAGTACCAGGTAGCCGTTCTCCTGCAGCAGCAGGTCTTTGCGCCGGTCTCGACGGTACGCGACCGGATCGGCAAGGTGCTGGTCACCGTCGAGCTCGATGGCAACACGCGTGTCGGAGTCGTCGTCGCACAGCAGATCGACTTCGAGCTGTCCTCGCCCGTCGAATGCGATCGGCAGCACCGCATTGAGCCTGAAACGCCCACGCGTTTCAGGCAGCGTCTCGAGACGGCGGTACAGGAAAGCCTCGGTGGCGCTGCGCGCGCGGTCAGCGCCCTCGGCGCCGGCGTCGAACGGTCGGGCCACATGGACGAAGAGGCTGGCGACCGACTGGTCCACGCCGTCCCGCGCCAGCCTGCGCACGCTGCCTGCATAGTCGCGCTTCCATGCCGGCTCTGCAGGCAACGCCACGTCCTGGGGCCAGCCGGCTATGGCGTTTGCCGGCACGACGATCGTGTAGCCGAGTGCCTCGTAGCCGCGGCAGCGCCGGTCGAACATCCGCGCCAGCATGGGTACTTCGAGATCCGCGTAGTCGTAGATGCGCACCTCTCGCTTGCCGTCGCACACTCGGTGCAGCCGGCCCGCATACTGCGCGATCGTGCCGCGCCAGGATACAGGGAGCGTCAGGAACAGCGTGTCGAGCCGCGCGTCGTCGAATCCCTCACCCACGTGCCGGCCGGTGGCCAGCAACACGCGCGGTTCATCGTGCGGGATGGCAGCAAGCCGCTCGACGACCGACTGCCTCTGCTTCTTGCCGATCCCCGCCCGCAGAACAACGAGGTGATGCACATGCGGCGCCAGCTGCTGCTCCAGGCGGTCGAGATGCTCCTTACGTTCGGTGAGCACGAGCGGTATGCGGCCGCTGCGCACGCACTCGATCACGTCCTCGCAGATGCGGCGGTTGCGACGCTCGTCTTCGACCAAGTCCTGGCACAGCGTCTGGAACTCGACGCGAGGATCGCCCTCGGTGCTCGGGCGTCCCTCGAACGGGGTCGGCCGCACGAGCACGCGATGCTCGAATGGCCGAGTCACGGCCTGCGCCTTCGCGTTCACGCGGTGACGAACGGGCCCGCATTGCATGAAGAGGATCGGATGGTGGCCGTTCTTTCGTTCCACCGTGGCCGACAGGCCGACGACGAAGCGCGCCTTGGCGCGGCGCGCCACTTGCTCGAAACTCTGCGCAGGCAGATGGTGGCACTCGTCGACGATCAGTTGTCCATACTCGGCGACGCGGTCGTCGACCGTACCTTTCCTGCTGAATGATGGCGATGTCGACCCTCCCGGTGGGTCGCCTTCGCCCGCCGCCGATACATCCGATCGCTTTAGCCGGAATACCCAGGAACGTTGACAGCCGCTCGACCCACTGGTCGAGCAACTGCTGTCGGTGCACGAGCACCAGCGTACTCACCCCGCGCTGCGCGATGAGCCAGGCTGCAACCACGGTCTTGCCGAATGCCGTCGTGGCGGCGAGCACACCGCTGTCGTGCGCCAGCAGCTGCCGTGCGGCCTGCATCTGCTCGGCCCGCAGCTCGCCGTGAAAACGTATCGCATCCAGAGGCTGGCCGCCGCAGCGCTCGTCGCGCAGCGTCGCGCGCACGCCGAGGTCGTTCAACGTTCGAAGCGCATCGTCCAGGCAACCGCGTGGCAAACCAAGATGCTGTGGGTGGTCCTCGGCGCAGCTGATGACACGCGGCTTCCCATGCACGGACAGCCGCATCGCTTGCGCCCGGTAGAACTCAGAGGCTGAGAGTTTTTCGAGCGTGCCCGAGCAGCACGTCAAAAGGCGCCTGATCTAGGCGCAAAGCGCAGCCATAGCTCGTGTTGCACTAAACCGCTGACGCGGTAGTCCTACCGCCCAGACCGGGCCGTTTGCATGGCGCGGTATCCCTGGCGCCCTGATTGGAGAACGATGGAGGGGC
>JAJKJU010000278.1 GCA_021153565.1 Rhizobacter sp.
CGGAGCTGACCCGCCATCTCGATGCCTGGAGCTGGCCTTCTTCCCCTGCCGCCACGACCTGGCGGCCAGCTTCGCCACCGCAGCCGGCAAGCCCCACGGACTCAGAGGCTGAGAGTTTTTCGAGCGTGCCCGAGCAGCACGTCAAAAGGCGCCTGATCTAGGCGCAAAGCGCAGCCATAGCTCGGGCTATGGCGAGCATTTGCAACGACGAGCAGGGGTCTATTGGCGTGATGAGCGGGCATGATCGAAATACTCTCAGCCTCTCAGCCTCTCAGCCTCTCAGCCTCTCAGCCTCTCAGCCTCTCAGCCGAAGGGCATGATGCGGATCGACGAACCGTCTGCGAATTGACATTCGATGGCGCGGCCCTCACGTGCAACGCTGACAAGCCGCTCAGCATAGTGAGCAGCTCGGGAGCCTGGGCGGTCCACGTGCACTTCCATGCCCGAGGCGACGGCATGGAGTCGCATCGTGCTGCCATCCTTGAACTGAGCCTCCACGACGTCGGCCGATCCGGCCATGACCACCACGTTCCGCAATTCGGTTTGAATCGCATCGGCGGAGTTGGGCTGCTTCACCAGGCGCTGGGTGGGCACAGGTGACGCCGGGTCGGGGTAGTCGAACGGGTTGGGTACTGCCAAGCACGTGTACGAAAATGAAAGGCTCACGTCGAGCGAAGCCACTTGGTGCCACCAGCCCACTGGCAGGAACATGGTTTCTCCGGGATCGACGACGACCTCGAGCACCGTCGCCTCCTCGAAGGCCGGAAATCGCACCGGATCGGGTCGCTCCAAGTCGACCTCGCTGAACACGTTGCGAAGGTTGTAGACCCGCGACCATTCGAGAGGCGACACGAAGCGCCAGCGCTTGCGTCCGACAACCTGGGTGTGGAAGAGCATCAGCGTGTCGTGGTGCAGCGGTGTCACTGTGCCAGCAGGCCCGAACCAGAACGACGAGCGCTCTGTCAGCTGGGAACGGTCGCACAGCGGCGGCAGACTGCCGATGTCATCGAGCAATGGCGCGAACTCAGGCCGGCGCAGTAACTCGTTGTTGGCCGTCAGGTAGTAATCGTTGGTGGCACCGCCTTGCACAACCTGGTCGACGAAAGCGCTTAAATTCACGCGCCTCGTCAGCAGGAGCTTGTTCTGTTCGTAGTTCACATCTGCATTGCGCTCGGCCTGGATGTCAACTTCGAGGTGGCCGAAACGCCGCTTCAGGTCTTCGGTCGACCAGCTGCTCATGGCGGGCCAGTCGCGAGTGTGGCCCGTGAGAACGACAGGCCGGCAACCGCGTACATAGCGCGCCGCAAACTCTTCTTCGGACACATCGGCGCGCTTTTCCACCGTGCGGTATTCAGGGTCGGACGCCCACAGCCGCTGCAGGTTGAGCGCCACAGCTTCCAGTTTGTTGTATCGCTGCTGCACAGCCTGAGCGACGGCATACGAGGGATCATTGTCGAGCGCGGCAATGGCGCGCTCGGCGTCGACACGCGCGTAGCCAGCGCCTTCAATGACCTGCAGCATCGACTCGATGGTGCAGCCACGCAGCCGCTGCTCGACTATCCAGCGCTGCCACGATGCGTCGATCGCCCGAGACAGCGGCGCCGCGTCGGTGCGCGGCCGCGGTGCGGGGGCTACAGGCATGAGATGGGATGACATGGCGACGGGCTCCTTGGCAACTCGTCGGTGCGACTCCGGAAATTATGAAACTGGTCGAGCACAAATCCCATACCACTTTCGCGAAATACCGGTAGTCGGGACCGTGAGTTCGAAGACCGACTGCGCAGGGCATCTCCGCATGTTTTGTTGCCTGTCGATGTCGGCTGGCGCTAGACGATGCGGCAGCACCGCACCGCACCGCACCGCACCGCACCGCACCACACCGCACCGCACCGCCACGATCTTGATGGGATCTTTATGGGCAAGCCCGCAAATTTGCCGACATCTTTATGCGCCGCATCCTACGATCTCCTCACTTTGTGAAGGAGGCGTCCCGTGGATGCTGTGTATCTCGCGCTCGTCGTCGTGTTCTGGCTGCTGATGGCCGGCATGGCGCACGGCTGCGCCAAGTTGGGAGGAGAAGCCAAATGACGTGGCTTTATGTACTGGGTGGCGTCGTGTCGGTGGGCCTCTTGGTCTACCTCGTGGCCGCGCTGCTGCGACCGGAGAAATTCTCGTGACCACGCATGCTTGGACTCTGCTGGCAGCCTACAGCGCCGTGCTGTTGCTGCTGTCGATACCCACAGGGAGATACATTGCCAACGTGATGGAAGGTCGGCTTCGCTTTGCGGCCCGCATCGAAGGTGGCTTGTACCGCCTGTGCGGCATCAGCGCTGACGCCGAGATGGGCTGGCTGCAGTATGCGCTTGCGATTCTCTTGTTCAATGGACTCGGTGTGCTGGCGGTGTATGCGTTGCAGCGTCTGCAGTTGTGGCTGCCGCTGAATCCGCAGGCCATGGGCAACGTGACTGCGGACTCGTCGTTCAACACGGCGGTGAGCTTTGCCACAAACACGAACTGGCAAGGCTACGGCGGTGAGACGACGATGAGCTATCTCACGCAGATGCTCGGCCTGTCGGTGCAGAACTTCTTGTCTGCCGCCACGGGCATCGTGGTCGTCATCGCACTGATCCGCGGGTTCGCTCGCCACTCGGCCAAGAGCATCGGCAACGCCTGGGTCGATCTGACCCGGGTCACGCTGTGGATTCTGTTGCCCATCTCGTTCGTCTATGCGTTGTTCCTCGTGCAGCAGGGCGTGGTTCAGAACTTCGATGCCTACAAGGACGTGCAGACGCTCGAAGTCGTCAAGTACCAGGAACCCAAGCTCGGTGCCGACGGCCAGCCAGTGAAGAACGCCAAGGGTGAGCCGGTGATGGAAGACAAGACCACCGACCACCAGACGCTCGCCATGGGGCCGGTCGCGTCGCAAGAGGCCATCAAGATGCTCGGCACCAATGGTGGCGGCTTCTTTAACGCCAACTCGGCACATCCCTATGAGAACCCGACACCTCTGTCGAACTTCATTCAGATGTTGTCGATCTTCCTGATTCCGGCGGGCCTGTGCTTCACGTTCGGCCGCATGGTGTCGGATCAGCGTCAGGGCTGGACCGTATTCGCAGCAATGGCATTGCTGTTCGTCGTGGGCGCGGTTGCGGCCATGCACTATGAGCAGCAAGGCAATCCGCAGCTCGCGTCGTTCAATGTGGACCAGGCGCCCAGCGCAACCCAGGCCGGCGGCAACATGGAAGGCAAGGAGACGCGCTTCGGCATCGCCGAATCCGCGCTCTTCGCCACCATCACGACCGATGCGTCCTGCGGCGCGGTCAACGGCTGGCACGACTCGTACACGCCGCTGGGCGGCATGGTGCCGCTGGTGAACATGCAACTGGGCGAAGTGGTGTTTGGCGGCGTGGGAACGGGCCTGTACGGCATGCTCGTGTTCGCCATCCTCGCGGTCTTCATCGCAGGGCTGATGATCGGCCGCACACCGGAGTACCTCGGCAAGAAGATCGAGGCGCACGAGATGAAGATGACTTCCATCGCCATCCTCGTCACCCCGCTGCTCGTGCTGGCCGGTACGGCGGTGGCGGTGATGACGGAAGCAGGGCGAGCGGGCATTGCCAATCCTGGCGCCCATGGCTTCTCCGAAATCCTCTACGCGCTGACCTCGGCCGGCAACAACAACGGCAGCGCTTTCGGCGGGCTGTCCGTCAACACGCCGTTCTACAACGTGCTGCTCGCCATCGCGATGTGGTTCGGACGCTTCGGCGTGATCGTGCCCGTCCTGGCCATGGCCGGGTCCCTGGCCGCCAAGAAGCGCATTGCCGTCACCGGCGGAACCATGCCCACGCACGGACTGCTGTTCGTCTCGCTGCTGATTGGCGTGGTCCTGCTGGTGGGGCTGCTGAACTACGTGCCCGCACTGGCGCTGGGCCCGGTGCTCGAGCACCTCGTGCTCTGGAAGTAAAGACATGACAACCCCCACGCTCACTTTGTTCGCTGCCCCCAGGGACCCGCAGGGGTCCTTTTGTGGCCACCCTCTCAGCGGAGGCTGACATGACTCGCAAGACCTTTACGTTGTTCGATCCCGTCCTGGCCATTCCGGCCATCAAGGATTCGTTCAAGAAGCTCGACCCGCGCGTGCAATGGCGCAATCCGGTGATGTTCGTCGTCTTCATCGGCAGCGTCATCACCACGATCCTCTTCGCACAGGCCTTGGCTGGAAAGGGGGAGGCGCCTACTGGCTTCATCCTCGCCATTGCCTTGTGGCTGTGGTTCACCGTGCTGTTCGCCAACTTCGCCGAGGCGCTCGCGGAAGGCCGCAGCAAGGCGCAAGCCGCATCGCTGCGCAGCCTGAAGAAAGAGACCTGGGCCAAGAAGATGGAGGGGCCGACGTACGGCGCCAAGTGGCACCCGATCGAATCTGCCCATCTGCGCAAGGGTGACACCATTCTCGTGATCGCCAACGACGTGATCGCTGCCGACGGCGAGGTGATCGAGGGCGTGGCCTCGGTGGACGAGAGCGCCATCACCGGCGAATCGGCACCCGTCATCCGCGAATCGGGCGGCGACTTCTCGGCCGTCACCGGCGGCACGCGGGTGCTGTCCGACTGGATCGTGGTGCGCGTCACCGTGAACCCGGGCGAGACCTTCGTCGATCGAATGATCGCGATGGTGGAAAGCGCGAAGCGGCAGAAGACCCCCAACGAGATCGCGCTGGCCATCCTGTTGGTGGCACTGACCATCGTGTTCCTCGGCGTGACCGTCACGCTGCTGCCGTTCTCGCTGTTCAGCGTGGACGCGGCGAAGGCGGGTTCGCCCATCACGGTCACGGTGCTCATCTCGCTGCTGGTGTGCCTCATCCCGACGACGATCGCCGGGTTGCTGTCGGCCATTGGCGTGGCGGGCATGAGCCGCATGATGCAGGCCAATGTCATCGCGACTTCTGGCCGCGCGGTAGAAGCTGCCGGTGACGTGGACGTGTTGCTCCTGGACAAGACGGGCACCATCACGCTGGGCAATCGCCACGCTTCAGCCTTCCTGCCCGCGCCGGGTGTGAAAGAGAGCGAGCTTGCCGACGCGGCGCAGCTCGCATCGCTCGCCGACGAGACGCCCGAAGGCCGCAGCATCGTCATCCTCGCCAAGCAGAAGTTCAACCTGCGCGAACGCGACGTGCAGTCGCTGGGCGCCCAGTTCGTGCATTTCTCGGCCCAGACACGCATGAGCGGCGTGGACCTGCCGCTGGTCATCCAGTCGCAACAGGTGGTGGGCAGCGATCACACGCCGGTGCATGTGCGCCAGGTGCGCAAGGGTGCGGCTGACGCCATCCGAAAGCATGTGGAAGCGCTGGGCGGCCTGTTCCCCGCGCCCCTCGCGACGGCCGTCGATGAAGTCGCACGCCGCGGCAGCACGCCGCTGGTGGTGGCTGATGGCATCAAAGTGCTGGGCGTCATTGAGTTGAAGGACATCGTCAAGGGCGGCATCAAGGAACGCTTCGCCGAGCTGCGGCGCATGGGCATCAAGACGGTGATGGTGACCGGCGACAACCGGCTCACCGCGGCGGCAATCGCGGCCGAGGCGGGTGTGGACGACTTCCTCGCCGAGGCCACGCCCGAGCAGAAGCTGGCGTTGATTCGCCAGCACCAGGCCGAAGGCAAGCTCGTGGCGATGACCGGCGATGGCACCAACGATGCGCCGGCGCTTGCACAGGCCGACGTGGCGGTGGCGATGAACTCGGGCACGCAGGCCGCGAAGGAGGCGGGCAACATGGTCGACCTCGACAGCAATCCGACCAAGCTGATCGAGGTCGTAGAGACTGGCAAGCAGATGCTGATGACCCGCGGCTCGCTCACCACCTTCAGCATCGCCAATGACGTGGCGAAGTATTTCGCGATCATCCCCGCGGCGTTCGTCACGACCTACCCGCAGCTCGGCGCGCTGAACGTGATGCACCTCGCAAGCCCCTCATCGGCCGTGCTGTCGGCGGTGATCTTCAACGCGCTGATCATCATCTTCCTCATCCCGCTCGCGCTCAAGGGCGTGAAGTATCGGCCCATTGGTGCGGCCACGCTGCTGCGCCGCAACCTGGCCATTTATGGCCTCGGCGGCATGATCGTGCCGTTCATCGGCATCAAGCTGATCAACCTGATCCTGAGCGTCGTCGGCCTCGTTTGATTTGGAGTAGTTAAGTTATGAAGTCCCTCATACGTCCCGGGGTGAGCCTGTTCGTCCTTCTGACGGTGGTAACCGGCGTGGTCTACCCGCTGGCCGTCACGGGAGTTGCCAGGGTCACGTTTGCGGACCAGGCGGCGGGAAGCCTCATCGTCAAGGACGGCAAACCGATTGGTTCCAAACTCATCGGCCAGAACTTCAGCGATCCGAAGTACTTCTGGGGCCGTCCGTCGGCCACGAGCCCGATGCCATACAACGCCGCCAATTCGGGCGGCTCCAACCTGGGGCCATTGAATCCTGCCCTGGTCGACGCGGTGAAAGGCCGTGTCGAAGCGCTCAGGGCGGCCGACCCGGGCAACAACGCGGCCGTGCCGGTGGACCTCGTCACTGCCTCGGCCAGCGGCTTCGACCCGCACATCAGCGTCGCAGCTGCGCAGTACCAGGTGGCCCGCGTCGCCCGCGTACGCGGCATCGGCCAGGATGTCTTGCAAACACTGATCTCGCAAAACACGGAAGGCCGTCTGTTCGGCTTGCTCGGCGAGGCGCGCGTCAACGTGCTCGGCCTCAACCTCGCGCTCGATCAGGCCCTTCGCCACTGAACTAAAAGACCGACAGCAAACGACGAACTGGGCATCCTGTTGGCGACTTAGAGTGGTCATGGTAGCCACTGCTGCTAGCGAGTCGTGCTTCGTGTTTGCTTCAGACCGCATGCTGGTGGGCTGCCAGTGTCAACAAACGCCGATACTCGAGCGAACTGAAGAAACTGAAGAGGCTGAGAGTATTTCGACCATGCCCGCTCATCACGCTAAAAGGCCCCTGCTCGTCGTTGAAAATGCTCGCCATAGCACGAGCTATGACTTCGCTTTGCGCCTGGATCAGGCGCCTTTTGACGTGCTGCTCGGGCACGCTCGAAAAACTCTCAGCCTCTGGCCATGACCTGACCTTTACGTATGCTGAACACGCGGAAGATGGCCGTTGGCAATTTTTTCCCCTACGAGGTTTGAAGAAGGCGGGGTTGACGCATGACAAGCTCATGTTTGCTCAGAGGCCCAGGCCCCTCACCCCAGCCCTCTCCCCGAAGGGGCGAGGGAGCAATGCAGGCCAGTTCGCTGTGGCCCGCTTCGAAGTAACG
>JAJKJU010000279.1 GCA_021153565.1 Rhizobacter sp.
AAGCGCAGCCATAGCCCGGGCTATGGCGAGCATTTGCAACGACGAGCAGGGGTCTTTTGACGTGATGAGCGGGCATGATCGAAATACTCTCAGCCTCTCAGGCCAGGGCGCGTTCGCGCCGGGTGAGCAGAACGCCGCCGACGGCGACTGCAATGACGACCATCTCGACGCCAAGCGCCGTCCACGCCAATCCGGTCGCACCCGCTGCGCCGCCATACGTGGCCGCGCCGATCACGCCGACGATGCCGCCCACGACTACGCAGGCGCGGTACGCCGTGTCGTAACGGCCGCTGCCGAGAATCCAGTAGCCGATGAACTTCCAGCCGAGCAGCAAGGGCAGTAGCCAGCCAAGGATGAGCATCACCTTGCGCAGGCTGTGCAGGTCGAGACCGCCAGCACGCGGGACGAGCATCGGCTCGACCACCGGCCACATCACGTTGCCGATGGCGAGCAGCAGCGCACCCGCCGCCGCACCGCCCACAGCCCACGCAGATGCATAACGCAAGGCCGCACGCGCACTCGTCGTGAACAGGGTGACGATGCGCGGGTAGACCACGGAAAACACCGGCTCCGCCGCATTCAGCACGGCGCGCACGATGCGATCAGCCATGAAATAGGTTCCCAATTCGGTTTTCGCCATTTGCAGCGACGCGGCGGCCGGCAGCGCAAAGGAATAGGCGGCGCCAGCGATAGCAACCGGCATCATGGTCCAGCCGAGTTTGAGGCCGTTGCCGAGTTCGGGCTTGGCCCAAAGGGTCGAAACATCTGCGCCTGCAAAGTCGCGGCGCAACCAACGCCAGCCCATCCACGCAAGCGCCGACGACGCGGCAAGCTGCATCAGCACGTAAGCCTCGACGCTGCGCGCGAACGTCCAGCAGGCGACCAGCATCACGGCATAAACGACGAGCTCGACGCGCGCCCAGCGGTTGAGTTGTTGTGTCGCCTGAAGGTACCAGGTGGCCGGCCAGCCGAGCACACAAGCCAGTCCCGCGATGGCAATGGTGTCAAACCCAGGATGTGTCGACCCGTGCCCCGCCACCTGCACCGCTACCACCGACAGCAGGGCGGCCGGTAGGCACAGCACGCAGCGCGCCGTGAACACCTGCTGCGCGATCTGCCAGCGCCGAGGCGTGTCGGCCGTGACAGCCAGCCGGGTCGCCGCCGCCAGAAAGCCTCCCTCGACGATCATCGACAGCAGACTCGCCCACACGAGGATGAAACTCAGACGACCGAACTCTTCCGCCCCCACGCGCGATGCCACCAGCGGCAGCACCAGCAAGGGCAGCAGCAGCCGCACCGCCGCCGCCGCATACACCTGCGGCAACGAGTGCAAGAGCCGCGGCGACGCCGTCATGTCCGCACCCTTGCGCTTCGCGCTGTCCCGCCAAGCGGGAATGAGCCCTTCGGGCGGCCGTGCGGGCTCATGTCCCGTCGCGCTTGATCAGAAGGCGGGCGGTGTAGTCGACGCGGTGCAAGAACACCGGCTCTGCGCTGTCGGCGAAGTATTCGTCCACCGCCTGGCGGGCGCCCTGCCAGTGGCCGTAGTCGTCGATGATGAGCACGCCATTGCGCGACAGGCGCGGATAGAGGTGCGTGAGTTCGTGCCTGGTCGACTCGTACCAGTCGGTGTCGAGGCGCAAGAGCGCGATGCGCTCGGCGATGGTGCCCGGGATGGTGTCTTCGACCTTGCCTCGGACGAAATGGATGCGTTCGCGTGGATAGCCGGTGGAGGCGATATTGGCCTGCACGTCCTCCAGGCTCGCCACGGCCCACAGCGCGTGATCTCGGCTCGTGCGCTCGAGCTGCGCCTGGGCCGATTCGCCGCTCAATGCGCGGTCGTGTTCGGTGGGCTCGCTCATGCCCTCGAAGGTGTCGAATAGGTAGAGGTCGCGCGAGGTGTCACCGCGCGCCATCAGGGCCAATGCCACGAGCATCATGCTGCCGCCACGCCATACGCCGCATTCGACGATGTCGCCGGCAATGCCGTGCTTCACGACGTGATCGACCGCGCCCAGCAGGCTCGCGCGACGCTCCAGGCTGGTCATGGTGAACGGATCGACGCGTGCAACGATGTCGCGGTCTGCGTCGGACAGGTCGGCCAGCACGCTCTGAATACGGTCGGCAGTTCGGCCGAGTTCCCAGCCGCTGCGGGCCAGCGCGGCCTTAACGATTTTCTTCATCTGGCGGTCCGGTGAGGTCTCGGCATCGAGGACGATCAGTCAAACTTTTAATTGTCGCACCCCAGTGGAACCTGAGTAGGGTGGGCAAAGCGCAGCGTGCCCACGCGCGGACTGTCGATCCGATTTGATGACCACCGCGTGGGCACGCTGCGCTTTGCCCACCCTACAAACCTGTAGCTCTAGCCATAGGCCTGCCCTGCCTCACGCATCAGCCGAGGCCAGCTGAATGCCTGTTGCGCCCTTCGAAACGCCTCGACCACTTCCTCGCGATGCATCTCCAGATGGTCCAGGCAGTCCAGCAACGCCTGCGCACTGCGATCTTTGAGGAGCAATCCTTCCAGCCCGTACCGTCGCATGAACTCGCCCAGATCGCCCACGTCCGAACAGATGAAGACACGGCCGTGGTTCAGAAGCGAATACAGCGCCCCGGACTGCGACGCGTTCTGGTAAGGCAGGAGAAACACCGCGTCTTGCGCCAGCAAGTCCAGGAGTTGCGCTTCGTCGAGGTACTCGTCGTGCACCGCCACGCCCAAGCCGATCAATTCCTCGCGTAAGTCTCGCAACTCGCCAGACCACGCCCCGTAGACCGCCAGCGACAAGCCGCGCTCGCGGATCTCATCGGAGCGGGCCAGGTCGGCAAACAGCTCAACTCCCTTGTAGGGTTTGACGGTGCTCCAGAAGACGAGCGAGCGCGGTCGCATCGAGGTGTCGTAGGGAACCGCCTCGCACTGCGGCGCCACGGGCAGCAGGCCGTGAGGCAACACGCTCGCCTTCGCCCTGAACGCGTCACCGTAGCGCTGCATGAAATCGTCGTGCGTGGCTTGGCTCACGAACACCAGCGAGCGAGCGAGCGACGCAAGCCGCTCGGTCGGGCGATGCCGAAGCCCGGCAAAGCCATGCGGCACGGCGTTGTGCACCGTGAAGACAAACTTTCTTCTCAGCAGGAAAAACACAAGCCACTCCGCTGGCCAGAATCCGCTGAACTGCAGGTTGATCGTGGCGTATCGAGGCGCGTTCCACAGCAGCGTCGCCAGCAAGGCGACATAGGCGAGCGCTCCGCGCCATCGCGAAGCCACGGTGCTTGAAATCGATCCGGCCCGCGCCGTCACGCCCGACAGACTCGGCATCGCCTGCAGGAACTCCGCGTTGTAGCGTGTCTTCGATCCGTAGAAGTCAACCGATCGCCCCTGCCCCGCCAACGCCTTCACGAGCTGAAAGTCGTAAGGCAGGATGAACGACCCTGGATCGACGATGGCCAGGCGCGAACTCAAGGCAGTGCGGCGCTCAGAGGCTGAGAGCATTTTGATGCGTGTCCGAGCAGCACGTCAAAAGGCGCCTGATCCAGGCGCAAAGCGCAGCCATAGCTCGTGCTATAGCGAGCATTTGCAACGACGAGCAGGGGTCTTTTGGCGTGATGAGCGGGCATGATCGAAATACTCTCAGCCTCTCAGTGAGCGAGCCAGAATCGGCGATCCAGGCGATATTTGGGCGTGCCGCGCCGCTCGCCGATGTCCACCGCCGGGTTGCCGCCCACCATGCGATACGGCGGAACGCTCTTCGTGACCACGGACCCCGCCATCACCACCGACCCCTCGCCCAGGTGCACGCCGGGCATGATCATGGCGCCGGCAAACACGACGGCGTAGTCATCGATGCGCACCTCCTGCCCCTTGGTGGCAAAGGTCTCGTCGTGCGGGTCATGTCCCATGGTGTAGATCTTCGTGTCATGGGCAATGGACACCTGGCGACCAATTCGGATGCCCGCACGGTTGTCGAGGTAGACACCGCGGTTCACGAGGGTGCCCTCGCCGACCGAGAGCCGTCCCACATGAAAGAAGCGGACGCCGCCCTGCAAGGTCGCGCTGCGGTCGATGTCGAATCGGCAGACCTTGTAAAGCAGCGGCCGAAGAACGAACGGCAACAGGCCGTGGATTGTGTTGATGGCCGCCAGCCCAAGGAAGTAGAGCTGGTCGACGACGCGGGAGGAGCGTGAACTCATGAGCCCCGGGATTCTAGTGTCGCGTCCGGGCACGGCAAGGTGCGCACCTACAATCAAGGGTTTGCCTCTCAAGACTGTAAAAACCACGCCATGGACCAAGACGACAACCAGCTCATCGCCGAACGCCGTGAAAAGCTCGCCGCGATTCGCAAACAAGGCGTGGCCTTTCCGAACGACTTCAAACCAAAGAACCATGCCGCCGATCTGGCGCTGAAGTACGGGCCGCTGGAAAACAAGGAACTCGAGCCGCAGGGCATCAAGGTCGCCGTCGCCGGCCGGTTGATGCTCAAGCGCGTCATGGGCAAGGCGAGCTTCGGCACGCTGCAAGACGCATCGGGCCGACTCCAGCTCTTCATTACCATGGATGCGCTTGGTGAAGAGGTCTACAACACATTCAAGCACTGGGACCTGGGCGACATCCTCGGTGCCGAGGGCACCCTCTTCAAGACCAAGACCGGCGAGCTGTCGGTGCGGGTGTCGAATCTGCGCCTGCTGACCAAGAGCCTGCGTCCGCTGCCCGACAAGTTCCACGGCATGACCGACCAGGAGCAGAAGTACCGACAACGCTACGTCGATCTCATCACCGACGAAGAGGCCCGTGCCCGCTTCGCCGCGCGCAGCAAGGCTGTCAGCTCCATCCGCAACTTCATGGTCGAGCACGGCTTTCTCGAGGTCGAGACGCCGATGCTGCACCCCATTCCCGGCGGTGCAAACGCCAAGCCCTTCAAGACGCACCACAACGCGCTCGATCAGGAGATGTTCCTGCGCATCGCGCCCGAGCTGTACTTGAAGCGCCTCATCGTCGGTGGCTTCGAGCGGGTGTTCGAGATCAACCGCAATTTCCGCAACGAAGGCATCTCGGTTCGGCACAACCCCGAATTCACGATGATGGAGTTCTACGCGGCGTACTGGAACCATCACGATCTGATGGACTTCACCGAGAGCGTTCTGCGCCACGCCGCGCGCTGCGCCACCGGTTCGGCCGCCATCACCTACGCCGGCAAGCCGGTGGACCTGGACAAGCCTTTCGCCCGCCTGTCGGTGCGCAATTCGCTGGTGGTGCATGCGGGACTGAGCGAAGCCGAGGCGGACGACGCCGAGGTGTTGCGCGCAAAGCTCAAGGCGCTGGGCCATGAGGCGCCAGCGCATTGGAAGCTGCCCGAACTGCAGTTCGGCATGTTCGAGGCGGTCGTCGAAGAGAAGCTCTGGCACCCCACCTTCATCATTGACTACCCCGTCGAAGTGTCGCCGCTGGCCCGTGCCTCCGACACCAACCCGGCGATCACCGAGCGCTTCGAACTCTTCATCACCGGCCGTGAGTACGCCAACGGTTTCTCGGAGCTCAACGACGCAGAGGATCAGGCTGCACGCTTCCAGGCGCAGGTAGCGAACAAGGACGCTGGCGATGAAGAGGCGATGTACTACGACGCCGACTTCATCCGTGCGCTCGAATACGGCATGCCACCGACGGGCGGCTGCGGCATCGGCATCGACCGCCTCATCATGCTGATCACTGATAGCCCGAGTATTCGCGACGTGATCCTCTTCCCGTCGCTTCGCAAGGAAGCTTGATGCACCCTACTCCCGTCGAGTCGCCCGAGGGAACCGCCCCCTCAGGCGCTCACAGAACCGGACGTGAGTGTCTCCACTCATCCGGCTCTTCCTGTCCCGCCCGCCTGCCCATGAAGGCGCCGCCAGTGGGCGAACACCCCCACGTCGTGGCTTGCTACGTCGGTCGGCCACTGCTTGACGCGCCGACGGTGCCCTCTCAAACGCTTGTGCTTTCGGGTCGCCCAGTCCACGAGTTTGTCGTCAAGATGTCGCAGGACCGGCCCCAGCGCTGACTTGTAGAACGTGCCGTAGTAGTTCATCCAGCCGCGTACGGTCGGATTGATCTGGCGCGCCAACTCGTTCAGCGTCGTGCCGCTCTTGAGCTGCAACTTCGCATCGTCTGCCCGACTCGCGTGGCTGACTTCGCACTGATCGCCGGCAGGAAGCTCATGAACACCTGCCCCTTCTGTTCTTCGCGTCGCGTGGTTTGAAGGTGTAGCCGAGGAAGTCGAAGCTGACATCCTCGGCATCTGCCTTTCGGCCGTCGTCCTTGCAGTAGATGATCTTCGTCTTCTGCTCGTGCAACTCCAGCCCGCACTGCGCGAAGCGGCTTCGCAATGCTTCCTTCAGCGCCTGCGCCTGGCTCAGACTGCTGCAATGGCACACGCCGTCGTCGGCGTAGTGCTCGAACGGTATATCCGGGTGGTGCCGACTCATCCACACGTCGAATATGGCTTTGGCTCGGTCGGGTTCAACGGCGTCCTCCCCTTTCGGGTTGTGCCTTCGTTCCCGCCTGGACAGGGCAACCCCTTCGCTCGGTTCTCGCCCACGTTACGCAGCGTAGCCAAAAAGTTGACAGTACCGCTGCAACATCAGCACGCTCGCATCTGCGACCGGAAAACGACCGAAACTAAACCACCCCTTTCTATTTATTTCTACGCCACATGTTGAGGATGTCGGCGTGAATGTCAGCCTCCTCCAGCTTCGGAAAACCAAAATCCGCTTCGCATTGGTCGCGCCCGTTGATAACAGCCAGCGCAAATTTGAGGGGCACTGAACAACCCTTCCCGGAGCAGCCATGCCTCGAATCACTTCCACGACCTTCCCATCGACAACGTCTGTCAGCCGGTCTGACGAACAGCCACGCTCCGAGCGCCCGGCGACTGCAGCGCGGAGTCTGGCATCGGAAGGGCTTCTTGCCCGGTTGCCCGTGGCTTCGAAAAGCCCGTTCGACTCTGCAAACAGAAACCGATGCGCACTCCCAGTAGCGTCATCCTCTCCTGGGCCTCGGTTGGCACACGCGGCCTCCACACCCCACAGCCGGCTCTCCAAAACATCGTTCGCTGACGCACATCATTCAGATGATGCTGTAAATAAGGAAGTCCCAAGCGGGCCCGGTAGTGGCAGCACGTCTGAAACTGCAAACCCGCCTTCTTCGGATTCTTCGGCGATAAAATCTGAGAGTCGTTCAAGCTTATTGCAGAACGACGAAAAGGCAGAGATGATGCCGCGGATGGGCTACGGTGCAGGGCGATTGCATGAGCCCGGAGCCAGTTTGTGTGATAGAAGCGCGGGCCTTGAAATGACATCAACTTGCGCGCGTGATCCGACAACAAGACCCCAACCGGCAACCATTAGACAAACTGAAATTGATGGAGTCGTTTGAAGCCCTGGAAGACCCGCGGCGACGCCTGGCCAGTTGCAACTATGCGCTGCAGGAACTGCTGCTGACAGCGCTGTGCGCGATCAGCAGTGGGGCCGACGATTGGGTGGATGTCGCGCTGTGGGGGCAGGAGAAGCTCGACTGGTTGCGGCGATTCCTCGCGTTTGAGAACGGCATTGCCTCGCACGATACCTTCAGCCGTGTGTTCGCGTTGCTCGACTCCACAAGCTTTGAGGCTTGCTTCATCGACTGGATGGAGCGCTTGTGTCCGTCGCTGCGGGGTCACGCGATCCACATCGACGGCAAGAGCCTGCGCGGCTCGCACAATGGCTGCGAGGCCATGGCGCATCTGGTCTCGGCGTGGGACAGCGCGGCTGGCGTGACGCTGGGTCAGGTCAAGACTGCGAACAAGAGCAACGAGATCACCGCCATCCCGCAGTTGCTGAATTTGCTGGATGTACGCGGTGCCACCGTCACGATTGACGCGATGGGCTGCCAGCGCGAGATCGTCAAGCAGATCATCGACCAGGGCGCTGACTACATCATCGCGGTGAAGAACAATCAGCCGACGCTGGCGCAGGCAGTGGAGTCGGCGTTCAGTGATGAGGCGCAGGGGTTGCAACAGGGCCGACTGCAGCAAGACATCGACCACACCAAAGACCACGGCCGGATCGAGACGCGACGCTGCGTAGTCACCCACGACCTATGCACGTTGAGCGAGTCAATGCAACGCGCGTGGCCGGGCATTCGCAGTCTGGCGATTATCGAGTCGAGGCGTGAGTTCACCAGCGGCGAGCGCCAGGGCGAGGCCGGCACCGAATGGCGCTACTACATCAGCAGTTGCGAGCTTGACGCGGCGCAGTTCAACCAAGCGATTCGTCAGCACTGGTCAATCGAGAACGGCTGCCACTGGGTGCTGGATGTGAACTTCCGTGAAGACCTCAGCCGCATTCGCGCGGGCCACGGTCCCGAGAACTTCGCGATCCTGCGGCGCATGACGCTGAACCTGATCAACCAGAACACGACCATCAAGTCCAGCAAGAAATCCAAGCGAAAACTGGCCGCCTGGAGCACGACCCGGCTTCAGGAACTGCTGGGGTTGCAGGCCTATCCGCAGGCCTCAAAGGCCGCCGATTCGTAGCACACATGCGGGCCGGATCACTCATGCAATTGCCCTGGGCTACGGTGGCCCTTATGGCTACGGTGCTCCTTATGCCTACGGTGCCCCTTATTCCTACGGTGGCCCTTATGTCTACGGTGGTCATTGTGACTCCGGTTCGTCAATGTCTCCGGAAGCAGCGCCTAATAATATTCAAATGCCAACCTGGGCGCACACAATCAATGTTTCCGATATGACCGCGGCGAGCCTCAAAATCCCGTCATCGCCGAGCAGCGCGCCAATAAAGCTGAAGTTCGGGACCTTGCAGCCCACCTTCGACAATCTCTGGAATAGAAGCAACTCTGCGAATAAGGAATATGGATGCATCATCGTTTCTAAATCCGATGGTGTCTTAAAAACCAGAAATGTTGTTGTGGGCAAGCACGCAGGGGTAGAGCATGACCTCTCGCATGCAGAATCCGAAACATATCATGGTACATTTCACACGCACCCGTTCGAAGACGGAGAGACGGGAGGAGCGTTCAGCGCCGGCGACGTGTCGTTTAATATTAATAAAGGCAAAGATCGTATTCAATTCGTGCAAAGCGGCAGTGATCAGTTCTTGCTGATGCGTTCCCAACGCACACCAACCAGTGTTCCATTCCCGTGCTGGAAGAATAATAAAATGGAAATGTTAAAAGAAAATGCGTCGTTGGGGTGGGGTACCGTGCAGAGGTACATCTCCAAGAAAATGGCCAATGAATTGAACATGGCCTACTACGAAGGCACCCAGGGCATTTTTTGGCGAGTGCATCCACCCATCAGCGAAAGTGAGATCCAGGCGGCATCGTCCAAAGGTTCGCAGGCACCTGCTTCACACTCAACAGACCGCCCGCGCGCTCCGCATGCGGCGGCTGCACCAACGCTCGTCAGGCCTGTTCCGTCAATCGAAACGCAGGAGCGAGGCAGCATCATCGATTGCATGGCCTTGATGACCGGCAAAGACGTCGGGAAGGTAAAGCGGACGGCGGAAAGGGTTGAGGGCTACGATGCTGAGAACGGATTGACTTTCAAACAGGTGCAGCACACTCTGAAGCATTTGGGGATTTCGTCCAGCCGTCACAAGCAGAACGGCGATTGGAATTAGTTGCCCGATTGCGCCCTGGTGTCCGTCATTGACCAGGACGGAGGAAAACGCTCGGCGATTTTCAGGAGGGAAGACGGGGCGGGGCGATTATACGAGGGAAACACACAACCGTGCGAAATGTCAAAATACCGGCTGGCATCTAATCACCATTATTTGCATATAAAGTCCCCGGCGAAATTCCCCCGGGCAGCACAACAATCAGCAGAAATCCCTGGGCAGGCAACAGCCGGAATCTCGAGTATCGGGCCTGCCCCTGCCGAGGGGGAGCGCGAAAAGAGAATCGTCGATTGCCTGGCCTTGGTGGCAGATGCAGAACGAGATGACATAAAGCGGGTGGCAAAAGAGCTTGGTCACTACCGGTCTGGCAGTGGAATCAGTTTTCGGCATGTCGAGAGCGTTCTGGCTCGTTTCGGCGTATCGGTCATCAGCCACGCGGAGCCTGTAGATTGGAGGAGCTTGCCGGATTTCGCGTTGGTGTCGGTGTTCGACACCCGTGGAAAGAAGCGCGCCGTCGTCTTCATGCGGGATGGGGGAGCAGAGCATGTCTACGAGGGCGACGAGCAACCACACGACACGAAAGGGTACCGGTTCGCACCCGGCAATCCCTGTCTGGAAATAAAACGCGATGAAGAGATTGCGGATTCGAGAAGAAGGGATTAACCATCCTCATCGACTCGGGAAGCCCAAACTGGCTTTCAAACGAAAACGCATCCCGAGGGCACTGTCACGTTGTTTGATGATGGGCGAGCAAAAAGGTGAGGCAAACCGTCGCGCGAGCTCACATGAGCCCCCAGGCCATCACCGGCGCGCAAGTGACCCTTGCCCAGGCCGCGAATGCCTGGGTGCGCGCGTCTCGCTTGGCCTGCGCATTCATGTTGTAGCGGCAATGCATGAACAGGTTAGCCACCTGGTCGTGCGTTGAAGCGAAGCGCTGCAGATGTCGCGCAAACTTGAAGCGGCGCATCACCTTCTCGCGCACGCGCGTGGGCTGGTGCAAGTTCTCGGCCCGGTTGTTCAGTCCCTTGTGCTGCCGATGCTCGACGTCGAGCCCAAGATCCTTGTTCGCCGCCGCGTAGCTCTTGAACAAGTTGACAGTACCCTCCGGCCGAACTACCGATGCTTGAACGCCGGCTTCCGCTTGTTCACGAACGCATCCATGCCTTCCTTCTGGTCCTCAGTCGCAAAGAGCGAATGGAACATCCGGCGTTCGAATTGGATGCCTTCGGCAAGAGTGCCTTCATACGCACGGTTCACGCATTCCTTGACCATCATCACACTCGGGCCGCTGAACTCGCAAATCGTCTGCGCTGCGGCGAGAACCGTGTCGATCAATTCCGCCGCCGGCACCACGCGCGACACCAATCCCGCGCGTTCGGCTTCGGCCGCGTCCATCATGCGGCTCGTCAGCACCAGGTCCATCGCCTTCGACTTGCCGATGGCCCGCGGCAGTCGCTGCGTCCCGCCCGCACCGGGGATGATGCCGAGCTTGATCTCCGGCTGACCGAACTTCGCCGTATCGGCCGCGATGATGAAGTCGCACATCATCGCCAACTCGCACCCGCCGCCCAGCGCGAAGCCTGCCACCGCCGCGATGACCGGCTTGCGGATCGAACGGATCGTCTCCCAGTTGCGAGTGATGTAGTCCGTCTTGTAGACATCCATGTAGGACCAGCTCGACATCGCTGCGATGTCCGCGCCCGCGGCGAACGCCTTCTCGCTGCCGGTGATGACGATGCACCCGATGGCTTCGTCGGCATCGAAAGCCTTCATCGCAGTGCCCAGTTCATTCATCAACCCATCGTTCAACGCGTTCAGCTGCTTGGGCCGGTTCAGCGTGATCACGCCCGTCCTGCGCTCGCCGCTGCCGTGCATGTCTGTAAGGATGAATTCGTAGCTCATGAGGTTCTCCATTGGGATGCGCAACTATACGAAGCACTGCAATCCCGCAATGTCACTGGGACGCCAATTGCGGCTTTCTCCGGATCATGAGGTCGATGAAGGTGTCTGCATCCTGCTGGATGCGAATGCGAACCGGCAGGTAGGCAAGCGAGGGCGCAAACCATATCTCTGTCGTCAGGTCACCGCCCTTGCGGGCCACGCGGCGCGGCTTCAGGTGAACGCCTTCGACGGCGCCGAAGGGCGTGTGCAGCGTCTCTGTGTCGAGCACGTCGTAGACCCAGCGGTCGACATTGCGAGGCAAGGCGAGCGGGACCTCGATCGTGTTGCCCGCGGTGAGCAACTCAGGACGCACGGTGAACAGGTAGGTGAGCTGCACGAACTGGCTTGCAGAGTCCTGCACGCCGGGCCAGCGCTCGCGACGATGGCCGTCGGGCATGACGATTGCGTCGGGCTCGAAACGGATCGTCCAGCGCCGCCTGTCGCGCCCCACGATCTTGCTGTCTTCGTCGTAGCTGTGCGGGAACAAGCCGTCCGGCGTGAGATGCCCGTCGCTCGTCATTTTGCGAGACAGCAGCGGGAAGATGCTCATGCCCACCGTCACGTCCATGTGCACTTGGTAGTGGTTGCCGGAGCGAATCCATTCGACCTGCGCGGAGCCATGGATTTCACCCTGGTAGTTGCCGCTCAGAACGTAGCTCAGCCTTGTCGATGCCGGCCAGGAAAAGGCGGGCACACTGCCGGCTCCTGCAACTGGCAATGCGGCAGGAGCCGCCGCGGATGCGGACGATGGCGCGGAAGCGTTCTGTGCCGGCTGGCTCGCCGCGGGGTCCGGCTGACTGGCGGCGGGCTCGGGCGGCGTCGGCTCGGGGGCGACTGGCACCGGCTCCTCTGCCATCGCCACCACCTCCTCAGCGTCAGAGGCGGCAGAGGCAGCCGATACGGCCGCCTGCGCCCGATTGACGGTCGGCGGCGTCCGCCGGGTCACGGCAGGAGCCTTGGCGGGCGCCGTCGGCTCCATCTCACGCACGTACACCGCCTCGATCCGCTCCGGCATGTCCGCATAGACCGTGAGGTCCATCATGCGATCACCCATCTGCTCCGCGATGCAGCCGTGAACCACCACCACGCCTGTCACCACCGAGATGGCGACTGCGCGCCGCGGCCAAGGCTGCCCTGCCCCGACGACAGCACGCCAAAGATTCAACCGGTGAACCATGCCTTGCGCAAGGCGAGCGCCGGCCGCTGCGCCCGGGCGTCGGCCGTGAGCGCGATGGTGCCCACGACCTGGTCTTCTTTCGGCAGGGCAAGCGGCAAGCTCAAGACACGTTGATCGCGAGTCAGCATCAGGTTGCCTGCGGCGCCCTGTGTCAACAAGCGCGAGGCGTCATCGAGCCGACGCACGCGCCAGCCGTTGACCGCCAACAGTTCATCGCCTACCGACACCCCCGCGCGCTCGGCGGCACCGCCGCGCAGCACATGGGTGACACGCACACCGGTCAGAGCGCTCTCGCTCACGCGCATGCCGAGGCGCTGCGCCACTGTCGGCGCCTGCGCTTGCCAATGCACGCCGAAACGTTCGAGCAGCGTTTGCAAGGGCAGGTCTCGGGTTCCGTGCACGAAGCCCTGCACCTCATCATCAAACGACCGGCCACCCACCTCCCGAAGCACTTCCCGGATGTCGCTTTCGCTGATCGGCCCGCCCTCGCTGCGTACCCATAGGCCGCGCATGACTTCGTCGAGCGAGCCCTGCTCTGTGCGCAGCGTCAGGTCCAGCGCCAGCGCCACCAGAGCGCCCTTGGTGTAGTAGCTGATCGTTGCGTTGGGCGTGTTCTCGTCGGTGCGGTAGTACTTCACCCAGGCATCGAAGCTCGACTGCGCAACGCTTTGCACATGGCGCCCAGGTGAGTCGAGCACGCCGGTGATGGTCTTCGCGACCAGCTTGAGGTAGCGCGTCTCGTCGATCAGCCCCGCGCGAAGCAGCAGCAAGTCGTCGTAATAGGAGGTGAAACCCTCGAAGAACCAGAGGAGCTCGGTGTAGTTCTCGCGCGTCAAGTCGTAGGGCGCGAACTCGCGCGGCTTGAGGCGTTTGACGTTCCAGGTGTGGAAGTATTCGTGGCTGATGAGGCCCATCAGCGTCACGTAGCCATCGGCCGCCTCGGCCTTGCCCTTTTGCGGCAGGTTGCGCCGCGCGTCGATGAGAGCGGTACTCGCGCGGTGCTCGAGCCCGCCGTAGCCCTCGTCCACCGCATTGAGCAGGAACACGTAGCGCTCGAAGGGCGGCTTCTTGTCGCCGTGCCAGAAGCCGATCGCTGCCTCGCAGATGCGCTTTGCGTCGGCGATGAGACGCTCGCCGTCGAAGTCCGGGTAGGTGCCCGCCACGACGAACTCATGCGGCACCCCATGGGCGTCGAAATGCCCGCGCCAGAAGATGCCCAGCTCCACCGGGTGGTCAACGAGTTCGTCATAGGTCTCGGCCCGGTACAGCCCCTTGCCGGCCGAATCCACCTGAACCGGCGTCATGGCCGTCGCCACCTGCCAGTCGGCGGGCATGTGCGCCAGTTCGACTTCGTGCGACTCGTCCTCGCGCCCCTCGACTCGAAGGCAGACGCTCGTGCCATTGAAGAAGCCGCGTTGCGGGTTCAGGAAAGCCGCCCGCACCGAAGTGTCGAAGGCGTAGACAAGGTAGGTCACCACCAGTGCTCCCTGGGCGTCGCACTCGGCCTCCCAGGAGGCCTTGTCGAGCTGCTTGAGCGGCACCTCGTGCGCGCCCTGCCTGGCGGTGAGCTCCGAAAGATGGCGGGCGAATTCGCGCACCAGGTAGCTGCCGGGAATCCACACCGGCAAGCTCAGAATCTGGCGCGACGCCGGGTTGGGAACGGTCAGTGCAACGCGATACAGGTGGGCATTCGCGTCGGCAACGTCAATGCGATAGGAAATCATCGGGGTGGTGGGCAGCCGGTGGTGCGGCCCATTGTCGCCGCAGCCACCAGCGCCGCCACACCCGGATCTCAGAGGCTGAGAGTTTTTCGATCATGCCCGCTCATCACGCCAAAAGCCCCCTGCTCGTCGTTGCAAATGCTCGCCATAGCCAAGCTATGACTGCGCTTTGCGCCTAGAT
>JAJKJU010000280.1 GCA_021153565.1 Rhizobacter sp.
AGGGCGACGAGGTGATGCGCGAGCTGGTTGGCGCGCGCGTTGAGCGCGGCGTAGCTCAGCTGCTCCTGCTCGAAGACCAGCGCGGTGGCCTCGGGGCGCAGACGGGCCTGCTGCTCGAAGAGCTGGTGGATGCACAGCTCGGCGTCGAAGCCGGTCTCGGTGGCGTTGAAGGCCAGCAGCTGGGTCTGCTCGGTCTCGGGCAGCAGCGGCAGGCGCAGCACGCAGGCCGAGTCATCCTCGACCATGGCCTGCAGCAGCGTGACGAACTGGGCCGCATGGCGTTCGATGCTGGCGTGCTCGAACAAGTCGGTGGCGAAGCTCAGGTTGCCGACAAATTCAGTTTCACTCTCCTGGAGCGACAAGGCCAGGTCGAAGGTGGCCTTGTTCGCCGTGGTTGTCGCGAACGGTGTCAGCGACAGCCCTGACATGGCTGCGTCGTCGCTTTGGCCCGAGCCGGCTGACCTCAGCGAGAACATCACCTGGAACAAGGGGTGGTGCTCCAGGCTGCGGATCGGTTTGACGGCGTCGATCACCTGCTCGAACGGCAACTCCTGATGGTCTTGCGCCTCCAGGGTGACCCGGCGTACTCGCTCGAGCAGCGTATTCACCGATGTCCCTGAGGTCACGTCGATGCGCAGCGCAAGCGTGTTGGCGAAGAAGCCGATCAGGTTCTCCACCTCCGGGAGCGTGCGCCCCGCGGACGCCGTGCCGATGACCACGGTTGCCTGGCCGGAGATGCGCGCCAACAGGGTAGCCCAGGCTGCCAGTAGCGTCATGAACAATGTCGTCCCGTGGCGCCGGCCCAGGGCGCGCAGTGCCTGGCCTAGCGCGGGAGCGATCGTGAATGCTACCGAGTCACCGGCAAAGTCCGGCGCGCCGCTGCGAGCATGGTCAAACGGCAGATTCAGCCGTGAGGGTGCGTCTGCCAAGCTCCGGCGCCAGAACTCGGAAAGCGCCTGCAGCGCCTGCTCATCCAGGGTTTTGCGCTGCCATATCGCGTAGTCCGCGTATTGCAACGACAGCGGTGGCAGGGGATCCCCTTGGCCTGCCAGGGATGCCGCATAGAGGACCCGAAACTCCTGTTCGAAGATGTCCATCGACCACGCGTCGGAGACGACATGGTGCATCGTCAAGAGAAAGACGTGGTCCTGATCGGCCAGCTTGAGCAATTGACCGCGAACCAGCGGTCCTTGAGACAGATCGAACGGCTGCCTGGCCTCTTCGTTGCCCAGGCGCGTGGCCTCACCGATGGGATCCGAAAGCGCCGACAGATCGGTCGTGCGCAGGGCAAAGGGGGTGGGTTCGCGTATCAGTTGCCGCGGGCGTCCGCGCGTTTCGACGAGGCAGGTCCGCAGCACTTCGTGCCGCGCCACGATGCGATCCAGCGCGCACCGGAAGGCGGCTTCGTCCAGCGTGCCCCGAATGCGATGGGCGTAGCTCAGGTTGTATGCCGCACTGGCCCGATGGTCGAGTTGCACCAGGAACCAAAGCCTGGTTTGCGCGAACGACGCGGAAAGTGTCTGAAGCTGCTGATGCATGGGACTTCGATGAGGGGCGGCGTTCTACACGCAGCGGCTGTCGAACTCGCATGGCCTTGGAGCGCGAAGCGCGCTGCTTGGCCGTGATCTTCCCGCTGGGCGTCAAACACGTCTTCGTCGTGCGAGTCGCGATGTTGTCTGTGCGTGACGAGATGATGTTGCGCAGATTGTCTGAACGCGCCAATCGGGGCGGAGTTGTCCGCTGAGAACTTCCACCCTCCGGGCAGAAGGACGGCTTGCATCAACGCAGGCGTGTTCACGCTCAGCTGCACAGATACAGCACACGGGTGCGCCGGCCGAGGCGCGCGAGGTCTTGCACGGTCTTGCCCAGGGCGTGCAGGTCGATCAACGAACGCGCACCTGCCACGGTCCGTCGTCGGCATGCAATCGCTGACGCTGCGGAGCAATCATTTCGGATGCATCCGGCCCACAGTGGCGGTCATGGCATAGAAGGGCCGAATTGACCTGGAGTGGAGTCGGCAATGACAAAGGCATCGAGCGACATGAACCTCGACTTGGCGGGCGCGATCGACAAGCAACTTCGGCGTCATGACGCCTTTGTGCAGATGGATCGCTTCGGAAGGCTTGCCCGCAGTCGGCCGATGACTGCGCTGGAACGCGAAAAGTTTTTGGCGTCCTTGTGGGTCTTCTTCGAGGAGGTTCCCACGGGGATTCTTGCCTTGGGGCTCAACATCTGCGATGTGCATCGGCTCACCGATCCATGGCAGGCCACAGAACTGGCCGCCAAGGTGCTGACTGCAAACGTCGATGAGTTCGGGCTTCGCAAGGCGGGTGACCAGACCCACCATCAGCTCTTCATCGCGTTGGCAAATCGCTTGGGTCTCACGGCAACGCAGTTGCGGCAGTCCCGCCACATCTTCGCGTCGGCGTATCGGCTCGCGTGCACCACCCGCAACTACTATCGCTCCCCCGACATTCTCCTGGGCATTGGCTTGCATCTGGCATCGGAACTGACTTCATCGGTTGAGTTTGGTCACTTCGACGCAGCCTTCCGAACCCACGCGTGTGAATACGGCATAGAGATCGATTCCGGACAAGACCCGTTCTTCTTTTTCCGTATTCACACACTCGTCGAGCCTGAGCACTACGCTAGCGCGGTTGAACTGGCTGTGCAGGTTGCCGGGCAAGTGTCTGACGATGCCTTGCTTTCGCGTTTGATCAGTGGCGCGACGGCCTTTCTGGACGACTTTTCCGCATTGTTCGAGGACTTCAACGAAATGTTGAGTGAGCGAGCATGAAGGCGTTGTTGCACGGAGGCAGTGTCGGGCGAGAGTACCCCTTTCCCCGCACCGAAGCGGCGGTAGGAGCGGTCGTGCTCAACCGCATGCTCGCGGCCGGACAGCCCAACTCCGTCCGCACCGCGCGCGACGCTAACTAAGGGTGCGGGGAAAGGCGGTACTGCAATACGGCCCAATCGTGCGAGCCCGAATAGCCGAGGCTTCCATACCGCGCTTCGCCGATGTAGAGCTTCCACGGATCACGAGCGACCTCGAACTCGTTCGAAATACTCTCAGCCTCTCAGTGCGGCGGCAGCACGATCTCCTTGCTGCCGTAGAGCCGCTCGCCGGTGACCCCGCGGGTGCGGCAATGCGCCAGGAAGGCGTCGGACTCGCTGATGCCGAGGTGGCCGCCGCTCTGGTCAATGGCCAGCACGTGGTTGAGCCACGGCTCCTGGCCCATGGCGTAGACGTAGGCCTGGGACGTCGGCCAGGCTTCGACGAGTGACTTCGCTTCGGCGGCGTTGGAGCCGCGGTCGCGCCGCGATTGGTCGGCCTTGCGGTCGAGCTTGCGCATCAGCAGGTGGCCGTAGCCCCAGCTCATCGGCGAGCCTTCGCATTCCATGCCGAGAAACAGCAAGTCGAGCGGGCCGAGCTCGGCGCCGACGTGCTTGTACAGGGTCGGGTCCAGGCTGCAGGCGTCGGCCAGGCAGGCTACCGAGCGGCCTTGCATGCGCACGTGGTAGCCGCTCTTGCCCTGGATATCGAGGTCGCTGTGCTCGCCGAGGAATGGCAGCGCCGTCAGCGCGCCGCCGCCGGCCAGCGGGATCGATTCGAACTCGTGAAGCTCGACGACGTTGGTGAATCCCATCTCCTGCAGCATCAGCTTCAGCGACGGATCCTGCAGCCGTCGCCCCGCGCAGCGTGGCACCACGACCGTGCCGGTGCGGTGGCGCAGGCGCAGCAGCACCTCGGGCCGGATGTGGTCGCTGTGGCCGTGCGTGATGACGATGAAGTCAATGCGCTCGGGCAAGTCGTCGAAGGTGTAGCGAGGCAGTTCGTTCGGATACTCGTAGGAGATGAAGGGATCAGTGAGGATGCTGGTCTCGGCCGACTCGACGAGCACGCAGGCATGGCCGAAGTAGCGCACGCGCAGGCCCTCCGTCGGCGGCGCGCGGCGCGGCCGCGGGGGCGTGTTGGTGAAGAGCCGTCCCCAAGCGGCCGTGCGCGCGCCGTCCAAGCCCAGGCGCTCCTGCATCTCCCGCACGTCCACGCGCGTGTGCTCGGCGGCGAACAGCGCATCGAGCCGCGCGTCGCGCCAGGGCAGCGACACCAGCGCGCGGTGGCCGTCGTCCAGCACCGGCGTGCTGCGCTCATAGGGCAACCAGTCGTTCTCCACGAGGTCGAAGCTGAACTGCTGCAAGGCCCCGCTGCCGTAGCGGCTACGGTAGAGCATGCCCTCCAGGAAGCGGATGCCAGAGTGGTGGTCGAGGTCATAGACGAGCTCGACGTAGCCGCGCAGCGCATTCGGCACCTGGGAGTACAGCGGCTCGAGCGACTCGCCCCGGCCCTGGCGGCGCAGAAGATCGTCGAGCGCCGAGATGGCCCCCGCCAGGGCCAGCATCTCGCCTTGTACCTTGCGCGTATGCGCCAGGAGCTCGCGGATTTCCTCGACGCGCGGCGTCGGGTAGTTGATCCACGGGCCACCCATCAGCGCAGGCGTACGGGCCGCCTCGGCATGCTGCTGCGGCGCGCGCAGGTACGACTCCATGATGGGCACGTGGTTGCGCGAGATCACGAGCGCGGCCTGCGGCGGCGGCAGCAGCATGTCCCACAGGATCCAATGGTTCAGCAGCGGCCGGGCGACCGCGTTCGGGCGCAGGTACATAGTCCCTAACAAGTTGAGTCTTGAAGAATTGTGCGAAGAATTCAAACGGTTCAGACTACGTTTGGCGCAATGAGCGCAACGCCTTTGTGGTGCTCATCGCAAGGATCGGCGCGGCGCCGGGCGCAGCGCATGGTTGAGGGAGCGCCTAGTATGGGAACGTTGCGGCCACGGTCTTGACCCCCTGGGCCAGGGGCTTGCATTCGCGGGCCAGGGAGTCGTTGGGCGCAGCTGCGGAGCACCCATTCCATGTGGTCAAGAACCTGTTCCACCGGCCGAATAAGCTGTACAGCTGTGCTGTGTTGATCGCCAAGAAGCGCTGGGATTTGGCAATCCAAGGTGGTACCAGTCCAGCACGTGAGTCGCCTCGGGCAACACCGACAGCTGCAAGTCTGGGCGTGTTGGTCGCCGTCAATTCAGCCTCCAGGCGCTGACCCACCCGAAGCGTTCGCGCCCGCACGGTGCTGGCACTGTGGCCTTGTCCAATGGGCAGAACCAGGCCATCGCTGCGGTCGCTGTAGTCGTGCCGCGCCAGCTCAAACACCCACGGCTCAAGCACACGCTGCACCGGCACCGGTGCGCCTTCCATCAGGATCAGCCGCAGCGCGTCGTGCCGTGCCACCAGCTCACTAATGGCGCGCTCCCACACATCCAGCTCGACATGCCCCTCGAACTCCAGCCAGCCGCCAATCGTGTACGACGCCTGCTGCGGGGTCAGCATCTGGTCCAGCCAGACCTCGTACTGCACCGCGCTCAGCTGCTGCTCGACACTCCACGGCCGGCCGTGCCACGACTGGCTGGAGGCCGCCTCAGGGCAGAATTTGCTGGAGTGTCGGAGAGGGTTGACATGCGATTCTTCTGTAGGGGTTGGTGCGTTTAGCGTTCTGTCTGATCAGTCTGTGACCGTGCGGCGTGGAGCTAGGCCGTCGTGGCGACAGCCGACGCCCACCATTGAGCCAATGCAACGACATGCGGGTTGTCGAGAATCGTC
>JAJKJU010000281.1 GCA_021153565.1 Rhizobacter sp.
CAAAGCGCAGCCATAGCTCGTGCTATGGCGAGCATTTGCAACGACGAGCAGGGGCCTTTTGGCGTGATGAGCGGGCATGATCGAAATACTCTCAGCCTCTCTGGCGCAGTGCGCTCAATTTGAATCGCGCAAGAACTCCCACAAGGCCTGTGCCCCCGGCTTGATGTGTCGCGCCATCTCGGGCCGTTCTCGATAGATCCGTAACTCCATCGACAGCTCGCACACGCCCGGTGCCGCAGCTCGCACAAGGCGCTTGCTTTTCAGTTCCTTCTTCACCGAACTGCCCGGAAGGAAGGCAAGACCATGGCCTTCAAGCGCCATTGCCTTGAGACCTTCGGCCATGTCGGTCTCGTAGATCGGGTCGAGGATGAGTGGCGACGGTGCGAGCTTGACGATCAATTCGACCAGGCGGCCCAGATAGGCGCCCGACGCATAGCTCAGGTAGGGCACCTTGGTCGATGGCCCGGCCGGAACATGAAACATCGGCTGGCCTGCATCGTCCGCTTTCGCGTAGGCTGCGAGCGTCTCATGGCCGAGGCTCAGCATCTCGTAGCGGTCGGGGCTCAACTGCAGTGGCTGCGACGGATGGTGATAGGCGATGAGCAGGTCACAACTGCCTTCGGTCAACTGCATCACTGCGTCGTGCACGTTCAGCGTGATGAGCCGGCTCTTGACCGCGCCGAAGCGCTTGCGCAGGTCCATCACCCAATGCGGGAAGAACGTAAATGCCAGCGAGTGCGGCACTGCGAACTCGATCACGTCTTGTCCGGCCACTTGATGGCCACGCATCATGTTCCGCGTTGACTGCAGGGCGCCGAGGATTTCGAGCGCCTGCGAATGAAATGTCTCGCCGGCAGGCGTGAGGCGCGTGGGATAGGACGAGCGATCGACCAGATCGAGCCCCGCCCACGCCTCCAGCGCCTGGATGCGCCGCGAGAACGCCGGCTGTGTCACGTGCCGCAATTGCGCCGAGCGCGAAAAGCTTCGCGTTTCCGCGAGGCTCACAAAATCTTCAAGCCATTTGGTTTCCATGCGTTGTCCCGACGCTGGAGGCGTACTGCCCCTGCTCTACCCTCTTTCTTAAGCGTCATCCCCCGCTTGCTGCAGACGCCACATCTCAGCATACCGCCCGTTCATCGCCAGCAGTTGCGCATGCGTGCCGCGTTCGATGATGCGACCCAACTCCATCACAAGGATCTGATGCGCGTCGACCACCGTCGAGAGCCGGTGCGCGATGACCAGGGCGGTCTTGTTCCGCGCCACGCCTTGCAGTTCCGCCTGAATCGCCCGCTCGTTGGCCGAATCGAGCGCCGAGGTGGCCTCGTCGAAGATCATGATCGGCGGGTTCTTCAACAAGGTGCGCGCGATCGCCACCCGCTGCTTCTCGCCGCCCGACAGCTTGAGTCCACGCTCGCCCACCATGGTGTCGTAGCCCTTGGGCGTGGACCGGATGAACTCGTGAATGCGCGCCGCCTTCGCCGCGCCTTCGATCTCCGCCTGCGTTGCGCCTGCACGGCCGTAGCCGATGTTGTAGGCCACGGTGTCATTGAACAGCACGGTGTCTTGCGGAACGATGCCGATGGCCTGTCGCAAGCTCGCCTGCGTGACATGCCGGATGTCCTGGCCGTCGATCTTGAGTGCGCCGCCCGACACGTCGTAGAAGCGGTACAGCAGGCGAGCGAGCGTGCTCTTGCCCGCGCCGGAAGGTCCCACCACCGCCACCGTCTTGCCCGGCGGTATCTCGAAGCTCAGGTCGTGAAGAATGGGCCGCGAGGCTTCGTAGGAAAAACTCACGCGATCGAAGCTCACGCGGCCCTGGGTCACCTGCAGCGGGGTTGCGTCCGGCGCATCGTCGATCTCGCGTTCGCGCTCCATCAGCGTGAACATCTTGTCGAGGTCGGTCAGCGACTGCTTGATTTCGCGGTAGATCACGCCCAGAAAATTCAGCGGGATGTAGAGCTGGATCATGAAGGCGTTGATCATCACCAGATCGCCCAGCGTCATGCGGGCGTCAACCACGCCGCTGGTTGCGCGCCAGAGCATCAGCACGAGGCCCGTGGCGATGATGAGTTGCTGGCCGGTATTGAGAACCGACAGCGTGGTCTGCGACTTGAGCGCTGCGCGCCGCAGCCGCTCAAGGCTTTCGTCGTAACGCTTCGCTTCGTAGTCTTCATTGTTGAAGTACTTGACCGTCTCGAAGTTCAGGAGCGAATCGATGGCCTTGGTGTGCGCCGTTGAATCGAACTCGTTCATCTGCTTCCTGAACTGCGTGCGCCAGTTCGTGACCGTGATGGTGAAGGCGATGTAGATGACGAGGGCGCTCAAGGTGATCCAGGCGAACCACGCGTCGAACTTCACGGCGAGCAGCGTCAGCACCACCGTCACTTCGATCAGCGTGGGGATGATGCTGTAGAGCGAGTAGGAGATCAGCGAATGCACGCCGCGCGTGCCGCGCTCGATGTCGCGCGTCATGCCGCCCGTCTGCCGTTCGAGGTGGAAGCGAAGGCTCAGGGAATGCAGGTGGCGAAACACCTGCAAAGAGATGCTGCGTGCCGCGCCTTCGGTGGCCTTGGCGAAGATGAGTTCACGCAGTTCGGTGAACAGCGAGGTCGACAGCCGCAGCGCGCCATAAGCCAGCAGGATCCCGATCGGCACCACCAGCACTGCGCGGACATCGCCCGGAGGAATCGTCAGGCTGTCGACCAGGTTCTTGAGCAAGAGTGGCACCGCGACGTTGGCGAGCTTGGCGCCGATCATGAACGCCAGCGCGAAGATCACCCGCCAGCGGTAGCGCCACAGATAAGGCAGCAGCTTGCGCAGCGTCGCTGCGTCGGAGTGGGCGCGTGCGGGCGCGGCCGCGCCGGCAAGGGGGACAGCAGGGACATCGAGAGTGGCGCGGCGCATCGTGAAAGAATGTGACGGAACAGCCTGAGCAGGTGAAGGAATATGCCCGAAATTACAAGTGCCTTCGACAACTTGATTCCTGACTCGCTTGCGCCCCTGAAACTGCCCGACGATCGCGAGCTCGTCATGCGCGTCATGCCCATGCCGGCAGACGCCAACGGCAACGGCGACATCTTCGGCGGCTGGATCATGGCGCAGGTCGACCTGGCTGGCTCCGTCCTGCCGGCGCGGATCTCAAAGGGACGCATCACCACAGTGGCGGTGAACCAGTTCGTGTTCAAGCAACCGGTGTCGGTCGGCGATTTGCTGAGCTTCTACGCCAAGGTGGAACGTATCGGGCGCACCTCGGTGACGGTACATGTCGAGGTGTATGCGGAGCGCAATCCGGCGAATCTGCATGTGGTGAAGGTGACGGAAGCCAACCTGACTTTCGTGGCGATCGACAAGGACGGGCAGCCGCGTCTGATTCCGCACACCTGATCGGAACCGGCCCAACTCGACCTTTGTCGAACGCATCGCTTGGGAGCTTTCAATGAAACCCTTGCTGTCGACGCGAGAAGAAGCCGGGCGCCTGCTGGCGCAGCGGCTCATGAGTCACCGTGGTCGCAACGTCGTCGTGCTGGCTTTGCCGCGCGGTGGCGTGCCGGTCGCAGCTGAAATCGCTCGTGCGCTTTCCGCCCCGCTGGACCTGCTCTTCGTCCGCAAGATCGGGATGCCCTGGCAGCGCGAGCTGGCCTACGCGGCGGTGGTGGATGGGAATCCGCCGGTGGTCGTGATCAATGAAGAGGTTGCGCGCATCGAACCGATGAGCGACTCGGAACTGGAACAAGCAACGCGCGAGGAGATCGCAGAGATCGAACGCCGGCGAGAGGTCTACATGGCGGGACGCGCGCCGCTCGACGTGTCGGGGCGTGAAGTCATCATGGTGGACGATGGTCTGGCGACCGGGACGACGGCCAAGGCGGCACTCGAGGCCTTGCGCAGGCGCCATCCATCAAAACTGGTGCTCGCTGTGCCGGTGGCACCCGAGGACACGGTGCGTGAGATCAGCGGCATGGTGGACGAGATCGTCTGTCTTGGCATGCCAGATCCGTTCCATTCCATTGGCCTGCACTACGAAGACTTCCATCAACTGGAAGACGAGGAAGTCCTCGCGATACTGCGCTCGTTTTCCTAGTCCTGGTGTCGCGCCAAGCCACAAATGCCGGCTGCTCGCTTGCTCTCGAAGCGCATTGCGGCGTTGCGCCTCCTCGCCATAGCCATAGCCATAGCCATAGCCATAGCCATAGCCATAGCCATGGCCATGGCCATGACTCGTCGGCGCGCCTTGCACTGCGCTCCGACAGCTGCGCGATCAACCGACACTTGTGGCTTGACGCGACACTGGGGCAATTCAATCGACGAAGAAATCGGGAATGAAATCCTTCGTCCCCGGCTTCACGCTGTACTTCTCCAGGTCGGTGATGCCGTGCTCCGCCAGCAGTTCGTCGTCGATAAAGAAATTCCCCGTCGTGTTGCGCGCGTCGCTCGTCAAGATCAGATGCGCCGCATCCGCCAGTATTTCGGGCGTGCGGCACTTGTTCAAATCCGCTCCCGGAATCATCTGCAAGGCCGCTGTCGCGATCGCAGTTCTCGGCCACAAACTGTTGACCGCAATGCCGTGCGGCTTGAATTCGCCCGAATGCCCAAGCGTGCATTCGCTCATGCCGTACTTCGCCATCGTGTAGGCCACGTGGTTCTTGAACCAGTGCTGCTTCATTGACAGCGGCGGCGACATGTTCAGCACGTGCGGATTGCGTCCTGATTGCGCTGACTTGATCAGATGAGGCAGGCATGTCTGCGTGCACAGATATGTGCCGCGCACATTCACGCCAAACATCAGGTCGAAGCGTTTCATCGGCGTTTCGAGCGTGGGGGTGAGGCTGATCGCGCTCGCGTTATTGACGAGGATGTCGATGCCTCCGAACTCCTGCACCGCCTGCGCCACCGACGCCGACACGCTCGACTCGTCGCGAATGTCGGTCTGCAGCGGCAAGGCCTTGCCGCCTGCAGCCTCGATCTCGGCGGCCGCCGAGAAAATCGTCCCCGGCAGCTTGGGATTGGTTTCCGTCGTCTTGGCTGCGATGACGACGTTCGCGCCATCCCTCGCTGCCCGCTTGGCGATCGCGAGGCCGATGCCCCGCGATGCGCCGGTGATGAAAATGGTCTTGCCTTGAAGTGTGCTCATGTTGTGGAGTCTCTCTTGTGCATGGTCAGGAGAACTGCTTGAAATCCGGCTTGCGCTTTTCGAAGAACGCCGTGAACGCTTCGCGCGCCTCCGGGCTGGTGAGCCGTTCCTGGAACACAGCCCCTTCGACTGCAATCGTTTCCAGCACGGAAGCCGAACTTGAACGACGCATCAGCTTCTTGCTCTCTCGCACGGCGCCAGGCGGAAGGGTATTGAATCGCTCGGCGATTCGTCGCGCGTGATTCACGACTTCGCTGGCCGGCAGCACCGCGTTTGCCAAGCCAAAGTCCACGGCATCCTGTGGCGAGAACGGATCACCAAGAAGAAGCTTCTCGGCCGCCTTCGCATGGCCCAGCAGTTGTGGAAGGATGAGGCTGGATGCGAATTCGGGCACGAGACCCAGGCTCGTGAAAGGCATCGCAAACCGCGCCTCGTCGGACACATAGACCAGGTCGCAATGCAGCAGCATCGTCGTGCCGATGCCGATAGCGGCGCCGGTCACAGCCGCCACCACGGGCTTTTCGCAGGTGAACAACGAGTTCATGAACTGGAATCCGGGCGAGTCCTGGCCTTGCTTGGGGCGTTGCAGGAAATCTTCGAGGTCGTTGCCCGAAGTGAAGATGCCCGGCTGCCCGGTGATGAGCACCGCGCGGACATTCGCATCGCTGTTGGCATGGCGCAGTGCAGCGGCCATGGCGGCGTACATGTCGACGGTGATCGCGTTCTTCTTCTCGGGGCGGGCAATCTCGATGGTCGCAACGCCATTCAGTATTGCTGTCTTGATGCTCACTGTTGACTCCTCGGAAAACTGGAAGGGGTGCTCGGGTTGTCCCTGTGGATCAGGCGCCTTTTGACGTGCTGCTCGGACACGTTCGAAAACTCATAGCCTCTCAGACGCGCTCGAAAATCCCGGCTGCGCCCTGGCCGGTGCCGACGCACATCGTGACCATGCCGTACTTCAGGTTGTGGCGGCGCAGTGCGTGCACCACCGTCGCCGCCCGAATCGCACCGGTCGCGCCAAGCGGATGGCCGAGTGCGATCGCGCCGCCCATCGGGTTGACCTTGGCCTGGTCGAGACCGAGGCTATTGATCACCGCCAGCGACTGTGCCGCGAAGGCTTCGTTCAACTCGATCCAGTCGATCTGATCCTGCGTCAAGCCGGCGTACTTCAGCGCCGCCGGGATTGCCTCGACCGGCCCGATGCCCATGATCTCGGGCGGCACACCGCGAGCCGCGAAGCTGACGAAACGGGCGAGCGGCTTCAGGTCGTACTGCTTGATCGCCTTCTCGCTTGCGAGGATCAGCGCGCCGGCGCCGTCGCTGGTCTGCGAACTGTTGCCCGCCGTGACGCTGCCCTTGGCGGCAAACACTGGCTTCAGCTTGGCGAGTCCTTCGATCGAGGTGTCCTTGCGCGGACCTTCGTCGAGGCTGACGGTGCGCGTCTTCATGCCTTGCTCACCGGTCTCGAGCTTGGGAAAACGGTCGACGACGTCGATAGGCGTGATCTCATCCGTGAACTCACCCGCCGCCTGAGCCTTCAGCGCGCGCAAGTGCGATTCGAGCGCGAAAGCGTCCTGCGCCTCGCGGCTGACTTTCCATTGCGCCGCGACCTTCTCGGCGGTCAGGCCCATGCCGTAGGCGATGCCGACGTTCTCATCCTTGGCGAAGACCTCGGGATTGAACGACGGCTTGTTGCCACCCATCGGCACGAGGCTCATCGACTCGGCGCCGCCAGCAATTAGCACGTCAGCTTCGCCCACGCGAATGCGATCTGCCGCCATCTGGATGGCCGTGACGCCGGATGCGCAGAAACGGTTCACTGTCACGCCGCCCATCGGATGAGAGAAGGCCAGCGCCATCGCGATGCGCGCCATGTTCATGCCTTGCTCCCCTTCCGGGAACGAGCATCCGATGATGGCGTCTTCGATCGCCTTCGGATCAAGCGACGGCACCTGCGTCATCGCACTGCGCACGGCCGCGACCAGCAGGTCGTCGGGGCGCGTGTTCTTGAAGTAGCCCCGGCCGGAACGCCCGATGGGCGTGCGGGTGGCGGCAACAATGTAGGCATCTTGAACTTGCTTGCTCATTTGTCAGTCCTCTTGTGTTTGGACTTCCTCTGCCCGAAAGGACGAAGAGGAATTTGCTCCCTCTCCCGCTTGCGCCGAAGAAGGTTGCATTACTCCCTCTCCCACTTGCGGGAGAGAAAGTTGCATTACTCCCTCTCCCGCTTGCGGGAGAGGGCTGGGGTGAGGGTGATGGGCCGTCAGCCAATTGAGGATGTGATTCAAAACCCCATCCGTTTCGACC
>JAJKJU010000282.1 GCA_021153565.1 Rhizobacter sp.
AACATGTGCGGGCACCGCCGAAAACATCGCGGGACAGGTGCCATGACTCAACCTCGATTAGCGTGGTTCGGCAAGCCGAAATTACATCGGGTCATAACACTGGGTATTGGCGCAGAGCATGGTGATGGGAATCGGCGATCGGCGATGGCCGCGCACACGTCGCCGATGAACAGCACCCATGCGAGGCAGCGCACGCTGCATGAAGCTGGCCGCGTAGGATCGACTGCACTTGCGTGATCGCGAGGCAAGGGTGGCCTGTTCGGCGGCGGCGTCACACATCAGCGACGTGAGGTTGTCGGCCAGGACCTTGGTAGCCACGTGGATGATGAGCGCCTGCTGAGAGAGTCCCGAGACGGCTTCGAGCTTCAAGCGCTTGAACGCCTCCTCGATTATCCAGCGCTGGTGGTACAGATCGGCGAAGGCATGGCAGGGGTATCGCAGGGGTATCGCAAATCCCCAAGGCAAACAAACAAATGCTCGCCTTGGGTATGCGGCAACTGAGGAATATTGGTTTATAGGCCTCAAGTTTCCTTTCTCACATCAAAAAATCAGACTTTTGGCGCTGGCAACGTACCGAAAAGAGCTTCCATGGCCATTCCGATGGAAAGAAGTTTCGCGTCAGTACCGACAGCGCCATCGATCTCCATTCCGACGGGAAGGCCACCGGAGGTCATGCCAGCGGGCAACGAAAGTCCAGGAATGCCGGCATTACTGCCGGGATCCGTATTTTGCGTAAAAATACCGAATTCATCGACTTGCGGACCTCCATTGAAAGAAACCGTTGAAGATCCTTTCACAAAATCGATCGGCACTGCCGGAAGTGGGGTGGTTGGAAAAAACACAGCGTCAACATTGTTGTTCGAAAAGTAATCATCGTAAGCCTTTCGAAGTTGCGGACGATAGACATTAATAGCATCAGGATAAAGTTTACCGAAGCTTTCTTCCTTGATGGCAGTGAATGCCCCTCGCACATCAGGGCTTGCAATATTGTCGGCAATTTTGTTCAATGTGATATCCTTCGCACCATTGGCCTTAAGATACTCAGGTATGGAGGTAAGCGGCTCATGCATGGCGACCGGGAACGATACTTTATCGTTCAGGGCAATAACTTCCGGCATATCCACATCGACGAACACAACGCCGGCATCTGAGAGCTTCCTCTTGGCGGCCTCCATAACACTGGCAACCTCTTTATCTTGGTTTCTCCAGAATGAGCCTGGAACACCTAAGCGCAAGCCTTTCAATGCGGCGGGAATTGGCAGTTCACCGTCGGCAATAACAGAATCCAGTAGCGCAACATCTTTTACAGTAAGGCCCATGGGTCCAACCGTATCTCTTGTGGTGCTGACCGGCACAACACCCGAGCCGCTATAACGACGCTCAGCGCCGCCGTTACCGACCGAAGGCCGCAAACCGACGATACCGGTTAGGGCAGCAGGTATCCGTGACGAACCTCCTGTATCCGTGCTCAATCCAGCGGGAACAATGCGCGCAGCAATCGCAGCCGCAGTGCCGCCCGATGATCCACCCGGCATATAGTCGCGATTATAAGGATTTCTAACTGGCTTGGCAAAGGCAGAGAGATTCGTGCTAGTTATTCCAAACGCGAGTTCATGCATATTCGCTTTGCCAAGTACAATCGCGCCAGCATCCAGTAGCGATTGCAATGTTGGGGCATTGTTCCCTGGCATGAAGCCTTTCAAAGCTGGCGTTCCGGCTGTGGTTGGCAGCTCTTCGGTATTTATATTGTCCTTGACAATAATTGGCAAACCCGCCAGCCGTTTGAGCGGCTTACCCGCAGCACGGGCCTCGTCGATCTCTTTGGCCGCTGCCAATGCACCATCCTCATTGAGTGTGATGATGGAATTCAAGCCGGAAAGTGCTTTTGCCCGCGCCAGAAGTACTGTCATGTACTCTTCTGCCGTCACACTACCACGTGCAATTGCCTCGACTGCATCAGATGCATTCAACTCCAGCATCCTCGACGCTTTCACTGGGTCAATGGCATTGCCATCGCTGCCATAATTGAACTTGTTCCTGTTCAACTCTAGAGGTGAGTTTTCTGCTACATGGCCTCCAAGATGTACCGCAATGGCGCACGCGGCATGAATACCAGTTTGCAATGCCCCCTCGACCCAACCGCCCATATGCGAAATGCTGTCGCCGGCCAGAACAACGCCGCTGCGATTATCTTGATGCTGGTAGAACGCCGCCTGCTGACTTGCTTCCCGGCCCGGATTGTTTAGCTTGAATGCGCCATAGTGTCCCGCCTGATTTTGCCAATCGACACAGTGGATTTCATTATTGACCGGCGCTAGATTGGCGGCAAATTCCGGGCTAACCTCTGCAATGGTCTTTTTGAATTCATTCAAGCGCTCTTCTGGTGATAGGTGAATTAAATTGTCAGATTTTTCACCCCAGGTATAGTTCACCAGCACAATACCATGGTCGCTGCCCGGATAGTCTAAGCAATAAATACTGTGCGCCGCTTGATCCGTCTGGATGTTCTGCGGGATGGGGCCGAACGATCCGTCTGCCTTCTTTTCGTTGCGCGGATTTCCTTCGCTATCCAGCCAAAATTTCTTCTCAGTGCGAATAAACAATTTTGAGGAGCTCACCATGTCCAAACCGGAGATGGCATTTGCCGCCTCGGCAGAAATTACCTGCCCAGGGCCGACTTTGGGCCGTGACAATCCCATATCCTGCATGGTTGCGGGAGTGGTTGCCACGACGACGGCAGCAAACTCCCTTGTGCGCATCTCGCCGTCGTCGCCTTTGAATTCCAACATCGGCTTGCCATTGTTAGACGAGATGTCAGTAACCTGTGTCCTCAGATTGATCTCGGCATTAGCGGCGAGCGAAGCGGTGGTTCTGTCTGGCAGCTTTACCTCTGCGCTATAAAATTTGTTTAGCGCTGCCGTTGCGCCGTCTTGCAAAAGATGCTGCTCATCCTCAAATCCGTTGACCATGACGCGCAGAATTTCCATGAAACTGACTGGGTAAAATACACCCAATCCGCCCGTCCCAATGCCCAGTGTTCCAAATGCATCAATTTCGTCTTTTGACCAAACAGTCCCCGCGTCTTTCAAGTCTTCCATGAGGGCGTCATAAAACGTTTTGTCACCGTATTTGTCAAGGTATGCCTGATGAATTTCCTGCATTTTCTCTGTATCATGCGCTTTTCGCGCATTTTCCACAGGACCCACCAGTCGAGCGACAAATTTGGAAAAATCAGCCCCGATCTTTTTAAAAACTGGGCTATTAGGGGCGCCGGCGCCAGCGGGCCAATCGATAATTTCATTTTTGAAATGAAGGGCCGTCGGAACCTTCCCAGGATTTGGAAAGTCTGGAATTGTCTTGATGTTGAGTTGTTTCAGAAAATGAAACCAGGTTCTCCCAGTGACTGGAAAACGCATCCCGCCCATTTCTGAAAATTCAAGCGCTTTATTGCCATCAACGTCGTGATAGGGGCGCGAATCCAAACGTCCACCAGCTTTGGAATCACGCTCGAAAATCACCGGCTTTGCTCCGGCCTGCAACAGCAGACGTGCAGCAACGGCGCCGGAGATGCCACTGCCGATAATGGCGACTTCCTTGCCGTGTGCTTCAGTTGGCAACGAGATCGGATTGATATTAAATTTCAGAAAATGCTTATAGTCGAAATCGACATCAATCAGATTTCTATTTGGTTTCTTGGTCAACACTGCATTCAGACCGTCCTGGGCATCCCTTGTCAAGCGCGGTAAAAAGCCTTGAAGCGTCCGATTTGAATTCATGGCGCTGAGCGTCGAATGCAGCCAACTGATCGCCGGCCCACGCATTTTGCTTGGTGCGCTGATTTCCTGCAATATGGCGACTTGCCCTGCCATTTCGAGCACCTTTGTTTTGTCCGAATCGCTCAGGCATTTCCAGTGCTCATTGATCTCTTGCTGGAATTTCAGCCGATCTGCGCCTTTTGGTAGTTTGGCCATGCTCTTGAGATTGGCGAGGAATGCAGATGGTCGATCATCCCGAGCTGCGGGCCAGTCTCCGACGGGATTTCGGAGCGCAAGAGCCGGACGGCTATTGAATAGGCTCACACTTTGCCGTGGCTGCAAAGATTCATTCGAGGGGTTCAAGATTTGCCGTGGCTGCAAAGGTTGCAGGACACCTTGGCCACCGAGCTGCGAGGTACCTGCAGCCGCCTGGTTGTGATCTGCAGTTGCTGTGTTCGCAGAATCCGTAATGACAATGCTGTCCGTGGGTTTTGTATGCTGAATTCCCATAATTTCAATTGGTAATTAATACTACGTGCTAGGATTTCTACTTGCGTAATTTGCGGCCTTCTTGGAGTCGAGGCCTCTGCACTCACGTCAGTTTTTCAATGATTCGAGAATCTGCAGTTTCCAGAGATGTTAGAAAAAATGCGGCTTTCGAGCCGATTCCCAGTGCTGCCAGGGCGAGTGCATGAAGCCGGCCACTGAAATGTGGTACGCACAGCGATGAAGGCTCAATATCGTCCAAGAATAGGGTTCTTGTGGTGCAAAACGAAGCCAGATACGCCGATAGTCCTCAAAATGTAGGCACTCAACTGATGCGTGAGAAAACAAAGTGCTACACAAGCTGTGTCCATAAGCCATTATTTTTAAGCGACTTTTCCTTCATGCGACAGCTGGTCGCCCCCAGGGCGATTGCATGAAGAGATTGCCAAATATCTGGTATAGGAGAGCCCTCGCAATCGAGGCGAAGAATGGACTTGCTGTTGGTATTGCTGGACTTTCCTTGCTTGAGCATCTGCCCGCCTTACCTGTGGCCGCCACGCAGTGCCGCCAGAAGCAAGTTCGGGTAACGGACCCGGCTGTTATCTTGTCTTTTGACCTCTATTTGCTTTTTTCGAGGTCAATATTGAGGCGGTCCTTTACCACACCTTCACTCGTTTCCTTCATGCAATCGCCCTGTGGTCGCCCCCTGGAATGCTCAATTGCGACAGCGTCTTGGCTAACTTCAATATCGTCAACTGCGAAAAATAGGGCGATTTGGTCGATACGGCGCTCCTCCTTACTATTTTGTAGATGCGGAAATGGCTCCTATGCCATTTCGTGTGGAACGTGACATTTCACTTTTTGCCTGGCGGCGGCCACCTATCCCCCACCTATCCCCCGGCCCTTCCCGCAGGCGGGAAGGGGGCGAGTCACCCTCTGACGTCAGGATCGCCGGCCAGAACAGCCTTGGCCGACAACCTAGTCCGGTTCGTAATCGAGCGACCCAATTGTTCGGCGCTCCCCTAGATGGTCGCAGCCATGCCAAATGGCTCCCTGGCGATGGGCGTCAAGATGCCAGCTACGTTCCGTTCAAATGATCAAGGCAGTACCGCGCGGCTCAATCGGGCGGCGAGCCCGCCTATGGCCATGGCCCGGTAGTCGTGGGAGATGTCGGAGGCGGCGGTGATGAGACGACCGATCTGCTGGTCGCTCAGATTCACAATCCCTTTCCCCAGTCCGGCGATTGCCCTGGCCTTGTCTTCGTGGCTCGGCAATCCGATGGCCTCACCGACGAGATTTTCGCGCTGCGCTTCGCTCAAATGCGCCAGCCCCGCCCCCAGCCCGGCGATTGCGCTGGCCTTGTCTTCGCCGCTCGTCAATTCAATGGCGGCAGCTACGACGCTTTCGCGCTGCAGCTCGCTCAGGTGCTGCAGCCCCGCGACCAGCCCGGCGATCGCCGACGACTTGTGCGACTCATCGAGGTCCATGGCGGCGCAGACGAGGCGTTCGCGCTGAGGATCGCTCAGATGGGCCAAACCCGCCGCAAGGCCGCCGATTGCAGTGGCCTTGAACTCGTCGTGGTTCGGCAAACCGATGGTTGCGGCAACGAGCCTTTCGCGCTGCAACTCGTCCAGATGCGCCAGCTCCGCTCCCAATCCGGCGATTGCTTCGCACTTGTGCATATCATCGACGAAGCCGATAGCGGCTCCGACGAGCTGCTCGCGCTGCAGCTCGTCCAGATGCGCCACTCCCACCCCTAGGCCAGCGATGGCCCAGGCCTGGTGTAAATCGTTGACCAGCTCGGTGGATGCGACGACGAGTCTATCGCGCTGCAACTCGTCCAGATGCGCCAGCCCCGCCCCCAGCCCGGCGATTGCGGTGGCTTTGTCCTCGTGGCTTGCCAAATCGATGGCGCCACCGACGAGGCGTTCGCGCTGCAACTTGTCCAGATGCGCCAGCCCCGCACCCAGCCCGGCGATCGCGTAGGCCTTGTGCCAGTCGTCGAGGCCGATGGCAGCTGCGAGGAGGCGTTCACGTTGCTGTTCGTCCAGGTTCGCCAGACCTGCTGCCATCTTGCTAATCGCCAGGACCTTCAGCGCTTTGTGCGTGTCGTCGATCGCATCGATCGCATCGATCGTATCCATCGCGACAGTCACGACGCGTTCGCGCTGCGTCTCGCTCAGGTGCGCCAACCCCTCCGCCAGCCCGGCCAGTGCCCGCAACTTGTCCGCATCTCCGACGAAGCCACATGCCGCGGTCACGAGGCTTTCTTGCTGTTGCGGCGACAAAAATCCGAGCAGGACTCCACAGGAGCCGACGTGCCCGGCGTTGCCTACACCCGAGACAAATTGTCTCGCCGCGCTAACCACTTGCTGGAGCAATCGGTACGCGCGCCCCCCTTTCTCCCGGAATGCGCTGGCTGTCGAGCGCAAAGCGCTCAAGTCGCGGAAAGTCGCAAATGCATCGTCGCGGAGCAAATGATCGGTGATCTTATCCGTCAAATCCGTCGGCAAACTTATCAGCGAAGCCGCATAACTCGGAGGCGCCGTTTGCGCCGAAGTCGAAGTCGTCGGAACTGCGTCCCGCCGCCGCCGCTTCGAAGATTCGTCTCCACGAAGAGCGGCCCCATCGTGGTGGGCGGCTCCTCTGCGCGGCAACGCATTGAGACTGTCATCGGACGTCTGCGGAGCAGGTTGTCCAGTCGTTGAAGGCGTCATGGGCAGCAGCATTTCGTGAGCCTCATCGACTGGCGATCGTGGAGGAGACGCTGATACGGGGTAGATGCTCGAGTCCATTGCTGGTAGTGTTGGTTGGGGTGCGCGGAGGGGGCAATTCTGTGCTGCCACGCGATTTCTGCCGTCAACGGGAACGAAGTGATGAATGACCTTCCGAAACTTTTGATGTCGGCTCTTTGGTGCGGTCCGTTTGCAACCGAAACTCCTACTTCTCTGTCGAGGCCTTCAGAGCTTGAAGTTGCTCTGATAGCTCGTTCACACGACGCTCAGCCGCCAGCAGATCTTCCAATGGGGCGGCCGACAACCACCAGCTTTGCGCACAGGACGTTGGATCCTGCAAGGATCCGCACGTCAGGCCGGCGTGATCAGCTCCGGCATCGCGCTGTCGGGCGTTCGGGTGGGGCTTGCACGACGAGATCTTCCAGGGGCCTCGCCCCGTGCTCGCAGGGATCGATGCGAAGTCGACATTCTGCTATCTGCTGGCCGCCGAGACGCACCGCGACGGCGACACCTGGGGCGTGCATCTGATGGACGCCAAAGCGCAGGGCTTGAACCCCGACTACACGATTGCCGACGCGGGACAG
>JAJKJU010000283.1 GCA_021153565.1 Rhizobacter sp.
CTCCTTGCCGGTCTCCCGGCGCACCCCGAAACAATTTCCCGTTTTGGGGGCGCTGGGCGGGCGCGCTGCGGCGTTGCTCCTCACTTGTGTGGCTCGCCACATGGCGCTCGGAGCGCCTTGCATCGCATCCCGCCCAGCGCCCCCAAAACGGGAACTTATTCCGGGCCAAATCCTTAGAGTTCGCCATCCCCATGCTAACGTGACCGATGTGAGTACTGTTCGTGTGTGCCTTTTGATACTGCTGGCAGTGCTGCTTCCCTTTCGGGGCGCGGTGGCTGCGGCAATGCTGTGCCCTCTCTCGGGAGGCAGCAGCCATGCGCAATCTCAGTTGCATGATCACCATGCGAGGCATCAGGCGCACGGTCACGCGGGTGCAGGGATGCATGATCATGGCAAGTCGACGGGCACCGCCAAGTGCAATCTCTGCGCTGCGTGCTGCTCCGCCACATCGATAGTGAGCAACGCGCCCACCGTCGAAACACTGCCAGACCTTTCCGCAGTCGTCTTCCCTCCCCTTGTCGCTCCGGCTCCGAGCCACATCTCGGACGGCCAGGAGCGACCACCACGAAGCACCTGACCCCGCTGGACCTCCGCAGTGAGGTTCTGACAGCGCTCGTGCGTTCGCCGCGCGGGCACCGGCTCAATTGAGAGGCTGAGAGTATTTCGATCATGCCCGCTCATCACGCCAAAAGACCCCTGCTCGTCGTTGCAAATGCTCGCCATAGCACGAGCTATGGCTACGCTTTGTGTCTAGATCAGGCGCCGCTTGACGTGCTGCTCGGACACGCTCGAAAAACTCTCAGCCTCTGAGTCCGCAACACCAGGGCCCGCAAGCTTCGACCAATGAATCAAACCCTTTTGGCCATTGCCGCCGCATCGGTGCTGGCAGGCTGTGCTTCGTTCTCGGAAGACGGCGGCTTCGGCAATGTCGCCACGCTGACGAAAGAGCGCACCGGGCAGACGACCGCTTGGCAACGCTCGCCTGCGGAAGCAGACGCCGCCCAGACACGTGTGTCTGAACTGCTCAAGCAAGCCTTGACCGCAGAGAGTGCAGTCGAACTGGCGCTGCTCAACAATCGCGGTCTGCAAGCGAGCTATTCAGAGCTCGGGATCGCCGAGTCGGACCTTGTGCGGGCAGGACGTTTGAGCAATCCGTCGTTCAGGTTCGGCCACTTGCGTGGAGGCGGCATGGTCGAGATCGACCGCTCGGTCTTGTTCAACGTGCTGAGCCTGCTCACGATACCAGCAGCCCGACAAGTCGAGCAGGGTCGATTCGAGCAGGCGCAATGGCATGCCGCGCTCGACGCGGTGGGCGTTGCCGCCGATACGCGCAAGGCCTTCTTCACTGCCGTGGCTGCGCAAGAGCTCGTCACCTATTACCGGCAGGTCAAGGAGGCAGCCGATGCCTCCAGCGAGCTCGCAGGTCGCATGGTGCAAGCCGGCAACTTCAATGCGCTGGCCCAACTGCGCGAACAGGCGTTTCAGGCCGACGCCACGTCGCAACTCGCCCGGGCGCAGCACCAATCCGTCGTGGAACGCGAACGGCTGACACGGCTCCTGAGCCTATCCGGCAATCAACTCGCCTTTGCTTTGCCGGATCGCCTGCCTGACCTCCCGAAATTGCCGACGGAGCCCAAGGATGCCGAACAGACGGCCATGGACAAGCGGCTGGACGTGCTCTTGGCCAGGCGCACCACCGAAGCCACTGCGAAATCGCTCGGTCTCACAAGCCCGACTCGATTCGTGAACGTGCTGAACGTCGGTTACGCAAACAAGTCCCAATCCGGGGACACGCGCCGCAGCGGCTACGAGGTCGAGTTGGAGTTGCCGCTATTCGACTTCGGCTCAACCCGGGCGGCCCGCGCGCAAGCAATCTACATGCAGTCGGTGAATCGGACGGCTGAAATCGCCATCAACGCGCGATCCGAAGTTCGCGAGTCTTACTCGGCGTATCGCACGGCGTACGACTTGGCAAAGCACTACCGCGACGAGGTCGTGCCGCTTCGCAAGCGCATCTCCCAAGAAAACCTCCTGCGCTACAACGGCATGTTGATCAGCGTGTTCGAGTTGCTTGCCGATTCACGCGACCAAGTCATGAGCGTCACCGGCTACGTCGAGGCGCTGCGAGAACACTGGATTGCCGAAACCGATCTGCAAACGGCGCTGACCGGCCGTTCGCCCAATGCATTGAAAGACCGCCCATGAATCAACGTAGAGACTTCCTGCGGGCCGCCGGCGCAACCGCGCTCGGTGCGGCCGCCGTGAGCCGGGTCGGCGCTGCCTCGCTGCCCGAGGCTGTCACGCAGACATCCCCGACGATGCAGCCCCCGCTGTTCCCGAACACGGGCCGCCCCTACAGCCCCGTCGTGACCTTGAACGGATGGTCGCTTCCGTGGCGCATGAAGGATGGTGTCAAGGAGTTCCATCTCGTGGCCGAGCCTGTGGTACGCGAACTCGCGCCCGGCATGAAGGCCAATCTTTGGGGCTACAACGGAACGAGCCCCGGCCCCACCCTTGAAGCCGTCGAAGCCGATCGCGTGCGCATCTTCGTCACGAACAGACTCCCGGAGGCCACGAGCATTCATTGGCACGGCATGCTGATTCCGTCGGGCATGGATGGCGTGACCGGGCTGACTCAACCTGCCATCGGTGCAGGCAAGACCTTCGTCTACGAGTTTGCCCTGCAGCGCTCGGGCACCTTCATGTACCACCCTCATGCAGACGAGACGCTGCAGATAGCGATGGGCATGATGGGAATGTTCATCGTTCATCCCAAGGATCCGCGCCAATACAAGGCCGACCGCGACTTCGTGTTCCTGCTGTCCGCATTCGACATCGAGCCGGGATCAGCGACACCGAAGGTCAACACCATGCTCGACCACAACCTGTGGGCCTGGAACAGCAGGGTGTTCCCCGGCATCGATCCGATGGTGGCCCGCACCGCAGACCGGGTGCGCATCCGCTTCGGCAACCTCACCATGACCAATCACCCGATGCACCTGCACGGTCATCACTTCGAGGTCACGGGCACCGATGGAGGGTGGGTGCCCAAGTCGGCCCGCTGGCCCGAGGTCACCGTCGACGTGGGGGTCGGCCAAATGCGTGCCATCGAGTTCGACGCGAAAGCAGGCGACTGGGCTTTCCATTGCCACAAGGCCCACCACACCATGAATGCCATGGGACACGGCGTGCCGACCATGCTGGGTGTGCAAGCGCGAGGTGTCGCGCAGAAGATCACCCAGCTCGTCCCCGACTATATGCACATGGGCGACACGGGCATGCATGACATGGGCGAGATGCAAATGCCCTTGCCCGCCAACACGCTACCGATGATGGCCGGGTCCGGCCCGTTCGGCGGCATCGGAATGGGCGGCATGTTCAGCGTCGTGAAAGTTCGCGACGATACAAAGGCCGGGAACTTCACGGACCCTGGCTGGTTCAAGCATCCGACGGGCACCGTCGCCTACGAGTACACAGGGCAACTCGAACCACCCGCTCGTGGGCAAGCCCCCGAGGCAGATGACGACACGCTCAATGCACGCAAGCCATCCGGCCACAAGGATCATTCCAGTCACTGATTGCAAAGAAAAGGGGTCACGATGAAGCGACTGATTCACGGCCTGATAGCTGCGGCTTGCTTCCTGATGGCGTCGTCAGTTCTTGCCCACGCAACCCTGCAAAGCTCGACACCCACGAATGGATCAACGCTTGCGACCGCGCCGACTGAAATCCGCCTGCAATTCAATGAGCCGATCGAGATCACGTTCAGCTCAGTCAAGCTTGCGGGACCGGGTGCCAATACGATCAAGACCGACAAGGCGAAGGCCGACAAGGACGACGAAAAATCCATCGTCATGCCGCTGCCCGCACTTCCGGCTGGGGCCTACAAGGCGCAATGGTCCACCGTGGGTCGCGATGGGCATCGCGTCAAAGGCGAACTCTCGTTCACGGTGAAATGATTGGACGAGTCTTCATCAGCGACGGCCCTGCTCGCGATCACGGTGCTCGTCAATGTTGGGCTGGCGGGGATGGTGGGAAGCTGTGCTTCGATCGCGTGGCTCAACGGGTCAGGTTCTGAATGGGCGAAGACCCTCCTGATTCGATCTCATTGCCTGTTGAGAGCGGCGTCGGTACTCACGCTGGCATCCACCTTGTTCATGCTTTGGCTTCAGGCGGCCGCCATGGCCGAAGCGCCCTTGGTCGAAGCGTGGAACGTGATACCAGCAATGCTCGAAGCGACGCACGTCGGTCATGCGTGGCTGGTCGGGTTCATTGCCTTGCTCGCGGTGCTCGGAATATCGGCGCTTCCATTGCCCGCTGTAACGGCATGGCGCACGTCCTTCGTCCTGCCCGGCATTCTCATATTTGCATATAGCCGCAGCGCCATGTCGCATGCGGGAACTCAGGGATGGGTCCAAGCCGCAGTCTGGGTGGACATGGCGCATCTTCTGCTCGTGAGTCTCTGGAGCGGGGCCGTGTTCATCGCAGGGTTTGCGGCGTTGGCCCATGCGATCGGTCCGTCGGCCGTCGCGCGCCTCGACGCATTGAGGTGGATTCGTGCACTGTCCAAGACGGCGACATGGACGCTTGCCGGGATCGTCGCAACGGGGATTCTCAATGCCTTGCGCGGGCTGGGGGCAGTCGAGCCACTTTTTCGTAGCCCTTATGGCAACGCCTTGCTCGTGAAGGTCGTCTTGGTGGGCGTCGCCGCGTTGCTCGGCGGGTTCAACCGCTTCAGGGTAATGCCCCGTTTGCTCCTGGCCTTGCAAGTAGCGCATGACAAGGTCGATGAGCCGCGGCGCACTTTCCTTCTAGTGCTTCGTGTCGAAGCACCCGTCTTGTTGGCCGCGCTCGTCGCCGCCGGAGTTATGAGTGCGAGCGCTCCGCCTGGAACTGGCTGAGTCCCCGTTTACACATTGCAAATTACCCAAGCATCAGCGCCTGTGGGCCATCAATTGGCGCACGCCGGCAGATGCGAGCAACCTTACGACGCAGACCTCGATGACTACGCCAAGTCCCGGAAGGTCAGCGACTCCAGGTGCGCCACAGGTTGACTCCGACGCTCCTGAGCCACGGCCGACCGAGAAGCCTCGATGCGCTGTTCGACAAAGAACGGATGCGGAGTCCCGCACTGCGGACATGTGTCGACGATTTCGTAGTAGATGAAGTCGCAGCCGTGGCAGCAGTCAGTTCCCGAGCGCAATTCAGCGGCAGCCAGTTCAGCAAATATGGTGGGGCGCATAGCCCTCACCGTCGCCAGGCAATGAGAGCAGTCCTCGTGCGGAATCGGATGGTTAGCACAAAACATTTTTGAGCTCCAGATAGCGCGGTATGCGGACAACTGAAATCTTCAACCGAACGGACCTGCTGCAATGCACCAAATAACGCGGCAAAGCATCGCCAATTACGGTTTTGACGAGATATCCATCGGGATGGTTAAGGTCATGAAGGGAACCTTTTGCATCGCGGCTACACCTTCCGGTGATCCATCGCATCAATGCACAGGACTGCGCACTCATAGCCGAAGTCGAATGCTCCTTTTGCGCTGGCCAGATGCCGCTTCGGCACGTCGACACGAACCTCGTCTTCGCTCTCCGAGCCGCGGATGTGAACACTGATAGGCCAGGTGACCAGATCTGCGGCGGACAAGGTCGACATCCTGATGCGGTAGCCGCTGTGGGCGCCGATCGCCTCAAGACGATGTCCTCGTTCGATGATTTCGTACTTCATGGGGGGGACGAGAAGTGGCCGCCAAGTCGCGATAACGCACAGTACACCAGGCACGGCAAGTGGTGAGGACGGCGATGCGGTGACTTATCACAACTCCGACAACTGAACCCAAAGGACTGCTGGGCGGAGTCTGGACAACTGAACGGGTTTAGCGGACCGGCTGCAGCCCGCATTACCCCCTCTCCCTCTGGGACCCTCTGGGAGAGGGAGCAAGGACGACGGAACTGAACTCATCCCCTCCCTTGCCACCTGAATGAAATACGCCAATCGTGCTCCAGGCACGTAAAAGTCAATGCAATTGCCTCATGCGACAGTGCCTGTACTGAGGGCCGCGGTATCCTCGCTTCCGTCACGCACACAGCATGGAGTCACGATGACCCGCATCAACAGATGTCTTGCCGCCTTCGCGTTATTGTTCTGTGTCTCTGCCCTTCCTGCCTTGGCCGCCAGCTCGGCCGCGTCTTCTGCCTCGGAGAGCATCACCACATCGGTAGGCAGCATCTCGGATTCGATTCAGAAGTCGAGTACCAGCTCGACCAACACCACCGCCGCGATCGAAGGCGACTACAACGTCGTCGAAGTCGCTGCCCTGCCCGAGCAGCCGGGCACCATGCGGATGAAGTTGCAAGCGGTCGCCGATCAGGGCTCGGATGGCGAATTCTTCCTGTACCTGCCACAGAAGGCCGTCGAGCAAGGGGAGCTGGCCCTTGGCCAGGTCGTGACGGCGCGTCAACGCCCCTATGGCGTCGAATTTTCCAACGCACAGACACGCAAGGCCTTTTTTCTGGCACTCACGGACGACTGGTATCGCGAACTGCAAACCAACGCCGTGGTGCTTTGACCGGTGAGAGGCTGAGAGTATTTCGATCATGCCCGCTCATCACGCCAAAAGACCCCTGCTCGTCGTTGCAAATGCTCGCCATAGCCCGCTATGGCTGCGCTTTGCGC
>JAJKJU010000284.1 GCA_021153565.1 Rhizobacter sp.
AAGCGCAGCCATAGCCAGGGCTATGGCGAGCATTTGCAACGACGAGCAGGGGTCTTTTGGCGTGATGAGCGGGCATGATCGAAATACTCTCAGCCTCTCAGAGCCTGGCAAGCATCGCACACGAAGGCATCAACCTGAGCAGCAAGCTCGTCAACGCAGCCACGCTCTGGTATGGCGCTCACCTCGTGATGAACAACGAACTCAGTGTGGGGCAATTCGTGGCCTTCAACATGTTCGCCCAGCGCGTCGCGCAACCGATCATGCGCATCGCTCAGATGTGGACAGACTTCCAGCAGACCGGCATCTCCATGGCGCGGCTCGGGGACGTGCTCAACACACCCACTGAAGTGCCGCCCAGCACTGCCGCGCAGTTGCCGCCCCTCAAGGGTCGCATCACACTGGATCAGGTTGTGTTCCGCTACCGGCCTGAGGCGCCGCCGGTGCTGCATGGTGTGAGCCTGGACGTCAACCCAGGCGAGATCATCGGCATCGTCGGGCGCTCCGGCTCCGGCAAGAGCACGCTTACCAAGCTCGTGCAGCGCTTATACAGCCCCGAGCAGGGCAGACTGCTTATCGACGGGCTGGACATCAGCCTCATCGACGTCGCACAGCTGCGCAGACAGGTCGGCGTGGTCCTGCAGGAGAACTTCCTCTTTCACCGCAGCGTGCGCGAGAACATCGCCATCACCGACCCGGCCGCACCGCTGGAGCACGTCATCGCGGTGGCCAAGCTCGCCGGCGCACACGAATTCGTGTGTGAATTGCCTGAAGGCTACGACACGCTGGTAGGCGAACAAGGAGCAAGCCTGTCGGGTGGGCAGCGCCAACGCATCGCCATTGCCCGAGCACTCTTCAACAATCCGCGCATCCTCATCTTCGATGAGGCGACCAGCGCGCTGGACTACGAGAGCGAAGCCATCGTCCAACGCAACATGGCCTCGATGTGCAAGGGGCGCACCGTATTCGTCATCGCGCACCGCTTGAGCGCCGTGCGCCATGCTCACCGCATCATCGTGATGGACAACGGACGCATCGTCGAATCCGGATCACATGGTCAACTGGCGGAGAGGCCGAATGGCCTGTATGCACATCTGTGGCGCATGCAGGGAGGCATCGGCCCTGTGAAGCCGGCAGCCGACGGCGGAACCCCTGCATGAACACGGCTCAATCCGCCCCCGGGCATCCCGTGCTTGATCTGCTGAGCCGGTACAAAGCGGTTTTCGTGGCAGCCTGGGATGCCCGCCACGAGTTGGCGGGTCCCAGGCGCCTGGCCGATGAGGCCGCATTCCTGCCCGCAGCCCTGAGTCTGCAAGCCACGCCGGTGCACCCGGCGCCACGGCGCGCAGCATTCGCGATCTGTGCGCTCTTCGTCATCGTTCTGGCATGGGCAAGTCTCGGTGAATTGGACATCGTGGCGACGGCGCCGGGGCGCATCGTGGTCAGCGATGGCACCAAGCTCATCCAGCCGCTGGAGGCCGGCGTGGTGAAGGCGATCCACGTGCAGGATGGCGATCACGTCAAGGCGGGGCAGTTGCTGATAGAACTCGATGCCACCCTCGCGGAGGCTGATCGCAGCCGGGTTGTGCAGGAGCGCGCATCGGCGACGTCGGAGTTCTTGCGCACCGGTGCACTTCTGGAAGCCCTGACCCGCGGCGGCCAGCCGTGGTTGATGACGGGCTCCGGCTTGCCGGTTGCCGAACATCTCGCAGTGCAGGCACAGCTCAACAGCGAATGGGCCGATATCAGCGCCAAGTTCGCCAAGCTGCAGGCCGAAGCGGCCAAACACCGGGCGGAGAGTCAGACCGTGGAGCAACGGATCGACAAGCTGGAGACCACCGTGCCATTGGCGCGTCGGCGCGAGGCGGACTTCAAGGCGCTGAGCGACCAGGGGTTCATGGCCGGCCACGCCAACCAGGATCGGATGCGTGAACGCATCGAGCTGGAAAAAGACCTCGCCACCGAACGCGCGCGCAAGCTTGAAGCGCAGGCAGCACAGCGCGAGAGCGAGCAGGCCTATGCGGCACAGCGTGCAGAAACGATACGCACCTTGCGCGAGCGGCACGCAAACGCCCTACTGAAGCAGCAGCAATTGGATGCGGAGTCCATCAAGGCGACGCAGAAGTCCCGACTCACCCAGCTCACGGCATCGGTGGACGGCGTCGTCCAGCAGCTGGCCGTGCATACCGCAGGCGGCGTGGTGACGCCGGCGCAGGCACTGCTGGTGCTTGTACCCGACCGCGCGCAGGTCATGGCCGAAGTGACGTTGGAGAACAAGGACATCGGCTTCGTGAACGAGGGGCAGCACGCGGAGATCAAGCTCGAGACGTTTCCGTACACGCGCTACGGAACGATCGCCGCCGACGTGACCCGTGTGGCTGCCGATGCGGTGATCAGCGAGAGCGCGGCGCGCCAGGCGCAGAGCACTGGCAGCAGCGTGGGCACGGTCGGCACGGGATCCGGCGGCGCGAGCTTCCCGGCCACCTTGCGGCTCGAACAGCGCGACATCAATGTGGACGGCAAGCGCGTGCACTTGTCGCCGGGTATGAACGTGACCGCAGAGATCAAGACCGGCAAACGCCGCGTGATCGACTACTTGCTCAGTCCCGTGCGCGAACACTTGAACGACAGCCTGAAAGAGCGTTGATGCGGCTTCTCATCGTGCATCAGAATTTCCCCGGCCAGTTCGGGCACCTCGTTCAGGCCTGGGCCCGCCGGCCCGGCTGGGACGTGCGCGGCCTGGGCCGGGAGACTGCGCCTGGGCTCCCCGGCTTCGATGGGCTGCTGCGATACAAACTTGCCCGGGCGGGACACGCGCAGCAGCACCCCTATCTGCGGCAGATGGAGCAAGCCACCTTGCATGGCCAGGCTGCCACGCGCGCCATGCTGTACTTGCGCAAGAGCGGTTTCGTGCCCGACGTGATCCTGGCGCACCCGGGCTGGGGCGAGACACTATGGGCGAAGGACGTGTTCCCCGATGCGCGCCTCATCCACTTTTGCGAGTGGTACTACTCGGCCTCGGGGGCCGACATGAACTTCGACCCCGAGTTCCCGTCGACCTTCGATGCCAAGGCTCGAATTCGCATGTGGAACGCGCTGCACACGCTGAACCTCACGAACTGCGACGCCGCCGTGAGTCCCACGCAATGGCAACGCAGCCGACATCCGGAGATATTCCAGTCGAAGATCTCCGTGTGCCATGAAGGGATCGCGGCGGACCAACTGGGACCGGATCCGAGCGCAGAAGTGACGACGCCCAGCGGTGTGACGCTGAGGGCCGGAGATCCGGTTGTCACGTACGTGGCAAGGAATCTGGAGCCCTATCGGGGGTTTCATGTCTTCATGCGGGCGCTGGCGGAAGTTCAACGTCGGCATCCAACGTGTCATGCGCTGATCGTGGGCGGGGACGAGGTGAGCTACGGCCAGCAGCCACAAGGCGCACCGAACTGGCGCGAGCAGATGCTGCGTGAGGTGAAGCTCGATGCGAGTCGCACGCACTTTGTGGGAAGGCTGCCGCATGCCCAATACGTGAAGGTGCTGCAGGTGTCCGCAGCGCATGTCTACCTGACCTATCCCTTCGTGCTCAGCTGGTCGCTGCTCGAGGCCATGGCCTGCGGAGCGTTGGTGATCGGATCGGATACCGCGCCGGTGCGTGAGGTGGTTCGCGACGGAGAGAACGGCCGGCTGGTGGACTTTTTCGATGTCGAGGCGCAAGCACGTCGGGTGCTTGACGCACTGCTTGAGCCGCGAGCGTATGCGCCGCTTCGCGAGCGGGCACGGACTGCCGTGCAGCAATACGGTCAAGCGCAGGGGATGGCAGGGTATGACGCCTTGTTGACGTTGCCCCTGGAAGTCGTCGCCAACCGAAGGAGCCGGAATTCGGCTCTCTTTGAAATGGAAACCATGACTACAAGGGAAAAGGTTTCTTTGACTACAGCATTGCAGATCAATCACGGCAATGACGGCGACGCGAGGAGTGCAGCATGACCAACACGCCGTTGGACCTAACACCCTTCGGTCCGCTGCTCAGCGCACTGGGGTTGCTCTATTGGGCGGTTGCACTTGGCACAGCCGGGTTGCTGCTTTGGTGGTTGAGACAGAAACCAAGGTGGTTGAGCGCCCCGCTTGCCGTGGCCGTGCTCGGGGCATTTATCTATCCGGTGGCGACGCACGTTCAGGAGAAGCGTCAACAGCATGACGAAGCCAAGGCCACGCTGGATGCGGCCATGGCGCTGTTTCAGGAACGCTGCAAGACCGCGGGCGAGAAGATCACGCGGACGGTGGGGAACGTCGACGGCGTGGTGTGGATGAAGTGGCGGACGAAGGAGGTAAACCTCAGCGATCAGTTCAAGCTCGACGATCCCTATGGAAAGGATTGCGATGGCGACGGGTGCATCGCCGACTTGCTTCGGGTGACCGGAGGCGCTGAACTCAATCCAGAGGAGGCCAAGCGCCACACCAAAGGCTACAGCTTTGTCGAAACCATCGATCCGGTGGATGGCAAGAGGTATCGCTACGTCGGTGTCATGAAGTTGCACCCACGGTGGACAGAGCAGGCGATCGCACGTGAGAAAGCACTGTCCGGCAAGGGGATTGAGCCATCCGACTATCCATTCTCTCTAGAGCGCAAGCCCATCACTAATTTCACGGCCCGATACGGACTCACCTGGGATGACATTTCCACGCGCGAGGACCGCGAGCATTGGATCGCAGGGGGTTCACTGAAGGCCATTGACATTCAAACCAATGAAGTCATCGCTCAGCGAGTGGGCTATCTGATGGACTCGGGGCAAGGCAGTCAAGCAGGGTTCAGATCGCCGTGGGGCTGGGCTACATCACACGGCCCTCGATGCCCGCGAGTGTTCGAACGGAGCTGGGACTTCGCGACGAAAGTAGTTCAACCAAACAAACAGGGAGAGTAAACATGGCAAACAACGTCACAACCTATCTCAAGTACGCCAACCTTCAGATGGCAGCGGAAGCGTTTCTGGATGATCCGGAGTCGTATTTCAAACAGCTGACCTCAGGCAACAACCACTCCAGCAAATTCACCGACATACAAGCCCAACAGTTCATTGACGACGGCTGGACCGTTGTCGAGCACAAGAGCAACACCAGTACAGGATTCAGCGGTACGCTGTTCAAGTACAGCGGTGAGACGGACCCGGCCCGCGGATTGGTGAAGGGCGAGATGGTCCTGAGTTTCCGCTCCACCGAATTCATCGACGATGCAGCGCGGGACAACCAAGCGACCAACGCGATGGAGATGAATCCTTACGGCTGGGCGTTCGGGCAGATCGCAGACATGGAGCAGTGGTACGGCCACCTGCAGCAGACCTACGGCCTGGGCGCGACGAACAGGTTCTCGGTCACCGGCTACAGCCTGGGTGGTCACTTGGCAAC
>JAJKJU010000285.1 GCA_021153565.1 Rhizobacter sp.
TGGAGCGCCTCGCCGCATATGCGCAGGGCGACCGCACCCAACAAAGCGCACCTGTTCCAAACGCGTGACCGGAGTCGGTTCCGTGCGGTGTCGCTGCCGCGGCCTCGCTTTCGCCTGAACGCTGGATTGCGTGAAGTGGGGCCCATGTCGTGCCCGAGCATTCCAAGCAGCGGGTTGTTACGAGCTTGATCCACTTCCGCACTGAAGAAGTGCTATCCCCTTCTCCGAGCGCGGAGTGGGCTTCGACATCAATGACTCGCAACTCCGTTGCTCGAAATCGACCAACTCGGCCCATGGGCAGCATCCAGGAAGACATGGGTCTCGGATGCCCCGTACGACAGATCCTCCGTGTGCAATGGCCAGCGACTGCTGTTCAAGCCCGTGGTCGTCGCTGTCCGACTCGTTACTGAGGTTCGAGATGAGACGGCCAATGGCAAGCAGCGTTACCGGTCGCTCGCCCAGGGGCGCCCAACTCACGGTCTCGGTTCCATTGCGGTCAATGGGCTCCACGTCTTGAAGCTTCGCCAATGGCCGGTGTCGGAGGTCCTGCCGACATCGCCCGCACTCGACCTGCAGTCTGGATGGCCCAATGACCGCTGCCGACAGCGTCGGAACTCACGCATCCGACCCAAAGGAGTCACATGACATCTGAGATTCAGCGGCAGAAAGCCGACATCGCAGGGCGACCCGCCGCACTCCACCGAACAATTGGCGACGGCTACGCCTTGACGCCGACAGCCAATATGGCTGCCGCCGGGATCTTGAATACGCCGTCTTCCTGATAGCGTCCTATTGCGGACTCGACCGCCGCGATGAGCGCCGCCGCTTTGTTGGCCGGTTGCGATCTGAATGACGGCGGACATTCGCACGGTGCCATCGGTCAGGAGATCGATCAACTGGCGGGCCGATTCGATGGATGCACGCGACTCGAGCTTCTCGGCGCGTGGCGCGGGTGAGCTGAACCCCGCTTCGCGCAAGAGGCGCACGCATGTCCCGATGTCGTTGATCTCGCCTGCAGGCGGCACTGGAAGAGCGGCTACCGGGTTGTCAGTCTCGCGAACGGCGTCGACCACGACCTTCTGGATCATGTGCTCGTCAAAGGATGCCCAGACCGTGAAGCCCAACCGACCCCCGGGGCGCAACACTCTGCGCGCTTCGACCAGGGCCCGGACGGGACACGGAAAGTGGTGGGCACCAAAGCCAATGGCGATGGCGTTGAATGTGTTGTCGGCGAAGGGCAGAGCCTCGGCGTCCGCCTGCCGGAACGGCAATGCCGGATAACGTCTCTATGCTTCCTCGACCATGTTGGGTGAAAAGTCGACTCCCTCGACCTGCGCGCCCGTTGCTGCAGCCATTGCCGTCATGTATGCACTTCCACACGCGACATCGAGAACCTTCGTCTGCGGCCGGGCGCCAATGGCTTCAAGCAGTTGCCCGGCGAATAGGCGGGTGATTGTCTCGAACGAATCTGCATAGCACGACGTCGCGCGTGCCCATCCGGCACGTTCGAATTCCCGGTACGGATGGTCTTCCACGTTCGATGTCATCGCAGCTCCCGGAGTTGTCGGGCGTGCCGACTGCAACTGCCGTATGTTCACGCGCGCCGATCCCGAGACTACCCGTTCGCGGAGTTTGCTGACAGGTGCCGTTGAACCGGGCATGCGATGCCGAAGATGTGTGCCGCCGCGGACCGAACAGCCGACGCGGGCGCGACAATTGCGGCCATGACTGCCGAAGCCCATCCCCCCAATGCCGAATCCGATTTGAGCCGCTTACTGCACGCCGATCGCCGGGCCGGCGTCGAGCATGGGGCACTGCACAAGCCGCTGCACATCTCCGCCACCTTTGGATACGCCACGGCGGCCGAGCTGGTGGCGGTGTTCCAGGGTGCCAATCCGGGCTTCGTCTACGCGCGCCAGGGCAACCCCACCGGCGGCGCGCTTGAAGGCAAGCTGGCGTTGTTAGAAGGGAGCCGCGCTGCGGCGGGCTTTTCCACCGGCATGGCGGCCATCGCCGGCATCTTGCTCGCGCTGCTCAAGGCGGGCGACCATTTGGTAGTCAGTCGGCACCTGTTTGGCAACACGCGCAGCCTGTTGCAGACAGTGCAAGGCCTCGGCATCGACGTCGACTTCGTCGATGCCGCAGAGGCGGGCAGCGTGGAGGCAGCGTTGCGCCAGTCGACGCGGCTGGTCTTTGTCGAGACCATTGCCAACCCCGGCACGCAGGTGCCCGACCTAGCCGGCATCGGCCGCTTGTGCGCCGAGCGTGGCTTGCTCTATGTCGTCGACAACACAATGACGACACCGGCCCTGCTGCGCGCACGTGACGTCGGCGCGGGCCTGATAGTGCATTCGCTGACCAAGGGCCTGTCGGGTCACGGCGATGCGATGGGCGGCGCGGTCATCGACACTGGACTGTTCGACTGGACACGCTGGCCACACATTGCTGAGCCCTTCCGCATTGGAGACCCGGCTGGGTGGGGCCTGTTGCAAATCAAGAAACGCGGCCTGCGCGACTTCGGTGCCACGTTGCGGCCCGAGGACGCGCACCGCATCGCCACCGGACTGGAGACGCTGGAACTGCGCATCGGCACGACCAACGCCAACGCACGAGTGCTGGCGCAGTGGCTGGAACAGCAAGCCGGCGTGGCTCGGGTGTACTACCCGGGCTTGGCCAGCCACCCGCAGCATGCGCGCGCGGCCGGACTGTTCGGCGGCCGCTTCGGCTCGCTGCTGAGTTTCGAGCTGAAACATGGCATCGACCCGTTGGCCGTATTGGACCGGCTGCGGCTGATCATCCTGTCCAGCCACCTGAGCGACAACCGTACGCTGGCGATTCCGGTGGCGCAGACGATCTTCTGGGAGCTCGGCGCCGAACGTCGCGCCGAGATGGGCATAGCCGATGGCCTGGTCCGACTGTCGGTAGGTATCGAGCCGGTGGCAGACCTTCAGGCCGACCTGGGTAATGCTCTCGCACCATTCAATGGCTGACCAGCCGCCGGTCCGCGTACTGACTGTTCCGATAGCTGACCGTGGCGATCGACTGTTCATGGCCGGCAGTGGAGTTCCCGGGCTTCGCTGACAGCCGCCCTTGGCGAGCCAAGCCCATGCATCGAAAGTCAGCTTCCTGGCGCTGCCCCGTACTCACACTGCCGGCCATGAGCTGACGGTGGCTAAAGGCAGCTTCCCGGCATCTCATCTCGTCGGGTTGGCGCCGGAAGCGACCGCACGGTGGTCGCCCAAGGGCTGGCGAACAGGGCTGGGTACACACCGGTACCAGATCAGGCAGCGCCTGGTCCTGCGCTGGACGGCGTCCACCAGCATGGCCGGACAAGATCATTGTCGCGCCCCACTGCGCGACGTCGCAGGCATGGTGCGCTACGCAATCCGCCGCGACCTGGTGCAGCCCGTGGTCTGAACTTGCGCAATCTGTGTTCTATGCGGGTTACAGAACAGACAGCTTCATCCCGTGGCATCAGGCTGGTCGACCGCGACTTGTTGCGGAAGTGGAAGAAGTCGCTTCGCGTTCGGCGCTTGAGGAACCGCGACGGCAGCCTTACGCTGTTGCGAGCCGTAACGGTTCGCAGCGCCTGAGGACCCGGGAAACGGCAGGCGGCGAAGACCCGCGGCCGTTCGTTGCCGCGCCGTGGCACTCTGAGCTGGGCGCTCATGGACCACCGACGGACGGCCGCGAGGAGCCGGCCTTGCTGAATGCCCCGCTTCTGCAGCGGTCGTTCGATGGCACGAAACCTGGGCCGGCCGGGCTGCCAATGCATTCCGGTCGCTGGCGCCATCGGCGCGCCGGAGCCACTGCACGCGATTCGATGCCAGAGCCGACCACGACGCTGACTCGCACCATCTCAGGCGATTCGATGACGCGCATTCGGCGTCGTCTCCTACGAGACTTTCGCGGCCGCCACTTACCGTACATCCACCTTAACGCAGTAGCGAGATCGGCATGAACTTCATTATCTGGCTCGTCGTCGGTGGCTTGATCGGCTGGATCGCCAGCATCATCATGAAAACCAACGCGCAGCAGGGCATGTTCCTGAACATCGTCGTCGGTGTCATCGGCGCCATGCTCGGCGGTTGGTTCCTAGCCCCGCTGTTAGGCACCGGCACAATTAACAGCAACGACTTCAGCATTGCCGGTCTGGGCGTTTCGCTGCTGGGGGCCATCCTCCTCCTCGCCATCGTCAATTTCTTCAGGCGCGGCAGGGCCGCCTGATCCCCAGCCGGCGTCCGCCCTCGCTGGCGGACAGCCGTTCCGCTGTCGACAGACAGCCCCACCAGATCGGAGCTCGGCATGAGCCTCATGGACGTCTTGAATTCCTATATCGCCCGGCCGACCGACACGCATCAGGATTTCGATGAAGTCGCCGCCCAGGTGCCCGCCGACGCTCTGGGCAATGGCATCGCCGAAGCCTTTCGGTCCGACCGCACGCCGGACTTCGGCCAGATGACCGCCAGCCTGTTCGGCCAATCCGATCCGCAGCAGAAGGCCGGGCTGTTAGCGCAACTCGCCGGCGCCATCGGCCCGGGGATCCTCGCCACCATCGCCGGTGGCGCGCTGGGCCGTTTCATGCAGGGGCGAACAGCAGCGGTCAGTGCCCCGACCCCGGAATCCGGCGCAACGCAGGTCAGCGATGCTCAGGTCCGGGAGATCGCCGAAGCCGCCCGGCAAAGCGACCCCGGCGTGCTGGACCGTGTCGGCGCCTATTACGCCCAACATCCCGATGTGGTCAAGGTCCTCGGCGGCACGGCACTGGCCATTGCGCTCGGCCAGATCGCCCAGCGAATGAAACGCTGATTTGCACGGCGTCACCAGCTCGAGTGCGACGCGCCGACCTGCGCGCTCGAGTCCTCCCACCTCATCTCCATGAATGGAATTGCCATGAGCATCTTCAGCAGCATCCTCGCCAAGATCTTTCCCTCGTCACACCCCGCGGTTGTTGCAACGGCACCGCCCCCCGCAACGGCCAGCGCGACCCCCGCCGTGGCGCCTGCCGCTGCGGTTCTCTCCGAGGTGGACGTGGAGAAGATCCTCGGCGAACGCGCCGCCGGCCACGCGGAAAAGCTGAACTGGCGCACGTCGATCGTCGACCTGATGAAACTCCTCGACCTCGACAGCAGCCTGGCGGCACGCAAGACGCTGGCTGCTGAACTGCACTACGCGGGCGACACCAGCGATTCGGCGACGATGAACATCTGGCTGCAGAAGCAGGTGATGGCCAAGCTGGCGGCCAACGGCGGCAAGGTGCCTGCCGATCTGATGTGATCGATTGCCTCGCGCCTCAATGGGCGAGGAAAGAAAACGCGAACGGCGCTCGAGAGGGCGCCTTTCCCAGGATCAGGCCGATCAGCCGACCGCGCGACTGACCTGACCGTTCGATTGACGTGGTTCAAGGGTTGCCGGCCACTGGCTTGGACGCAAAGTTCTCGACGTCAGCCTGCAAGGTCTAAGGCTCGGCTCTGCGCTTACATCGCCTTGATGTGTCATTGACGCTTCGTGCTCTCTGCTGCGGGCCGCCGCCGGGTGCCCGATTGCGGGTCCGATCGGCGGCTTCCGGACGGTGATTTCGAAGCAGTGACTGTCGCTCATGGGTCGGCAGCGGCAGTTCGCCGCGTGCTGATGCCGTCGTTCAGCCGCGCTGGTCGCTCGGCCGTCGGCTACCACCCGCGAACGACAGCTGTTGAGGTGAACCAGCCATAAGCCCAAAAAATTGCCAAGGCCTGCTTTCTGCAGCTGCCGACATTCGGCGGCCAAACTCCAACGTCTGCAGACAGTCTGGTCCTGCTGTTCGGTCGGCCGGCTTGAACGTCAGCAGATGGCCGCGGGTGTGAGTTCGCAGCCGCGCCGGTCAGCTGCCCTTCGCATCGAGTGCGTCTCCCACCAAGGACAGGTATCAGCGACCTCGCGGAATTCACACTCGCGGCCAATCACCTACCGGTCGCGTGCGGCGGCTTTTCGACGGCCAGACTGGCTCGTGTCAGGCAGAAAAGCCTGGCTCGCGCGAGTCAAGGCCCATATTCCCAGTGCCAGGGTGCACCGGTTTCGCCGAGGATCGATGCCACGATCCCAGGAAACGCCTTCTCGGCGCGGACATCGTTGGAAAGCAGCACGACGCAGCGAGCCGACCGCGCGAGGCAGACCCACGTGTTACCCGCGTAGTCCTCGTGGCCGCCTTTGAAGAAACCTGGCCCTTGCGGACCGTCGAATACGACCAAGCCCAGACCGGCAGCAAGATGCGTTCGGCGACGCTCCGTCGGCACCTCAGCCTGAAAGGTCGGGAATTCCGTCGCGGTGGTGATCGGTCCTTGCGGTGAGGTCATAGCGCTGCGCGACGTAGCCGACAACCCCTCGCCGAGCACGAAGCCCGCGACGAAGCGCGCATAGTCCTCGACGGTGGTGTCCATCGAACTAGCCGCTGCGGCGCGCTGTCGGCGCGGATGCGGGCGCGGTTCCCCCGTCGACGTGTAGCCGTCGGCCTGGTTGTCGGCACTGCCCTGCTGCCACGTCAGGCTGGTATGGCGCATCTCGAAGCGCTGAAAGACGCGGCGGCGCAATTCGGCATCGACATCCAGTCCGAGCCCGCGCTCGAGCACAAACTGCAACAGGTTGATGCCAGCGCCAGAATAGGCGAAGCGTGCACCCGGATCGAAGTGCAGGCGAAGCTTTCCATCCGGTTCGAGCGCGGGCACGTTGGGTAGGCCCGAGCGGTGACTGAGCAGCATGCGCGGCGTGATCGCACGCCACCGCTCGTCACCGAAAAGGTCGTTCCACACCGGGTACGGTCGCTGCGGCGGATAGCTTGGCAGCGGCTGCGTCAGGTAGCGTGAAATCGGTGCGTCGAGATCGATGCGCCCTTCGTCGGCGAGTTGCATGACGAGGTATGCGAATACCGGCTTGGTCAGCGAGGCGGCCACCATCACCGTGTCGTCGCGCAACGGTTCGCCGGCCTCGTTGCGACGACCGAACGCGCGAACGTAGACCACTCGTCCGGCGTCTATCACGGCGACCGCCATGCCTTTGGCATGGACCTGAGCCATTGCGCCGGGCACCATCGTGTCGATCGCAACCGGTGCGGCCAAGTGGGCGGCAGCGTTGTCTGGAGTCTGAGCGCAAGCGGTGAGCAAGCCTGCCAGGGTGACGACCGTGAGGACGAGGTGTGAGCGCATGGCCGTGATTGTGCTTCTGGCGCGCAATTGGCCGCAGCACTCGGGCGAGCAGCTTCCGCCGCGACCGCTTTTCGGCGATGAATTCGACGAGTCGAGCGGCAACTCAGGGTCGGAAGTGTGAGGTCGCCGGCCTGAGCAGCAGACATTTGATCGGCCTCGACGTCGGATGGCATCGCCCGCGCAACAGCGACTCGCTGTGTCAGCAGTACCTTGAGACCGGTCGTTGGTCCCGCATTCGCGTACGTTCCTGAATGACCGGAAGGGAGCCGAGACCGTGAGTTCGGAGGCCGATCACGAGCGACGGCACACGCTGCGCTGCTGTTGTTCGATCGGCCGAATCGAGCGGCCGCGTTTGGCCGCGACTGTGAATTCGCCGAGCTTGCATAAAGCTGCCCTTGGCGTGGCGAGGCATCTCGATGCGAGCGACAGCTTACAGGCGCGGCTGAGAACTAAACACTCGCGGCCTGGTGGCCCACTGCGGGGGCACCGTGCCCGTGCCAATGCGCGGTATTCTCGGTGTCCGGTCGACTTTCCAATTGGGCAACGCATGAAGTTTGCGTCAAGCATTGTTCTGTCAGGCGCCTGCCTGCTGGCCAGTTCGGCGTCGGCGCAGGCTGCCTTCTCGGAGACCTTCCTAGAAGTGCCAGGGCGCACGGGCACTCTCAAAGGGACCTTGCTCGTCCCGAACTCGAATCCAAGCGCGGTCGTTCTCATCGTCCCGGGCTCGGGGCCGACGGACCGCGACGGCAACAACCTGCTCGGCGTGAAGGCATCGACCTACCGACTTCTTGCCGAAGGACTCGCGTCGCACGGCGTGGCAACGCTGCGTATCGACAAGCGCGGCATGTTCGCGAGCGCCGCGGCGGCGAAAGACGCCAATGCGGTCACCATCGGCGACTATGTCGATGACGTGCAGTCCTGGGTGACCATTCTCAGGAGCGAGACTCACGCGCCCTGCGTGTGGGTTCTGGGGCATAGCGAGGGCGGCCTGGTCGCATTGGCCTCGGCGAAAGATCTGCAAGGCGAATGCGGGTTCATTCTGGCCGCGACCGCTGGCAGACCGATGGGCGAAGTCTTGCGCAACCAGCTCAAGGCTAACCCGGCCAATGCGCCTTTGTTGGGCCAGGCGCTGTCAGCGATCGACGCGCTGGAACAGAGTCGACGGGTCGACACGAAAGACATGCATCCGGCACTGCAGGTGCTTTTCAATCCCGCGGTGCAGGGGTTCCTGATCAGCGCATTTTCCTATGACCCGACCCGCCTTATTTCGGGCATTGCCAAACCGGTACTCGTGCTTCAGGGGCAACGTGATCTTCAGGTCAACGAGGCAGATGCCCGGGTGCTCAAACAGGCTGGTCGACGAGCGAGTCTCGTACTCCTTCCCGATGTGAACCATGTGCTCAAGTCCGTCACCTCGGATGACCCGCGGTCAAATATCGCGACATACGCCGATCCTGGACTGCCCCTCGCGCCTGGCGTCGTCGACGCGATCTCGGAATTCCTGGCAAGCAACGCAGTCACATCGGGCAGGTGAGGCAAACCTGGCCCGTTGCCGCGTCGACATGCGAACGGCACCAGTCGGCCATGAGGTGTCACACGCGTGCGTCTGCTTCGGCGACGTCAAAGCAAAAGGCCTGGCGGGTAGGGAGCCCGGTTCACCGCCAGCCTTCGTGGCGATGTGTGCGTTCATCTGTGACTCGGCCGAAGGTTACCTGGCCGCCTCGCAGGAGCACCGGGGGCGGCATCGCCAACAACTACACTGACATCGCACCGGTGGTCCAGATCAGCGAGGTTGTCGTCGAGCGGTCGGATCGTTGATCGCATCGGACTGAGCTGACGACACCCGGGCGCCTAGTGTCGGCCACAACCGGCCGTTCAAGCTCACTCTGGAAGCCGTCGTTCCGTCAGCAGAGATTGAATGCGCTGGGCCTGCCCGGACCGCTTGGATGCTGAACCCTTGAGCGACGGCCAAGTCGATTACGAAGGCGCGCGGCAGCAGCTCTCCCGAGCCCCCTCTTGCCAGTGGGTGGATCTGCGCGGCTATTGCCGGGCTGCCTGTCAGTGGCTGCATGCGCGGGCACCTTCGGCATACTCTCCCGCACCATTTTGAGGAGATCGCATGTGGGATTTGATGGCTGCATGGCTCGCCCTAAAGCAGTTCTTTGCTTCGAACCTGTTCAGCTCGGCCCTCGTCGCCCTCGCCGGCGCATTCTTCGGCGCGAAGACCGCTCAGGGCACCGCTGATCGCAATCGATTTCGCGATGACATGGTTGAAGAGATACGCGACACGAATGCCGCCATCTCGCTGTCCTTTGCAATCAGCAACTCGGTGATGGCTATCAAGCGGCAGCATCTGCGTTCGCTGAAGGAAGCGTTTGTGCGCGACAAGAACGCGCTAGTCGAGTACGAGCGCAAGCGAAGGACTGGGGGGATTCAGGGGAATGCGCCGTACGAGCTCAGGGTCGATTTGAGATACCTTCCGATTCCCAGCCCACCGACAGACACGCTCCAAGCGCACGTTCTGGATCGTCTTTCAGTCGTGGGACGCCCGCTGAACCTCGCTGTATCAATCAGCGAGTCGGCCGCCGCCCTGCGCGAATCAATGTCGAATCGCAACGAGCAGATCAAAGCGTTCCGAGCGGAGGGAGCACCACGCGATAGAGCGTTCATGGCACGCTACTTCGGCCTTCCATCAGGCGACGGCGAACTCGACGAAATCTACTCGACCACGATCGATGCCATGGTCCTTCACGCAGACTGTTTGATCTACTTCACATACCTACTGTGCATTGATCTGAAAGAACATGGTGACGAGCTCGTTGGCAAGTACAAAGGGCGACTCGGCAGCAAGGCAGCGCCACAAGTGACTGAGGTGGATTTCTCTCCTGCGAAAGCCGATAACTTGATCCCGCCGGACGAGGAGTTCGCGAGTTGGCTCACGGCGTTTGTCAAGCGTCCGAAGCCATTGCCCCTCAGTAAGCGCGCTTTGCTCGCGCTGCGCATAAATCGAAAGCAAGCGACAGGTTGAGCAGTCCGGTGTCTCAGTCTTCATCGCGCGGGCCGTGGATTTGCACTATGGAAGACAGCCTCTGTCTCAGACTGTGTCTCAGACTGTTGTCTCGTACTTTGTTGGAGCTGAGCACGGATGATCTGACGGAATGAGGTCGGTCGGGCGGGCGCCCTAGCTTGGCTTGCCCCGGCTGACGCGTGCCCCCCTGAGTCCAGGCCTCGCCGGCGAAAGGATGACCGAAAGGGCCGCTATGCTGCGCGCGGCCGAACTACTTCAGCCGGCCACAAGCCGTCATCGCCAACGCGCTCGAAAATCCTGCCTCAGCGAACCGGCGAAAGGCAGCTTTACGGCGACGTACCTGGGCCTAACTTTGGCCCGACCCGGCCACAAGGTGCCGCACGACCAAATGCCGCAAAGCAGCCGTTCACGGTTAGACAGTGCTTCTAAAGCGTTGGCCCAGCCGGCTGGATTGAGCGACAACGCAACGAAGTCAACGAAGACGCGTACACGAGCCGCCAGCTGGTGTCTGGCCAGCCGCTGTATCGCCAACTTGCTCTGGGCGCGGAACCCCGGCTGGCGCTTCCGAAAATGCACATCATCAACGGTGGCGCCCACGCCGATAGGCGCCGAGCCCATCGGACACAGCGCCGACCAGATTGCCGCGCCGATCCCAGGCGCCGCATGAGAGTTCGCGTCTCGGCGATGTGGTCTCGAGCGGGCTCGCCTTCGCGGCCTTGACCAGCGGCGCCGCGTCGTAGCACCACGTTCGGCGATCCACCAGCCTCTTGCGCTGCGGCTGCTGGTGGATTTCCTCGCCGAGCGCTTCGGCGGCGCCGAGCCGCCGTGGGATCGAGCCGGGAAGGCCAAGGCGCGACGAAGACCATCTTGATGAAGGCTCCGCGTCGTAGATGCGCAGAACCTTGACCTGTTTGCGACCGTGCCGATCAGTTGCGTAACGTGTAAGACACGACGAGGTGGCGATGCGGGGAAGCCCGAAGTCCAAACTTGTGCTGAGCGCCATCACCTGCGCAACGGCAGGTGTCGCACAAGTCTTACCTCGACGCGACGCTCGCCCAGTTGTGTGGGCGGCACGCTAATGCTAATCGCCGACACGGTCGAAAGTCCAACCCGAGAAGCGCACGCGTGGCGACTCGCCGTCGCGATGTTCTATCTGCAGCAGTGGACCCGCATCAGCCAACGGGCCGACCACGCGCGCAGCCGTCTCCGACAGAGGCTGCAACAGTGCCACCTGTGCTCCTCCGCCAAAGGCCCGGTGCAGCTTGTACTGCACCCAAAGTCGGCCCTCGGACTGGTGCAAGCGAACCTCGTCCACCGTGGAAATTGCCGCCGGGTCGCCTTCTGCCAGCCGTGGCTTGTACTTGCCCGTCCAGCCCGCGACGTACGGTGGCAGCGACGCCGCGGGCAGCTTTTCGCCAGCGACCATACGCTCGCCGTCCAGCACGGCAATCAAGACCTGCCGTCCCTGGACCTGACGACATTCGAAACCCATTTTCGACAACGGTCCGAGTTCGATCGGAAGGAGGCCGCCCAGGCGGTATCGCAGGCCGAAGCGACCGGCCTCGCCCTCGCGCAGTTCGAGCCGGCGCCCGCCGGCATATACGCTCAGATGCTCGCCATCGGGAACCATGGAGATAGGACCGGCCAGGGTCATATAGTCGCCGGCGGCGCAGGCCGTTCGCACGGTCTGCCACTGCTCGGGCGGCCAAGCTTGCGCCACCGGAACGAAACCGGGTACGTGTTCCGTCTGCCGGATGCCCGTGCGCGCCTCCAGCAGCAGCGCGAGCGCGCGCTGCGCGACGCGGTTGACGGAGTCGCCGGCGGCGCCATCGTTCGAGGCGACCACGACCCCGAGCTTGTGCTGCGGCAGCAGCATCAGTTGGCTGCGGAAGTACATGGTGGCGCCGCCGTGGTGGGCTACCGGGCCGCCTCCGTGCACGGTGTCGGTGCCGAATGTCGTCAGCATCCACCCCAGGCCGACTCGCATGTCTGCGTCCAGCGGCAGGTCGGCGTACTGGCGTTCGAGCATCGCCGCCTGCTGCTCGGCCGGCAGCACGACGTCTCCCGTCGCGTTGCGACCGTTGGCGAACTGCATCATCAGGAAGCGACCGAGATCGGTGACGCTGGCGTTGAGGCCGCCAGCCGGCACGTCACGCAAGGCGGGCTCGCGCTGCAGCTCGCCCTGGTAGTGGCCACGTGCCATGCCGGGTTCGTCGGGGACGGCGGCACTGAACCGTGCGTCGCGCAGGCCTAGTGGTGCGAGCACCGCACTCTGCAGGCGCTGCTCGAAGGATTCGCCGGAGGCGGCCTCGATCATCGCGCCGACCAGATCGAGGCCGACGTTCGAATACATCAGCATCTGCCCGGGGGGTGCGTCGACCTGGTAGTCGGCCAGGGAATGAAGCATCGCGCGAAAGTCGCGCGATGGCGCAGGAGCCTCCTGCAGCCACATGCCACCAGCCATGTCCCGAGGCAGGCCTGCATGGTGCGTCATCAACTGCCGCAGCGTGATGTCGCCTGCCTGCGGCCAGGCGCTGCCAATGCGGAACCATGGAAGCGTGCGTTGCACGGGGGCGTCCAGATCCAGCGTCCCTTGCGCAACCAACTGCATTGCGGCCGTATCGGTGAACAGCTTGCTGATCGAGCCGACGCGGTAACGCGTTTGCGCTGACGCGGGCACCCGTGCAGCAGCATCAGCCCAACCGAAGCCGTCGGCCCAGACGATGCGCTGATCATCGACCAGTGCAATGCTGAATCCGGCCAGTTTTCGCTGCGCGAGCTCATGCCTGATGTAGGCACCAAGCTGTTGCTGCACTCCATCCAGGTCGTTGCGCAGCACCGGCTCAGGCCGAGGAGGCGCGCTGGCGCAGGCAGCCAGAAGCGCGCACAGGGCGAGTGCTGCGGCAAAGTGTCGTGCCATAGGTGTCGAAGGAGTGCAAAGGCGGGCATTGTGCAATACAAGGGGCAGCCAACATCACCTGGAGCTCAACCTCCGCCAGCAGCCCCCGGGTCTGGTGCGAGTCCGCTTCTGACCGACCGCCGGAGGCCACGAACGACCGCTTCGTAGATGCGAAACGTGACGAATCTGGACCCGCCGTCGTGCAACTTTGGAGCGGGTCGACGGGCCGGTATGGGTCGGCAGCGTCAGGTCGCCGCGTGCTGATGCCGTCGTTCAGCCGCGCTGGTCGCTCGCCCGTCAGTTACCACCCGCGAACGACAGTTGTTGAGGTGGACCAGCCATTCACCCAAAAAATTGCCAAGGCCTGCTTTCTGCAGCCGCCGACATTCGGCGACCAAAATCCAGCGACAGCACACAGTCTTGAAGCGACGGTCGATCGTCTTCAACGAAGGATCGGTCGTGGCCGTGACTTTGAGTTCGCCAGCCGACGTGAAGCGCGTGCTACGTCGCGGCCTGAGAAGCGACCGATACGACGGTCACAGCCAGCAGCGCCGGCCAACCCCGCACTACATCGATTCTGCAGCCCAAGCAAGCCGAAACTCCCGGCACGTGCCGAAGGGTTTAGGACGGCAACTCGGGCATCGTTGACGCATGATTCGCGCGGTGAACCCCCTCTCCGCGGCAAACCGCCCGGTCCGCGACCCCGCGGATCGGCAAGCTGCAATCTTCGGCATCAACCAGGCCCTCAAGACCCTGGACCTTCAAGAGTGGAGCTGGACGGTTCTGGATTGGTTGCGCCTCTACGATGGTTTTGAACAGTACCTGCCGCCCCACGACGATCCGATGCTCGGTACCGCACGCGTATTCGCGAGCATCGTGCGTCGTCGCACCAATGTGCGTGTCATCGTCAGCGACATCATCAAGGACATCGAGGAGCAGCCCTTCTTGCACTGGCATGCCCAGTGGATGGATGTGCAGGGCGCAGCCGTCGGCAAACCATGGAAACCGTTGGGTGAGCCCGCCGTGCCCTTCTGGGAGTTTCTCCAAAACAAGCCGGATGGCGCGCACGAGCTGCGCACCCAGCACCTGCCGCCCATGCATGTGGACTCGCAAGCGTTACGCAACTGGCTCGTCGCCGGCTACCTGCGCTTTGTGCTGCCGCGCCGCAACCCCACGACACCCTGAGATCGGGGCGCGGCGGCTGACGGTTGCAACGCCGTGGTTCAACCCAACAGATTCAGCCCATGCGTGGGAGTGGACCAAGATCGGATTCGATTCGGGACCGCTCTCGGTAATGCAAACGTTCGTGCCACTGTACTGAGGCAACGCCATCCGTGCTCGAGTTGCTGCTGATCCTTGCCGTACTACTGCTATCGGTGGCAGTGTGGCTGCAACTGTCGTCCAACCCCCGTTGGATTCACCTGCTGCCCCAGATCACGTTCACGCGTCGTGTACCAGGTGCGGAATCTGTGGTGGTCGAGTTGCCGGCTGAACCGGCGCCCACGATCAACATCGGTGGCCAAGCCCCGGGACATCTGGCCGTGCTCACCCATCAGCAGCTGCTGCAAGTCACCGGAGCCGATCAGTTGCTCCAACACCTGGCGCGTCACTCGCGCCTGGCCAAGACAGTGTTCGAGCGAGATCTGCTGCCGGCGGTCCAGCGTTATGCGGAGTTCGTGCAGTTGATGCCTGCGTCCGAATCGCATCATCACGCCAATGTCGGCGGCTTGCTGGCGCACACCCTGGAGACGGCGCATCACGCCCTGGTTCTGCGCGGCGGCTACTTGCTGCCGCGCAA
>JAJKJU010000286.1 GCA_021153565.1 Rhizobacter sp.
AACATGTGCGGGCACCGCCGAAAACATCGCGGGACAGGTGCCATGACTCAACCTCGATTAGCGTGGTTCGGCAAGCCGAAATTACATCGGGTCATAACACCGGGGACCAGGCGGCCATCGAGATCCTGCGCGGCATCTCGCCCGGTGGCTTGCCCAGGCTGAGCGTGCCGTCAGCGCGGGTGCACGGCGCGCAACCTCGATGCGGAACGCATCGCGCAGCATCGCCGAGTCGGGACACATACACTTGCGCGCCACAGAGGGACCGGCCAAGTAGCGCGCCAGCGGCCTGACCTTGAGTTCGGTGTGCACCGTACGGTGGTACTCCTGCTCGACCCAGGCCTGGGTCGCCTCGTTGAGCAAGTCCAGTGTCAAGCCTGTTCGCCCTCAAGCATGGCCATCAGCCGGCCTTCCACGCGGCCCCAGAACGATTCCTGTTTTGCGTTCTGGTATGAATGTGCTTCAGCACATTCATACCAGTATGTGGCGCCGACAATATGTGGCGTCGCGCCGTCACGGCCGCGCCGCCGGCCGTACTGCGGGAATCCTGCGCCACATAAAGACCCAGGTCGACACAGTTCGGCTCCTTGACCTATCAGGAGACCTCAACGTGTTCGACCGCCTCTTTAAGCGCCAGCTCCTCGGGCCCGCGGACATGTAATCCTTGGGTGAACCACGCCTGGCCGTGCTCAGCTACACGCTCCCACTTTTGCACATCACGATGCCCTTTCGGGTGGGGGCGCCCATTCCATTAGTTGGTTGTCATTCTCGCGCGCCTATTGCCTTTGACGCCTTTGACGCCGTCGCGTCGTCGTGCCTGCGCTTGTGGACCTCGTAGATACCAATCGCGTCCTCCAATCCGCCAATCATGGTCTGCAATACGGCTTCCGGCCTGTATTCCCGGGTTACTTCCCGACGAGAGAATGATGCAAAAGTCGTCGGGCACAGTCGTTGGCGGAAATCCGTGCTGATGCAGTATCCAATCGGTCGCCAAACGTGCAGTGCGCCCGTTCACGTCTGGGAAAGGATGAATGCTCACGAGCCGCTGACACGCCAGGGTCGCCAGCTCTTCAGCCTTCATCTGTCCCGAGGAGACCTTCTTCTCCTGCTCCTTGAGCCAATCATCAAAGCGCCCCATCTCCGCGCCGATTCCTCGCTCGTCAACAAAGAACCCTCGCGGTACCACGGGGCAGCAGATGCGGCGGAACTCACCAAACTTCACTTGTGCGTCGTCCTTGAAAGCAATCAGCCCCTCACCGAGCATCTTGTTCAACAACCTCAGCTTCTCGGTGGTCGCGGATTTACCCGTCTCTGCCCATTCGCGAATCTGAGCATCAGCGACGCGCCAGTTCTCGGTGGCCTGGGCCGCAGAAACTGTGCTTTTAACGGTGTTGGACGTCCCCATTCGGACTCGGTCGAGTTCCTCTCTGGCGGCCTTCGCCCAAGCGGGTTCCTGTCCATCCATCTTGGTGGGCGCCGACTGTGCCCAGCGGTGCTCAAGCTGTACGAGCCTCGACTCGAGTTCCGCACGCACCGCAGACTTGATCGGACGCTTCATCACGACAAGCCGCAGCTGTGTGCCTCGGCAGGTGAGGGTGGCCTTCTCAGGCTGTATTCCCTCTGGCAACGAGACAATGCGGGGGTTGTCATCGATAAGAATTTCCGGGAGCGATCTCCTGCCGAGAGCGGCAGGAAGAGACTCCAAGTCGCATCTCCTTGCGTCCAGAAACATCAGCGGCGCACTGGCGATCTCATTGGGGCAGGTGCTTGAGGGATGAGTTGCCGGAGATATCCAGTTCCTGGAGGTTTCGTGCAGCTTCCGGCGGAAGTTGGCGCAGGTCGCAGTTGCTGACCTCCAGAGCCTGCAGCGCCGGATAGCCGCCTGGCGATTCAGGAAGAGATTGCACTGCCTTGATCGAAAGATCTGCTGACAGGGGTGGAGCGCAGTCGCGGTGGCGGCATGATGCCTCGGTCCAAGAAGAGCCGACCTGCTCGGCCGAAGTCGAAGCGTTCGCTGCTGCAGGCGACGAGCCGGTTGCCGGCTGGTCCAGGCTACTGGCTGGCCGGTTCTGCGAAGGCCTGAGCTTGAAGGGCAACCAGTTGGAAAATTTCGATAGGCACGAGGGCGGCCGTGGTGCCTCGTCCGGCGATGTCTTGTCGGTTGCCTTGCCCGGACGGTGGCTCACCAGCTCGAAGCGGCCGAGTGAAATGCGCCGGCGCGGAGCCACGTTGGCCGATCCTTGGTCGCCTTCAGCCTGAACGCGGGGCGGCGCGCTGCCAAGCTCTGAAGGCCGCTGCAAGGTTTGCGTTTGCCGTTGAGGGGGCGACGTCGCGCCTCCAGTGGCTTTAGTTTTAGTGCTGGAGCCGTGGCTTTTGCCAATGCCGAGAATCCGCATGTCTACCGCCGGTGTTGATCGACGAGCCAGTCTGGCTCCAGCGCGCCATTCAGGGCGCATCAAAACGAAGCCGTGGCTACACATGCGAAGTCGTAGAGGTTTTAGCTCGGCTGTGTGGATGAACCACGCCGCCGCTCACAGCTCAGGGGAGATGGAAAAAGCCTTCCTTGCTCAGATCCCTGCTCACCTCGGCAAGTACTTCTTCATCATCACTTGGCATGCCGGAATCTTCGGTGCCGAGGGGCGCAATTTTTTTCAGTTCAGTCTCGTAAAGCCGCAGCGTATTTTGAATGCCCTCCAGTACCAAGTCCGCCACCAGTTCCGGCTTCTTGTTTTTCTGGCCTTGATCGACAGTCAGCACGACAGGCACGGGTGATCCCCCGTAACCGCGAGCCAATCTTGCCGGAGGCAAGCCTGCCTCGCGCAAAGCCCAATCCATCGCAAGCCGGCCGATTCGCCCGTTGCCGTCGGCGAACGGATGAATGCTGACCAGACGCTGGTAAACCTGCCCCGCGAATGCGATATGGTCGGCCAGCCTGTCACTTCCTGCCAGTGAGCCACGGGTATGGTCATACCACTGCAGCAGCTCTGCCATCATTCCAGGAACTTGTTTCGGGTACGGAAAAGGGGTTTGGCCGGCCCACAAATCCCTCTTGCGCCACCCGCCGCTCTCATCGAGAGTTTTGCTCATTCTGGAATTGTTTACGTCACGATAGAGCAGACGGTGCAATTCGAACAGTTTCTCCTCGGTGATCGGATGTCCACCGAGGGCCCATTCGGCCGCCATGTTGTCCGCCTTCACCCAGTTGCTGAATGTGGGGCCATCTTTCGCCTCCTCGGCGGAAGCTGCCATGTGTGACACCGTGGTGGAGAGTCGCGCCCGATTCACCCGGTCGCGTTCATCCGCCGACGCCCGCTGCCCGGGAGAGAAAGCGCTGATCAGGGACTGCCAACGGTCATGGCATTCTCTTGCGGACTTTTCGATCCGCGCACGATGCTCCGGATCAAATTTGGAATCCCGGAATGGAAGCGTTATTTCCGCGGGCAGGTACGATACGCCGACCCTGTATAAATCAATATCCGCGGGAAGCTTCGCGCGATGGCACCCTTCAAGGGAGATATTTTCCAAACTGGCAATATCGCGCAACGACTCTGGCAGGCTCTGCAATTCTGGATTGTCGGCGAGCCACAACCTTCTGAGTTGATGCAAGCGCCCTATCTCCTCAGGAACGGTTTTGATGCCACAGTTCATCGCATTCAGGGTTTGCAGACCGGGCAGGTCGAAAATGCAGGAAGGCAGGTGTTCAAGTCGCGGGTTTTCCGAGATATCGAGTGACGTGACGTGCTTTAAATTCCTGATAGCCTCGGGCAAGCTCGACAGGCCGCTCAAAGTGAGCGTTTGCCGCCGGTCCTTCGCGCAGCGACGAATCGCTAGCGCAGCGCGATCCCGGGCCTCCCGCTCGTCCTGCGGAGCGTTCATCCTCCAATCATTCAAGTCGACATTCAACTTCGACAGATCGATCGGGCTGCCATCATCGCGTGAGACAACCGCTGACGGCTTGGGTTCAGGGGTTGCGCGATAGCCATCTTGCGCATGTTCGCGACGAACGTTCGGATGATGAGGAGATTGAGCGTCGCGTTCAATGAACGTCGGAGTCGTCCCCCGACGCGGCGGACTGGACGTGGACACGGCGCGAGCAGGCAATTCGGTCAGAGGCCCTTGCGTCTGCGGTGCGGGCGTCTGCCGCCTTTGTGAAGACGACGCGGACGAGGAAGGAGAGCCAGCAAGGGCTGTGCCACCGGGGACACCGGATGTCGACGCGACAGGCGACGATGAGACCACTCCTGTGCGACGGCGAGCAGCCAAGAGCGCCGCAAATTCGGGGCTGGCACGAAACGCCTCCAGCTCGCTCCTTGGTCCGATCGACGATTCGCCTTGGCTTTGTGCAGACGCCCCTCTACCTTCCTGAGGCGAAGATCCTTGCACGCGGCTTCGCAGCGGCAAGCCTCCGGGCACGGAAGATGGATTGGAAGGACTGGGGACGTCTGTCGCCGTTGCAGGCGTGGCAGTTTTTTCGATGCCCTGAGGATGATCGACAGGTCTGCTGGCAGGGGTGGAGCGCAGTCGCGGTGGCGGCATGACGCCTCGGTCAAAGGAGCCGACCTGCTCGGCCGAAGTCGAAGCGTTCGCTGCTGCAGGCGACGAGCCGGTTGGCGGCTGGTCCAGGTTACTGGCTGGCCGGTTCTGCGAACGCCTGAGCTTGAAGGGCAACCAGTTGGAAAATTTCGGTAGGCATGAGGGCGGCCGTGGTGCCTCGTCCGGCGATGTCTTGTCGGTTGCCTTGCCCGGACGGTGGCCCACCAGCTCGAAGCGGCCGAGTGAAATGAGCCGGCGCGAAGCCACGTTGGCCGATCCTTGGTCGCATTCAGCCTGAACGCGGGGCGGCGCGCGGCCAAGCTCTGAAGGCCGCTGCAAGGTTTGCGTTTGCCGTTGAGGGGACGACGTCGCGCCTCCAGTGGCTATAGTGCTGGAGCCGTGGCTTTTGCCAATGCCGAGAATCCGCATGTCTACCGCCTGTGTTGATCGACGGCCAGTCTGGCTCCAGCGCGCCATTCAGGGTGCAGCAAAACGAAGCCGTGGCTACACGTGCGAAGTTGACGCAGAACTAACGGTTGCGGGTTTCGGTCGGCACGAAGTCGCCAGTACGGTCGATGGCGAACGTCGAGCAGCAGTTGCGCTCGTGAATACCGCTTGAGCGAGCATCAGACGCCGCGAAGTGATTGATACGGCAAGAGCGGCGCGAGCGAGATCGCGACGCGATGCCACCCGCCGTCGTCGAATGGTCTAGAGCAGCGGGGAACTCAGCCGCAGAAGTGCCGCAGGTTGATCATCGTGTAGGCCAAGGTCTTGAGTGCATAGTGCACGGCGCTGATGCGCTCGAATCGAATCAGCACGCGGCGGAACTTGTCCTCCCAGGCGAACACACGCTCGATGGTGCGGAATCGTTCCTTGAAGATCGCCGCATCGAACAAGCGCTTGCGCCCCCGCTTGGTGGTCTTCCTGCCGCGCGTGTTCTCATTGATGTTGGGCACCATTCCGCGATTGAAGATCGCCTTGCGGTTGGCGTGGCAGTCGTAGACGCCGTCCAGGCTGACGATGGTGCCTTTCAGCTCGATGCCCAAGGCGCGGGCAATGCTCGTCATTTGCGGCAGCGCCTGTCGCAGCAGTTAGAGCAGCTGCAAGACGTAGTTGAAGATCACGTGCAGCGACAGTGTGAGCGGCGGTTCTCGGCGACCGCGCGTCAGGTGCGGCAAGACAAATTCATCGAACTGCTCAAGCGTCAAACTCGTTGAACCTGCGTCGAAAGCCCATGAGGACCATTGGTTCACGCCGGGCCAGGCGGTCGCTGGGGCCGGGACATCCATGCACCAACGCCACCGCGCTGCGCTACGCGCGCAGCCCATGCGGAGGCCTTGCTGACTCCGCCGCGTTGTCCAAATTCAGGCTTTGGGATAGGCCACAAATTGCGTCGTAGTTCACGGGTTCGGCGCACGCCGAACATCCTGACACCATTGGTTATCAAATGACCATCGGGCTGTGGCCATTGCGGCGCCATACATTGATAGATTCTGTACCTATCAGTACCTATCGGGGGTCGGAGCCGCAGCGCGCCGGCTCCGGTCTTCTTCGAAAAGGACTCCCATGCCCCACGACGACTCCCTGCCGGACTGTGACCGGCGCAAGGTGCTATGGATGCTAGGTGCCGTGCCGCTGACTACGACGTTGGTTGGCTGCAGCGTGGGCGGCAACACCGAGGATCGCGAGGATCGCGAGAAAAGCGCGGAGGCGCCGGCGCCTGCGCCGCCAGCCCCCGCCGCGTTCGTCCACCCCGGCCTGCTGCACACGCAGGCGGATTTCGACCGCATGGCAACGAAGGTGAAGGACGGCGTCTCGCCCTGGATCGGCGGCTGGCAGGCCTTCTTGGGGACAAGGCTCAACGACCTCACCGCGTGGCCGGCTGCGCTGCCGGAGATTTACCGCGGCAACGACGGCGTGCATGGCGAGAACTACACGGCTCTCTTCAAGGATGTCGGCCGTGCCTACGTCGCCGCAATGCACTGGAAGGTCACAGGCGACACCCGCTATGCCGACCAGGCCGTGCGCTTCATGAACGCCTGGTCGTCGACGCTGACCCTGATCGCTGGCGGAACCGAAGCCGGGCTGGTCGCCGGCATCCAGGGCTACCAGTTCGCCAATGTCGGCGAGATCATGCGCACCTATGACGGCCTGAAGCCTGCCGACCTGCTGGCGTTCCAGTCGATGATGAAGAAGGTCTTCTACCGCATCAACCACGGCTTCCTGACGAACCACAACGGAACCCCGATCAGCCACTACTGGGCCAACTGGGACCTGTGCAACATCGCGTCCATGATCGCCATCGGCGTGTTGTGCGACGACAAGGAGATCTTCGACGAGGGCGTGAACTACTTCAAGTCAGGGCCGGGCAATGGCGCCATCGCGCAGGCGGTGTACTACCTGCACCCCGGCAAGATGGGCCAGTGGCAGGAGACCGGTCGCGACCAGGGGCACAACACCCTGGGCATCGCGCTGGTGGGCCCGATCTGCGAGATGGCCTGGAACCAGGGCATTGACCTGTACGGCCTCGACGACAACCGCGTCCTGGCCGGTGCCGAGTACGTCGCCAAGGCGAACCTCATCGAATCGGGCACGAGCTTCTACACCGTGCCATACGTGCCTTACCACAACCGCGATGTGCAACAGAACGTCTTCGCCACCGGCACCCAGGGCATGTGGCGCCCGTGCTGGGCGTTGATCTTCAATCACTATGTGAACCGCAAGGGCCTGGCCGCGCCCTACAGCGAGAAATTTATGTTGCAGATGCAGCCCGAAGGCGGCGTCGGCAACTACGGCTGGACCAGCGGGGGCTTCGACCAGCTGGGCTTCGGCACGCTGGCCTTCACGCGGGATCCGATCCCCGCCGGCGCGCCGCCGAGCGGGCTGACGGCGACCCTGGTCGCCGGGCGCGTCGAGCTGTCGTGGTGGGGCAGCGCGTACGCGACCGGCTACGCGGTGAAGCGCAGCGACTCGGCCGCCGGCCCGTTCTTGGCGGTGGCCACCCTGCCCACCGATCCGCTGACCTGGACGGACTCGCCGCCCTCGGCGGGCACCTGGTACTACGTCGTGTCGGCGACGACCTCCAGCGGCACGGTGCTGACTTCCGACAGCGTCGCGATCGCGACCGGCACGGTACCGATCGCCGCGCTGTCGTTCGACGAGGGCGCGGGCAGCACGGCGGCCGACTCGACGGGTTTGGGCAACGCCGCGACGCTTGCGGCCGGAGCCCAGTGGGGCACCGGCCGTAACGGCGGCGGCGCCCTGTCCCTGGACGGCAAGGGCGGCCATGCCAGCCTGCCGGCCGACATCCTCGTGGGCGCGAGCGACTTCACGATCTCGACGTGGGTCTACTGCAATGCCCTGTCGCCGTGGGCCCGCGTGTTCGATTTCGGCAGCGGCCCCGGCCGCTACCTGATGCTGGCCCATCGCAAGGGCACCGGCCAGCTGCGCTTCGCGATCACCGTCGACGGCAGCTACGGCGAGCAGGGTTTCGACAGCCCCGCGGCCCTGCCGATCGGCCGCTGGGTGCACCTCGCGGTGACATTGTCGGGACGGACTGCGACCGTGTACGTCGACGGTCTGGCCGTGGCCGTGAACACGGACATGACGATGACGCCGGCGCAGGTAGGCCCCATGCCCAACAACTGGCTTGGACGGTCGCAATACGTGTCGGATCCGGGGTTCAACGGACGTGTCGACGACTTCCGGATCTGGCGCAGCGCGCTCGACGCCACCGCGGTCGCGGCCCTGGCCGCGGCCTGATTCCCGCGGATCCCGATCTCGTTAAACGGACACGCTCGAAATACTCTCAGCCTCTCAGCTGGTGCCCACGCAAGTCTTGCAGTTCTACGCCCCGCGTTGGGGAATCGAATCGCTATTCCAAACTCTCAAGAGTTGGTTGGGGTGCGAACAGCAAGGGCCTGTGCGCCTTCATCCCCGATGGCGTTGCGGCTCAGATCGAGCGTGGTGATCGAGGTGTTGCCAGCTAAGGCCTATGCGCCTTTATCCCTGATGGCGTTGTTGCTCTCTTCATTGACGCGGCAATTGCCACTGAAATTACGCGCTCGAGCACGCGCTCCGCTCGTATGGCCACTGCATCGAAAGGTCGAAAGGAATCGGCATGACCAGAATGTGCCAGCGCGATTCCCGGCCGTGTGCGGCCATGCGAAGCGAGTCTCGTTGCCCCGAAGGTGGACCAACTGCCAAAGGTTGATTGAGCGGGAAGCTGCAGCCGGGGCCGAGCGCCGCGAACTCGTGGTCGCGATGCGAAGAAGCAAGGTGAGGAACAGACTTGGTCTTGACACGACTTCGCCATAGGTGCGAAAACCCGCAACCAGTTGACAGCAGGTCATTCGGGGCCCGTCGGACCAGCCTCCTCGACTTGCCCTTGCCGCCCCCGCACAGGGCCGTCAAACATCTCCGCATAGCCGGCACGAAACGCCTGGCGGTCCGTGAGGAAAGCTTCGATGTCCGGAACCATTCCGCGCTTGAATGGAGGCAGTTCAAGGCCGCGGGCGACTGCCAACGCACGCACGGCCATTTCCGCTTTGGCGGCGCTGCCTCGATTGTCTGGCATGGCGTGCACGCTCCACCAATGCATGTCGGCCAGTGCTCCCAACAGCTGATCCCGCCCTCCTGGATTGCGCATGACGTCAGCGAAGATGGACTCCAGATGCGCCAGGATATTGCCGATGTGCTCCTCACCGCTGTGCTGTATGTAGGCTGGATATCCGAGCGGTTCGCCGGCGCTCCGCAAGTTCTTTGCCCTTGTTGACTCGAAGTCGGAAGGATCGACCGGGAACGCCAGCTTCGTGAGTTGAATCTCCTTCCCAGTCAGCGTGTCCTTCATCTGGAAGATTCTGTGTCCCATGTAGGAGCGATTTTCCGGAATGGGTTTGCGGGGGTTGGGCTCGAACTCCAGTTCCCTCTGGCTGAGGCGCGCTTCGATGTACGCTAATTTATTATTGATGGGTGTGAGACCGGTCTTATGCCTGGGAAACAAAAATTGCAGATCGAACCACGACTTGTCGGTGCGCTTCTTGCTGTCCGTCTTCTCCCACTGATAACGCGCATTCCTCACGAAATTCCATAGCTGCTCGAAGCTGCCGATGCGATTCTCGGCAATGCCGAGCGCGCCTTCCATCACCGCCGCATGAAATCTTCTGCCGTACTGCTGGTTGGCAGGGGCGCCTTCCCTATTGAAATCTGGATCGGGCCAACGTGCCACCCCGATCAAGCGTATCTGCTCCTCTGTCAGGCAAGAGTTCTGGGCGGCACAGACGGGCATGCTGGCACGCCGCGGCGGGCTATTGGAATGCGTGGACGCCACTGGATCCGCTTGCGAGGACGCTGGACGAGCGGGAATACCTGCTAGCCGTGTGGGGCGAGCTTGCGTGCCGGCACTCGGCGTTAAACCCCTTGATGAGGGGGTGGCTTGGTCATCCTGCCCTTCGGGCTGCTGCGGCTTGCGCCAGCAGAGCAACAAACTCACGAATCGATTTACGTTATCAGCCCATGGTGTCCCTGTTTGTGCAGATGATGAGCTCGCCGTGCTTGCCTGCGCGGTAGGAACAGGCACGCTGGCACGCCGCGGCCGTTCATTGAAAGACTCCGCTGAATCCGCTTGGGAGGAGGCTGGACGAGCGGGAATGCCTGCTGGCGATGTGGGGCGAGGTTGCGTGCTGGTACGCGGCACTGAACCACTTGATGGGGGTGCGGCTTGGTCTTGGCCTTCGGGCTGCTGCAGACTGGACGAACCTACGAATCGATTTGGAATCATTGGCAACTCTTCTCTTCATTGACGCGGCAATTGCCACTGAAATTACGCGCTCGAGCAAGTGCTCCGCTCCTATGGCCACATGGCCACTGCATCGAAAGGTCGAAAGGTCGAAAGGAATCGGCATGACCAGAATGTGCCAGCGCGATTCCCGGCCGTGCGCGGCCATGCGAAGCGAGTCTCACTGCCCCGAAGGTGGAGGTTGATTGAGCGGGAAGCTGCAGCCGCGGCCGAGCGCCGCGAACTCGTGGTCGCGATGCGAAGAAGCAGAGGAACAATACTTTCCAATTCAGGTGGCGGGGTTGGCGCACCCCGCAGCAGCGATGCAGCGCTCATCGAATGGAATATTGCGTTGCCGTTCGCGACAGGTTCGGTCGCCGCGCTGCTTGTAGGGCGGCGCATTGCGGCGCGTGTCGCGGGCGTGCGGCTACAACAGGCATTCGCCGTGACGAGTTGCGCCGTGTCGCTGCTGATGTTGTTCAAGGGCTTGGGATGGTTCGCATCATGAGCTTTTGACCGAAGGAGCAGGTTGTCCTCAGATCCACTGCGTTCACCGCCCACTACAGAAGGTTCTCCTACGCCATCGGTACCAAGCGGGATGCCGCGGTCAGTTCACGCCAGAATTTTGGACGCCAGGGCCCGCCTATCAGCTGCCAGCAGTGTCGTTCGCAAATCGGCCCGCTGCTCGGGGGTACTCTTGTAGTTCAGGATTGCGATCAATCGATCGATTTTTTTGGCGGTCTCATCGGTAATCCCCACCAGAAGGTCTCGCACCTGAATGTGAAGCTGGTCCGAAATCTGTCCCCGGGGAATTTCTGTAATCACATCCACAAGAAATTTCAGCGCGAGGCTGGACGTCTTGTCTTGCTTGAACATGCCCCGGAGGGTCAAAGCCGGCACGCTCATGAGGCCGCTGAAGGCCGCAATAACTGGCAGGATCCCAAAAGTGTTTACGGTCGCCCAAAAAATGGACTCAGCGGTTTCTTCTCTGGCATGCCGGACGACGATCCTGGCGGCCCTGAATGCCTCCGTTGAGAGCGCATGGTCGTGTTTCAACGCGGGAACACTCTTGCAAAGCTCCGCCACCGCCACCGCAAGCTCGTTCAAGGGGTGTTCGTTGATTCGGGCCTTGAACCTGGAAACCAGCGCCCGGGCCAGTGCGATCGCATGAAGTTGCGGATCCCGGTCGATTTTGTTGTGCGTGCACAAGCTGGATATCTTTCCCACGAAGTCTTTGAGAACCGCGAACTCCGAAGCAGAAAGTTCGTTGACGGATGCAGCCGCTACGTCAGTCAATGGCTCGTGCCCGAGAGCCTCCCCTAGAGCAGCCAGGGCTTGGTGAGGGTTGGACCTGCGTCGAAAGCCCCGAGTGGACCATTCGTTCACGCCGCGCCGATTCGCGGTCACCACGCTATGGACGACCTTGGTGAGCCTCATGCTGGGGGCTCGAAGCGGCGCGACCTCGTTTCTTAGCGACGTACTGGCCGCGGCAAGTTTCGCCAGATCATCAGCCGGCAGGCGAGTGACAACTTTCAAACGCAATTCCGGGGGCAGTAATTCCAGCAGGTCAGAACCTGGCGGTGGCGTCTCGACGTTTGCGGAGCGGCGCGCGGTGAGTCCGCCCGGCGAGCTCGGAAGTCGGGACGGACCAGGGCCAGACTGCCGCTGAGAGTCACGCGACATTGAGGATGGTGGTGTAAGACTTGAGGTTCGTTCGGTCCGCATGGGCTGTTCTCGAATGATTGGTTGACCCGATTCAGTGTCCCAGGCTCGATCGGATTGCGTCGCGCTTGGCCGAAGCGATCTCCGACAAAGCGAAGAACCAATGGTCAAGAAACACTGTTCTAACGAACCGTGACGGAATGCACATGGGAACGCAACCGTCATCTCGGATCGAAAACTATGCGAATTCCGTCATCGAACGGTCAATCGCGCACTCGGATGACCTCATAGCCTTGCGTCGTACGAACAGGTAGCCCAGGGCATGGCGACGTTAGATCAATCAGGGGGCCGAATCGCCGCAGCGACTTGATCGAGCGCTGCGGGCGAAAACCGGCCAAGTGATCGCCTGCCACTCTGGCGCGGCCCTTTCATCAATTTCAATGCAACAGGTCTGAATTCCTCATGATTCAACGTCGAAAGTTCCTGGAAAGCGGTCTTCAGGTTTTCGGAGCTGCGTTGCCGCTGGCATCGAACGCACAGAGCGCGCTGTCGCGATTCAAGGGCACCACGCTTCGCATCAATTACCCCGCGCACCCGCACTATGACCGGGTGGAGCGTCAGTTCGCTCGGTTCACCGAACTGACAGGCATCCGGATCGAAGGGCATCGCACGCCCTATCTCGAGATGAAGAAGGTGCAGCTCGCATCTTTTGCCAAACCTGCGGGTGATTTTGATCTGGTGAGCTACTTGATCCTTTGGAAGGTCGAGTATGCGCAGCAGGGCTACCTGCGCCCCTTGGAGCCGTTTTTCGCGAATCCACAACTTGCGATGCGCGACTACGCCTTCGACGATCTGATCACTCCATACGTGGATGCGATCGGTCGGGTGGGCGGTCCGAAGACCTATCTGCCGGGGCCTGGTTCCAGGGTATACGGTCTGCCATGCGGATCTGAAACCAGCGTTCTCGGCGCCCGCAGGGATTTGCTGGACAAGTACAACCTGCAGATGCCTACCGAATACTCCGAGTTGTTCAAAGCATGCCGTTTGCTGCATGAAAAGGAAGGCATCGGCGGGCTGGCCACGCGCGGGCAGGCCGGCCATCACATCACGCACGCCTGGTTACTGCACTTCACGCCTCACGGCGGCAAGGTCTTCGACGCTGACTGGACCTGCGTCCTCCACAACCATGGCGGAGTGAAGGCCGTCGAGGCGCTTCGAGAGATTGTGGCCATGGCACCCGAAGGCGTTGCGAAAGCGACCTTTGCCGAAATGCAGGAGAACTTTCTGCAATGGCGTGCGGCGTTCTATCTCGACTCGTCCAGCGTGCTCGGTGTGGGCAAGGATCCCAAGCACACCAAGCTATCCGATCGCTTTATCTATGCGATGCACCCGAGTGGCACGCGGCTGTCCGGGCAGACTGGAGGTTTCGGGCTCGGCATCGCGGCGAATTCCGCGCAGTCGGAAGCGGCGTTCATGTTCCTTCAGTGGTTGACCTCTCCAGGGGTCGATCTCACCGTCGCGCGCGAAGGCGGGGCAGCAGGGCGGTGGTCGACGCTTTCGGATCCGGATTTCAAGGCATCAAACCCAGAGCAGGCCATCATGCGTTTTGCGCTGAGGGCGGCGAATCCCGACTGGCGTCCCCTCATTCCCGAGTGGGACAAGATCAGCAAGGACATAACCGGGCGGCTGCTCCCTGAGATGGTGTATGGGAACCGGTCGATTGCCTCTGGTCTCGCGAGCATATCGGCGGATGTCGATGCCGAAACGCTCCGCACTGGGCGTCGTTCGGCCACGTCGGGTCAGCTTCGAAAGCCGGCGACTCCGAGCCATTTGTAGAAGGTGTCAACGTCGATCGCGTTGCTCCGCCTCGAGTGCGTCTACACTGCCGACCGTCAGGAGAAGACCACCGTCGCGGTGGCTACCGAAGGCGCATTCCCGAAACGCTCAGGTCCCGTACTGGCACAACGTCATAGATAACTGGAGAGCGCCGTTGCAATAGACGGCCGCCGAAGGGGCAAGTCGCTGCGCGGGTGCGCGGATGTCGAATCTCTCAGGCAAAAGGACAGTGGGGCCAACCACGCTCGAACCAGAGCTGGTGGGCTGTGCCTTTTGGAGTCCTGCCATGAGAGTGATCGTCCTCGGCGCCGGTGTGATCGGCGTCACAAGTGCCTGGTACCTGACCCGCGCGGGTCATGAAGTCGCAGTGCTGGAACGCAATGCCAGCCCCGCCTGCGAAACGAGCTTCGCCAACGGCGGGCAGATCTCGGTCAGCCACGCCGAGCCCTGGGCCAATCCTTCGGCACCTTGGAAGGTGCTCAAGTGGCTGGGGCGAGAGGATGCGCCCTTGCTGTTTCGCTTGCGTGCCGATCCGGCGCAGTGGCGATGGCTGTGGCGCTTCATGCTCGAATGCCGCGCCAGCCGCTCGCGTGCCAACATGATTCAGCTGCTGCGCCTGGGCACCTACAGCCGCGAGTGCCTGCAGCAATTGCGCAAGGAGCTCGGGCTCGAGTACGACCAGCGCTGCGAGGGCATCCTGCACTTCTACACGAACGAGCAGGAATTCGATGACGCCATCGAACCTGCGCGTGTGATGCGCGAACTGGGTTGCGAGCGGCACATCATCGATCGCGATGAGGTCGTGCGCATCGAGCCTGCCATGGCTGCGATCGCCCCTCGCATCGTCGGCGCCACGTACACCAGCGAAGATGAATCGGGTGACGTGCACCAGTTCACCACCACGGTGGCGAAGCGTGCCCAGAGCGTTGGCGCAGTCTTCCGGCATGGCGTGCGTGTGCAGGCGCTGCGGGTGAACGGCGGCGAAATCGATGGGGTCGAGGTGGCGCGAGAAGACGGCGGTTACGAGACGCTGCGGGCCGACGCGTATGTCGTCGCCATGGGCTGCCACAGCACGGCGCTGCTGGCTGCGGCCGGCATCGATGTCCCTGTCTATCCGGCCAAAGGCTACTCCGCCACGCTGCCGCTCATCGATCCTTCGAAGGCGCCTGTCGTGTCGCTAACGGACGACGAATATAAGCTCGTGTTCTCGCGCCTCGGCGATCGACTGCGCGTAGCCGGAACTGCGGAGTTGAACGGACACGGCCTGGCATTGAACCGAACTCGCTGCGACGCCATCGTGCGGCGTGCACTCGAAGTGTTTCCCGGATGCAGCCGTGCCGAGCTCGCTACCTTCTGGGCTGGCTTGCGGCCGGCGACACCGGGCAACGTGCCCCTGATTGGCGAATCGCGCCTGCGCAAGCTCTTCCTGAACACAGGGCACGGCACGCTGGGGTGGACGCACGCTTGCGGCTCAGGCCGAGCGCTGGCGGACATCGTATCGGCTCGCAAGCCGGAGGTGGACTTCCGCTTTCTCGGGGCGGCGAGTTAAATGCTCGGGCCGCGAGGCTGCTGTGCGGTGGCACCCGGGGCCACTGCGCTGAATGGTTGCGGGCCTTCTCGACCATGGCGCTGGCCCAGCGAAATAATCAGGCAAGGCTTGAGTCATGGGCATGACGGTGCGGATCCCGGCTCTGGACCGGGGCCCGCACTCCATGCATTCGCATGACGGCATGCATCTGCCGCGACCCTTCGGCCTTGTGAGCCGATCGGATGTGCGGCGAGAAGACTTTGAAGGGAGGGACTTACAGGTCGCCAAACCCGATCGCGCCGTTGCAGTGCAGCCACTCGCTGCGACCGCTGCCGCCGCCACACCTGCCGTTCTGGTACACGCCGGTGTTGTAGGTCTGGAGCCAGGCTGGTCGCACGTTGCCATTCACACTCAGGTAATTGACCTGAACATCCCGGCCGGGGGCGTCATTGGTGAATTCCACGACGCTGCCTCCAGAAAGGCTGGTCGTGAACGTGTAGTCGGTCATGTTTTTACCGAGTGTCCAGGTGTGCACCACCCTGCCGCCAACGCGCAAAGTGACACGCTCGTAGCCCGAGGTTCCACGTGCGCGCACGACGATGGTCTTGTTGCCCGTGCCGCCCTGGCCAGCCTGAACTCCAGGGTTGCTAGCCTGAAACCCAGGGTTGCCAGCCTGAACTCCAGGTGTGCTGCCGCGCACGTAGTTTTTGAGCCAGGTCAGCGCGGGCCGCTCGCTGCCGTCTCGGCGCACGAGGTGGGTGTTGGCCGCCCAGGTCTGGCCTTCGATGTAGCCCCACAACGTGATTCCTGCAACGGCCGGGTGCGTCCAGAAGATCGGGAATTTCTGTTGATAACGCGCCAGCTGCGTGCCGTCGTCTCCGGTCATGTCCAGCTCGGACACGTAGATCGGCAGACCGGTCTGGGCCAGCGAGTCCAGGCTTTGCGCGATCAAAGCATTCGGCACGTCGTCCAGGCTGAAGTAATGCGACTGGATGCCCACGCCATCGATCAATCCGCGCGCCTTGAGGATGTTGATGATGCCCTTGTAACGGTTCAGCTCGTTGTCGTTACCAACGAGCCCATACTCGTTGATGAGAAGCTTGGTGTTGGGGCAGTATTGGCGGGCCTTCTGAAACGACCAGACGATCCAGTCCCAGCCGGTCGAGCCCGCGCCGCCGAGGGCCTCGCGGTAGCTGGCCGGCTGATGCAGCGGCTCGTTGACCACGTCGATGAACTGCGTCTGCGGGTAGCGCTGGCAGTACTGGCGAATGAAATTTTCGACCTTGGAGGCCTGCTGCCAAGGGCTCAGCCCGCCAATCCAGCCCGGCTCCTGCGCGCCCCACACGAATGTGTGCTGTTTGAACGTGAAGCCATTCGACCGCGCGTAGTTGTAGGCCATGTCGAGTTGGCCCCAGTTCATCTGGTCGCGGACCGGTTCGACCGAGCCCCACTTGCCTGCGTTTTCTGGCGATACCTGGTTCCAATAGGTGCTGAAGTTGCCCGGTGTATAGCCAGAAATGATATTTCCCAGGAACTTGGCCTTGCCAACCGCAACCTGCGCGTGCGCCAAGCCGCCTGAGCCTAGCAAAGCGAGAGCTGCACTGGTGCATACAACGGCGCGAGTTATCGTCTTGAAGATGTGTGGGGTGTTCACTGCTGCGTTTCCTTTGATGAGTTGAAACCGACTGAGGCCTGTCACGGGCAAGTGCAGTCTCCCGCTGTGTTTGACAGCATTTGGTTTCGATGCGAAATGCAGTTCGGAAAAGCGAAGGAAGCTCTTGTCGTTATGTCGCCACTTCCTTGCCTTCTGAACTATGCGAGGGTGATTGAAGGGCGCGGAGGCGATTCGTCCTCCCCCTCAAGACTTCGCTTTTCAAGCAAGGTCCACGACCCAATCGGGTCCTCCTGGACGGAGGTGCGTAGAGTTGACGATGTCATGACGAAAGTCAGCCACGGCTTGCCGTTTCACGTAGCGACCACAGGATGGCAGGTTGAAGGGGCGGCTTAGGACATGGCCCAAAACAATTTCCCGTTTTGGGGGCGCAGGGCGGGCGCGCTGCGGCGTTGCTCCTTGCTTGCGTGGCTCGCCACACGGCGCTCGGAGCGCCTTGCATCGCATCCCGCCCAGCACCCCCAAAACGGAAAATTATTCCGGGCCATGTCCTTACGATTTCTGCTTCATCGCATTGAGCAGGGGCCCGACGATGTCCAGTGGGAGCGGGAACACGATGGTCGAGTTCTTGTCCGCAGCGATCACTGTCAGCGTCTCGAGGTAGCGCAGTTGCAATGCCTGCGGTTGCTTCGCAAGGATCTCTGCCGCCTCGGCGAGCTTGACGGACGCCTGCAATTCACCCTCAGCGTGGATCACCTTGGCACGCCGTTCGCGCTCGGCCTCCGCCTGCCGTGCAATCGCACGGATCATGGTTTCGTTCAGGTCGACGTGCTTGATCTCGACGTTGGTGATCTTGATGCCCCAGGCATCTGTCTGGGTGTCGAGGATCTTCTGCAGGTCGAGATTCAGACGTTCACGCTCGGACAGCATCTCGTCCAGCGTGTGCTTGCCCAACACTGCGCGCAAGGTGGTCTGCGCGAGCTGGCTGGTGGCGTTCAGAAAGTTCTCCACCTGAATCACTGCGCGCTGTGGATCGACCACGCGAAAGTACAGCACCGCGTTGACCTTCAGCGTCACGTTGTCGCGCGAGATCACGTCCTGGCTGGGCACGTCCAGCACCACCACGCGCAAGTCGATGCGCACCATCTGCTGGATGCCGGGAATCAGGATCACGAGACCCGGTCCCTTGACGCGCCAGAAGCGCCCGAGCTGAAAGACGACGGCGCGCTCGTACTCGCGCAGGATGCGCAGCGAACTGACCACCAGAATGGCCAGCAGGATGAGTACGGTCGAGAAGCCGATGGAGATGTCGATCATGGCGAGATCCCTTCTGTTGTTGTTCCTTGTGCGACAGGGCTCAGAGGCTGAGAGTATTTCGATCATGCCCGCTCATCACGCCAAAAGCCCCCTGCTCGTCGTTGCAAATGCTCGCCATAGCCAAGCTATGGCTGCG
>JAJKJU010000287.1 GCA_021153565.1 Rhizobacter sp.
GAACGCCTTGGTGTGAATCATCTTGTGATGCCCCCCATCGCGCTTCCCTTTCGTTCACTCCGTGGTCGGCCCTGGTCTTTCCCAACATCATTTGCCCCTTTGAGCGTTTGGTTCGCGTCGGTGAATGCAGTGCTCCACACAGCAGTGCAGGAATTCTGTCGCCACGCAGCGCTGGGAACCGTCGGGAAAGCGAACTGACGACCTTGATTGCGAAGCGCGCGTGAGCTCAACTTCGCGGGTCTTCCACACGAGTTCGCTGCGCCAGGTCAAAGTCCCGCGGAAATTCGGCCAGCCGAGCAGCAATGGCTTTCGTCACTTCTCGCGCTGGTTGGTCGGCGAGACCGACTCACCCAACATCGCCCACTCATGCGCAGCAGACATCGTCCACTTGCCCACGGATCAAGGGCGCTCAAATGCGCCAAGATCGGGCGCAGTGCCCTTGTAGGGCAAACCAACGTTCGTGCCCAGTCCGATCAGGGTGCTGTGAGGTACAAGATGAAGGCTTCTTCGTCATGCTGACTTTCATCGCTACCTCTCGCAGCCGGCCAGTGAGTTACCACATGGTGCGATGTTGGACTGCACTCAGCTTACTTGCATCCCCAACATGGTGGTGGAGGATCTGACCCAGGTCAACCGCTCAGGCTGTAGGCCTTGGGCTTCTTGCCTTTGCGATGCGCGCGCAGCAGCACCGTCGGAAAACTCACCGGCAGCGTGTGAGGAAAGTCCCGGCTGTAGTGCAGACCGCGGCTTTCATGGCGCATCAGCGCCGACCGCACGATCAGCTCAGCGCAATCGACGAGGTTGCGAAGCTCAAGCAGGTCGCGGTTGACGCGGAAGTTCGCGTAGTAGTCATCGATCTCGCTCTTCAGCAGCTTGATGCGATGCAGGGCTCGCTCCAGCCGCTTGGTCGTGCGAACGATGCCCACGTAGTTCCACATCAAAAGACGCAGTTCATCCCAGTTGTGCGCGATGACCACCTGTTCGTCAGCGTTCTCGACCTGGCTTTCGTCCCACATCGGCAGTGCAGGTGTTTGAACCGTGCGTCGCTCGAGGATGTCGCTTGCGCAGGTGCGTCCGAGCACCACGCATTCGAGCAGCGAATTGCTCGCGAGCCGATTGGCGCCGTGCAGCCCGGTGTAGGTCGTCTCGCCCACCGCATACAACCCCGGCAGGTCGGAGCGTCCCAGCAGATCGGTCACGATGCCGCCGCAGGTGTAGTGTGCAGCCGGCACCACGGGAATCGGCTGTCGCGCGATGTCAATGCCGAGCTTCATGCAGCGCGCATAGATCGTGGGGAAGTGCTCCTGCAAGAAGGGCTCACCCAGGTGCGTCGCGTCGAGCTCCACATAGTCAAGGCCGTGCTTCTTCATCTCGAAGTCGATGGCGCGGGCCACGATGTCGCGCGGTGCAAGTTCGAGCCGCTCGTCGTGCGCCGCCATGAAGCGCGTGCCGTCGGGCAGCTTCAGCAAGGCACCTTCGCCCCGCAGCGCCTCTGTGATCAGGAAGCTGCGTTCCTGCGGGTGGTATAGACAAGTCGGGTGAAACTGGATGAACTCCATGTTCCCGATGCGGCATCCGGCCCGCCATGCCATCGCGATGCCGTCGCCCGTGGCCGTGTCGGGGTTGCTGGTGTAGCGGTAGACCTTGCCGACACCGCCGGTCGCCATCACCACCGCCGAGGCCGCCAGCGTCTCGACGCGCTGGTGGTCGATGTCGAGCGCGTAGATGCCGTAGCAGTGCGGCGTTTCTTCTCGTTTGAGATGGCGCGAGGTGATCACGTCCAGCGCCATCCAGCGCTCGCGAAGCTCGATGTTCGGGTGGTTGCGCACGCGTTCGAGCAGGGCATGGTGAATGGCCTTGCCGGTCGCATCGGCAGCATGTGCAATGCGCCTCACAGCATGGCCGCCTTCGCGTGTGAGATGAAGGCCCAGCGGGCCTTCAGGGTCCGGCGAAAACGGCACGCCACTCTTGACCAGCCATTCGATCGCGTCCGCGCTGTGTTCGGCGATGAACCGCGCCGTTTGTTCGTCCACCAGCCCGGCGCCCGCGTCTTGCGTGTCGCGCACATGGGATTCAATGCTATCGTCGCTGCCCAGCACGCCGACGATGCCCCCCTGTGCCCACGCTGTGGCGCCCTCTTCCAGGTCACGTTTTGCAAGCACGACGACCGGGCGGTGCTCCGCAACGTGAAGCGCAACGGTGAGCCCGGCCAAGCCGGCCCCCACGATCACCACCGGTGCGGTACTGGTTGCAACAGCTTGGATCATGGGCGCGCAAGCCGATGTATTGGCTTCAAGTCAAGAAACCTTTGGTCGGCGATAGGAGGTGATGGGACGGAGCATTCTAGTGTCGCGTCAAGCCACAAGTGTCGGTTGATTCGCGCCGCTGTCGCAGCGCAGTGCAAGGCGCGCCGACGAGTCATAGCCGTCGCTATGGCGAGGAGGCGCAACGCCGCAATGCGCTTCGAGAGCAAGCGAGCAGCCGACACCTGTGGCTTGACGCGACACTGGTGGCCGTCTGCGATTGGAAAGTATGGGCCACGCAACATGCTCCATCGGCGCAACTCCATCCCAACATCGTGGGATGGTCGCCCTGACCGGGCTGTGGAATCATGAAATTTGCGGCCTCCGCGAGGGGCCTGCTCACCTACACTGCCCAAGACAGAAGCGCATCTTCTCTGGCAGGGAATCGAACCATGAACCTTCCCAATCCCGGAGGCTCCGCCTGGACTGCCTCCCAACCGCCAGACGAGCAGGCCGCCAAAGAGCCTGAAGCCTGGCAATCCACGCGAGCGCAAACGCAGATCGTGCGCGATGAAGACGCGTACCTGGAGGCCGAGCAAAAAGACGTCGGCCGCCTCGTCGGCGATCACCTGCGCGAACTGTTCGTCACCTGCGACGCGGGGCCCGCGATGCAGCAGCAGTTCGAGCATCTCCACCCCGAGTTCATCGCCATCCACGACGTGGCCACGCATTCGTCGCGCAAGCTGCTCGCAGGCATCGCCGCAGCGAGCAAGGGCGCAGTGCAGAAGCTGGTAATCCGTCGACAGGGCCACGGCAACACACTCGCCACGCTTGAGTTCGTCGAACTGCCTACCGCCGAAGGCAAGGCACTGCGCGTCTACTCGACCGAAGCCGATGCCGACACCACCTCGCGCCATGCACTTGCGCGCACCCTGCTTGGCTTCAGTACGCTCAGCGTGATCCTCGTCGGCGACGTGCCGGGCCATTCGATCACCGGCATCTTCAAGCCGCTGCACGACGACATGATCACCGGGCCATGGCCCAATCGGAATCTGCTGCTCCTGCCCCTGTCCCCTGCCAACGCGCTGGTGACGCAGGGCATGGAGCTCGGGCGCGGCACCGGCGTCAATGTGCGCACCACGCCGCATGTGACAAGGCCTGCAGACGCGTGGAATTTCATCAGCAGCACTTGGGGCCGCCTGCGGCAGGAGATGCGCTCGGGCGCATCGCCGGCATCCGGATCGCCGCCAGCCGCGGGCTATGGCGCGCAGCCGAAAGGATTGGCTGCGACACGGCAGTCGTCGTTCGCTCCGCCCATGGCGCAAGGGGCCTTGCAACGTTCTGCGCAAGAAACCGGGCATCGGTCAAGTGCTCCACTGCCGTTGAGGCCCATGCCGCCCGTGCCCAGCCAGAGTTCACGCGATGCCGCATCACTCGACCCTCTGAGCCGCTACGTGCAGCAGTTGAGCGAACTCACCGGCATGGTGAGCGTGTGTATTTTCGAAGTCGCCACCGGCAACGACCTCAGGCACGCGGGCGCAAGTCCGGGGCCGGAAGATCTGGCAACGCACGGCTCGGACTTGCTGGCGGCCATGCTGACCACCAGCCGCACCTTGGGCCTGGGTCATGCATTGCCTGAAGCAGCCATCACGTTGGGCGCGCATCACTTGGTGCTGCGCGCAGTGCCCAAGCATCCCGGCCTCGCCATGCACGCAGTGCTCGACAAGACCCATGCCAACCTCACGCTGGCGAGGCTGCAAATCATGCGGATGGATGCACTGTTCGAAGCGCCCAGCAGCTGAAATCCGCCGGGCGATCAGAGGCTGAGAGTTTTTCGAGCGTGCCCGAGCAGCGCGTCAAGAGGCACCTGATCTAGGCGCAAAGCGCAGCCATAGCCCGGGCTATGGCGAGCATTTGCAACGACGAGCAGGGGTCTTTGACGTGATGAGCGGGCATGATCGAAATACTCTCAGCCTCTCAGTGGACAGTTCGCCGGAAGACAAACTCGCCCGCTTCGATACCCACCGGAATCACATCCTTCGGCGCGAACTTCCCTTCGAGGATCAGCTTTGCCACCGGGTTCTCGACGTGCTGTTGAATGGCCCGCTTCAAGGGCCGCGCACCAAAGACCGGATCGAACCCCGCCTTCGCCAGTTGGGCCAGCGCCGACGGCGACACGTCGAGCTTCATTTCCATCTTTTCCAGGCGCGACTCCAGCACCTTCAACTGGATCTTCGCGATGGCCTCGATGTTCTTCGCGTCGAGCGCGTGGAAGACCACCGTCTCGTCGATGCGGTTCAGGAACTCCGGACGGAAGTGCTGCTTCACCTCGACCCACACCGCATCTCGGATCGTCTCGCTGTCTTGGCCCGCCAGCCGCATGATTTCGTGCGACCCGAGATTGGACGTCATCACGATCACCGTGTTCTTGAAGTCGACCGTGCGGCCTTGACCATCGGTCAGTCGGCCATCGTCCAATACCTGCAGCAGGACATTGAACACATCCGGATGTGCCTTCTCGACTTCATCAAGAAGCAGCACGCTGTAAGGCTTTCGGCGCACGGACTCGGTCAGATAGCCGCCTTCGTCGTAGCCTACATACCCCGGCGGCGCACCGATCAGGCGGCTCACCGAATGCTTTTCCATGTACTCGCTCATGTCGACGCGGATCATGTGGTCTTCGCTGTCGAACAAGAAGCCCGCCAAGGCCTTGCACAGCTCCGTCTTGCCCACGCCGGTGGGGCCCAGGAACAGGAACGACCCCGTCGGACGATTCGGGTCTGCAATGCCCGAACGTGAGCGGCGAATCGCATTCGCCACCGCGGTGATGGCTTCGTCCTGCCCCACCACTCGCTCGTGGAGCTTTGCTTCCATCTGCAGCAGCTTCTCGCGCTCGCCCTGCATCAGCTTGGACACCGGAATGCCCGTGGCGCGCGCCACGACTTCGGCGATTTCTTCAGCGCCCACCATCGTGCGCAGCAGCTGGGGACGGCCCGGCTCGGCTCCCTTCTTCGCTTCCTTGGCTTGCGCTTCTTTCAGCGTACGCTCGAGTTCGGGCAGCTTGCCGTATTGCAGCTCTGCCACCTTGTTGAAGTCGCCTTTGCGCTTGAATTCCTCGATCTGCGTGCGAATGCGGTCGATCTCCTCCTTCACGTGAGCAGATCCTTGCGCCGCGGCCTTCTCGGCCTTCCATATCTCTTCCAGGTCGGCAATCTCGCGGTTCAGTCGCTCGATTTCCACCTCGATCAGGCCGAGCCGCTTCTTCGACGCCTCGTCCTTCTCGCGCTTGACCGCTTCACGCTCAATCTTCAACTGGATCAAGCGGCGGTCGAGCTTGTCGATCGCCTCCGGCTTCGAGTCGATCTCGATCTTGACCTTGGCTGCCGCTTCGTCGATCAAGTCGATGGCCTTGTCGGGCAGGAAGCGATCGGTGATGTAGCGATGGCTCAGCTCTGCCGCGGCTACGATGGCCGGGTCGGTGATCTCTACACCGTGGTGAACCTCATATTTTTCCTGCAGGCCGCGCAGGATGGCGATGGTCGCCTCCACAGTGGGCTCGCCCACGAGGATCTTCTGGAAGCGGCGTTCCAGCGCCGCGTCTTTTTCAATGTACTTGCGGTATTCATCAAGCGTGGTCGCGCCGATGCAATGCAGTTCGCCGCGCGCCAAGGCCGGCTTCAGCATGTTGCCCGCGTCGATGGCGCCCTCGGCCTTGCCGGCGCCCACCATCGTGTGGATCTCGTCGATGAAGACGATGGTCTGGCCTTCGTCCTGCGCGACTTCCTTCAGCACGGACTTGAGGCGCTCCTCGAACTCTCCACGGAATTTTGCGCCTGCAAGCAGCAGGGCCATGTCGAGCACCAGCACGCGCTTGCTCTTGAGCGAGTCGGGCACTTCGCCCGCGACGATTCGCTGGGCCAGGCCTTCGACGATGGCCGTCTTGCCCACGCCAGGCTCGCCGATCAGCACCGGGTTGTTCTTGGTGCGACGCTGCAGCACCTGGATAGCACGGCGGATTTCGTCGTCACGGCCAATCACCGGGTCGAGCTTGCCTTTTCTGGCTCGCTCGGTGAGGTCGAGCGTGTATTTCTTCAAAGCCTCGCGCTGGCCTTCAGCTTCGGCGCTGTCAACCTTGTGTCCGCCGCGCACCGCGTCGATGGCGGCTTCCAGGGCCTTGCGACTCAGGCCGTGTTCCTTGACCAGGGGCCCGAGCGTCTTGCTATCGGCTGCGGCCAACAGAAACATCTCGCTCGCGATGAACTGGTCACTTCGCTTTGAGGCTTCTTTTTCCGCGGCCTGCAGCAAGGCTCCGAGTTCCCGGCTGGCCTGAACCTGTTCGCCGCCTTGCACCTGGGGCAGCTTGTTGATTTCTCGTTCGAGCGTGGCTTGCAGCTTCGCGGTGTTCACCCCGGCACGTTCGAGCAATGCCTTCGGACCATCGGGCTGGGCCAGCATCGCGGCGAGCAAATGCACCGGCTCGATGTAGGGGTTGTCGCGCGTGACGGCCAGGCTTTGGGCATCGGCCAGGGCTTCTTGGAACTTGGTCGTGAGTTTGTCAAGTCGCATGGTTAATCCTCTCGATTCCTTCGATGTAAGGGAATTCGGCGTGAATTCAAGCCGGATCGATTCAACGCGGGATACGAACCCATGTCACTTCGGTGAATGCCGGATTCGATGCAAGGCGCGACCAGGAAGAGTCAGGATTTGGCCCGGATTGTTTCTGGCCAAATCCTCAAGTCCCCGCCAGCGCCTGCATTCGCTCAAGAACCTCCACCAGTTCCGCGTCGCTGTCCAAGAAGAACATCGCGCGCGACAGCGGATCTTCCCGCCCGATCTTGATCGTGAGCCAGTGCGGTGTGGCGCGCATGAAGACCGCCTCGTCGTTGACATCGTCACCGACGAAAACCGCCCCGCCCGCTTGTTCGCGCTGCACCAGCGACGCGAGCGCATCACCTTTGTCGGGCAGCCCGGTCGCCATCACGTTCACCACGCACTTCCCGCCGAAGCGCTTCACCGCCGGCTCCACCCCCTGAAGCAATTCCTCGATGCACACCAGCGCCGCGCCGGGGTCATGCGTGAGGCGGTAGTGCAAAGCGAGCGAGTACTGCTTGTCCTCGACAACGATGCCGCTTCGACGCAGAACCTCGGATCGAGCCTCGATGCGATGCCGGATCGAGTCGAGCGCCTGGGACGCCGATGACGGCGGTCCGAGTTCGGGATCCTCCGCGCCGTGGTTTCCGATGATGTACCGCGGATGGAAACCGAGCCGGGGTTCCACGTCCGCCACGCTGCGGCCGGTGATGATCGCCACCGGCCAGCGCGCGCCCAAATGCGCAAGTGCTTGCGACACCGCAGCAGGAACCCTCGCCTCGTGCGGCAGAGCCACGATCGGCGCGAGCGTTCCATCGAAATCGAACGCCAACAGCGGCGACAACCGCATCACGGCGTCCAGGGCCTGATCACCCTCGGGTGAGAAGAGGTGCCGCATCGATGTGAGAGTCCTGGTGTCGTTGAACACGTGCTTCGATCCGCTCGCGCAAGCGCGTGCGGCCCGCATCGGCCAGCATGCGGCCAGCCCATCGGTAGACGTTGAATTCGCGCACCGTCATGCGCAGGCTTGCCATGCGCTCGTGCTGCTCCGCCGCCGGCATGGTGATGGCGCGCAGCAAGGCGTCCGCCGTCTCTTCGACGTGGTACGGATTGACGATCAAGGCCTCGGGCATTTCGCGCGCCGCCCCGGCGAAGCGGCTCAGGATGAGCACGCCCTGCTGGTCGTCGCGCGCCGCCACGAATTCCTTGCACACGAGATTCATGCCGTCGTGCAGGCTCGTCACCACGCACACGTCGGCGCCGCGGTACAGCTGGTTGACGGCGTCGTGTCCGAAATGCTGCGCGAGCAGATGCACAGGTGCGTAGCCCGCCCGGCCGAAGCGCTCGTTGATGCGCACCGTGACGTTGTGGATGCGGTCCTGGAAAGACTTGTATTCCTCCAGCGAACTGCGCGACGGCGCCGCCACCTGCACGAAGGTGAATCGCCCGATCCATTCGGGGTACTTCTCCAGCATGCGCTCCACCGCATGCAGCCGCTCGAGAATGCCCTTGGTGTAGTCGAAGCGGTCGACGCCCACGGCGACCTTGTGGTCGGGTCCGAGGTTCAGCCGATCGAACAATCTCCTGCGGCATGCCTCGATGGATGGCCACGACGCCACCACTTCCTCGTTGGGCCATTCGATGGAGATCGGATAGTCGGCAATCAAGGTCGTGTCCTGCTGAAACGAGATCGTCGAATGCTCATGCTCGATGCGCGCCTCGAGGTAGCGATCCACAGTCTCCAGGAAGTTCTTGCAGTGGTAGCGCGTGTGAAAACCAAGGATGGTGCTGCCCAGCATGCCCTGCAGCAATTCGCGGCGCCATGGGCATATGCCAAAGGATTCGGGGTTGGGCCATGGGATGTGCCAGAAGGTCAGGATGGTCGCGCGCGGAAGCCTGGCGCGAATCATCGCAGGCAGCAGCGCAAAGTGGTAGTCCTGCACCAGCACGATCGGGTCTTCACTGCGCGACTCGGCCACCACCGCATCCGCGAACCGCTGGTTCACTTCGCGGTAGGCCTGCCAGTCGCTTTCGCGGAATACCGGCCGCACGTGGGCCACGTGGCACAGCGGCCACAGACCTTCATTGGCGAAGCCGTAGTAGTAGCCCTTCTCTTCCTCGGCCGTGAGCCACAGGCGCTTGAGCGTGTAGTCCTCCTGGCCCGGCGGCACTCGCACTCGGTCGTGCGAATCGACCGCCTTGCGATCGGCGTTTCCGCTGCCGTGCGCGATCCATGTGCCCGAGCAGGCGCGCATCACCGGCTCGACGGCCGTCACCAGCCCGCTCGCGGGGCGCTTGACGACGATATGGTCGCCCTCCATCTCGTGGATGTAGGGCTCGCGGTTGGACACCACGATCACCTGATCACCTCGCAGCCGGGTATGCAGCAAGTTGCGAAGCTTCTCCGGATTCCATTCGGCCTCAGGGCCCTGGGCACGGCGGTATTCGTCCTCCAGGTCGCGCAGCCGGGCACGCAGGTCTGCTGCGAAGGGCTGCAGTTCCGGCGGCGGCTGCGAGTTGCCATTGGTCGGCCCCAGCATCGGGCTCAGCAAGCCCTCGCCGCGCATGATGGCACGCACGCCCGACACCCAGCCGCGCCAGCTCAACTGAGCCACCACCATCGTGATGAGCGCCATGGCGAGGCCCAGGCAGGAGATGAGGATGATCAAGTAGCGACGGGTGTCGAGGCTGCGGCGGTCGACGAAGCTCAGGTCATGCAGCAGCACGAGGTCCGCGATGCGCCCGGTTTCAGTCGTTACCGGGTGGATGCCGACATGCACCGGTCCGCCTTCGATGCGCAAGCGCGGATCGGGCTGCTGCGCCATCAGATTGGCGCTGCCGCAAGTCAGTGTCTTTGGAAACTGTGCCGTGCGCACAAGCATGGTCCCATCGGGCGTGCACAGCCCGATGGCCACCATGCGCTCATCCTGGATGGCCCGGTCGATCAGCGACTGCAGCCGCTTGCGGTTGTCTTGCGCCAGCGATTCGCCGATCGGGTCGGACAGCGTGTTGGCGACGAGTTCACCCCGGGTGTTCAAGTCCCGCGCGAACCACCTGAGCGTGAGCTGATCCATCAGAGGCAACGCCAGGTAGGCGGCTGCTACCAATGTCAGCAGAAGGGGAATAAGAAAGCGAAGTTGAAGGCGGAGGGTTTTCACGTGAACGGTTCTGTGACTTTTGTAATCGTGATGGCCTGGACGACCTTAGAGGCTGAGAGTTTTTCGAGCATGCCCGAGCAGCGCGTCAAAAGGCGCCTGATCTAGGCGCAAAGCGCAGCCATAGCCAGGGCTATGGCGAGCATTTGCAACGACGAGCAGGGGTCTTTTGGCGTGATGAGCGGGC